>JAHHSA010000060.1 GCA_020025475.1 Oscillibacter sp.
CCTAAAAAACAGTCAGCAAATTCAGCAGGCTATGGTATACTTATGAAAAAGATAACGTGTTAAGATAATCAGAATTTATCCAACAATTCTAATAAATGAGTTGTTTTCAGTACAGGAGGATGAAAAGTATGAAGGAGAGAGAGTCCATCATTCAGCTCTGGTTTGATATGTGGTTGCAAAAGAAAGATTTGGGGATACAGAAAATTTTTGCAGATAATGCCATATATATCGAAAGCTGGGGACCTGAATATCATGGTTTATCAAAGATAAAATTATGGTTTGACGAATGGAATCGTCGAGGTGCTGTTTTGCAATGGGACATCAAACAATTCATTCATACAGATGAGCAAACAGTTGTTGAATGGTACTTCCGCAATGCTATGAATGATGGAACGGTAGAAGCGTTTGACGGAGTATCTCTCACTCGCTGGAATCATGAAGGGAAAATCATTTTCCTACAAGAATTTGGATGTAACGAAAACCGTTATGATCCATACCAGAATGGTTCAACGCCACACTTCAAGGGCGAAAAGGCAATGTGGTTTTCATGATTTATCGAATAGGAAAAGAAAAATGCAGTCCTTTACGATGTGTATGCACTGTTTTTTTGCTCATGTGAATTTGCATTGCTTGTAGCAATGACCGTTGAAACCCATAATGGGGGCATCTTAATAAGTGGAGGGCATCTGGAATGTTGATGGAACGTATGATATGAAACGGAAAATAAGATAGATACCGGCTGTTACCGCAAAAGCAAGCAGCGCAGAGCCTGCCACAAGCAGGACTTTCTGATAGGGACGTTTTCCTTCTTCCCGGGCCTGTTCAATTTCAGACAGGGATTTTCCCTCCGTGAAGGCAATGATTTCTTTATAGGTCTGAATGTTGTGCTTTTTCTTGTATCGCTCCACACGGATTCCATAATAAAGTCCAGCTGCAGCAATCACTCCCCAAATTCCCCAACCGATCCAACCCAGCAACTTACTCAGAGGAATCGGCAAAACAAGCATCATGACAAGCAGCACACTAAAAATAGTACTATCTCTCTGAAATTCCACCTGTTCCTGTTCATTGATTTCTTTTTTCATGGTGTTTACATCTCCTTTGATCAGTTCATCAATGGAGACTTCAAACAATTCACTCAGCAATAGCAAGCTCTTGATGTCCGGATAAGTTTTGTTATTTTCCCAGTTGGAAACAGACTGCCGGGTTACGAAAATTTTCTCAGCCAATTCCTCCTGAGAAAGCGTAAGAGCATTGCGATGATTCTTTATTTGTGTACCGAGATTCATGCACTATACCTCCATTCGTCAAGGCGAGTTTAACAGAGACGGCAGCTAATTTACAATCAAAGGTGCTTTACATTGTCATTTTTAAGGCTGTCAAACAGCTTTTACACGGGAACAGAGCTGCAAAATCAGAAAGCATTCCCTCTGCAAGAGCTTAAAGTGTGAAGACAATTCGGATAATCCGAACAGTTACGGGAATCCGAATGCATATTCATAAGGGTAGCGAACATAGAAAATAGAGGTAGGTTTTCGTGGGAAAGTGTCTGCATCATCTTAGCGAGCATACCGTTATCCTCCCAAGAGTCGTAAAAAGGTGCAATCGTTAGGAGCGGGCTCCTAAAACCTCCCCAGGAAAACGCATCAAAAGATCAGCAGGTGTCGGGATTTTTCGGCACCTGCTGTTATTGCGTAAAAAGAAGATGTGATGCAGCCCCAAAACGGGACTGTCCGTATCTTTCCAAAAAAACTCCTTACGGGGTCTACCCATTGCGATACGTTCCTTTTTCACTCTTCACGCCCGTGCACGGCGCAGCCCACCTGCGGCACGGCGCCCGAACACAACTTCCATCATGATACCTGCCCCATTTTGGCAAACGGTTCACCTTGCAGGATTCTAGCTCATAACGGGATCACATTCCGTCCGGGAATGTGAAATCGGCGGTGAACACTTTACTCCAACTGCAGGAGATTGGCCCGCAGGGCAGTGGACAGAGAGAGATTTTTCACACCGGCGTCCGTAAAGGAAATGGTGACAATGTCCCCATTCCGGGCCGTCAGGATGCCCTCACCAAACTTCTTGTGGGAGAGGCGTGTGCCGGGAATATACTCTTTGGCAATGGCCGCAATCCGTCCCTCATCAGCCCGGCAGAGCCCAATGGACAAAGGCTTGGGGGCAGGCCTGACCGCCTGTCTCTTGGGAAACAGCTCTGCGGCAAACTGAGACGAAAGGTCCGCGCGGCGGAAGGTGAACAGCGTCAGCTCCCGCTTGGCCCGGGTCATGCCCACATAGAAGAGCCGCCGCTCCTCCTCATAGGCCTCCAGATCCTCAGGGTCGTCCTGCTCTCCCGCGATGGTCTTTGGGAACATTCCGTCCGCCACATCCATCAGGATCACCCGTTCATATTCCAGTCCCTTGCTGGAGTGGATGGTGGAGAGCACCAGCGGGCACTCCCGTCCCGCCGGAGACCCGGCCTGGACCACAGCTTGCAGCTCATCCAGCCGTCCCAGCAGCTGCTGGGGCGAGGGCTGGGCAGAGCCCAGGGCTTCCAGAATGTCCATTTTGGCGCTGTCCATCTCCCGCTCTTCCAGGTAAGCACCGTAACCCATCTCCCGCACAATTCGGCGCACAGCCTGGTCCCCCCGTTCGTGAAGGAGCTTGCGCAGGTGGCTCTGCAACGCAACGCACTGCCGCCTGGTCCAGGGAGACACACCGGGCAGCTTGCTGATGTAAGTCAAAATGGTCATGCCGGATTGTTCGGCCCTGGCCACCGCCTCCTGGGCAGCGGTCCGGCTGATTCCGGCTCCCATTTTATAGTAGATGTTCATGAACCGCTCCCCGTCGTTGGGGTTCTGGGCAAACCGAATGATATCCGTCACATCCCGCACGGTGCGGTTGGTGAAAAACAGGCTCTCCACCTGGCGGCTCCGGTAGGGTACCCCCTCCCGGTCCAGCAGGTCGATGAGCGGCAGGGCACTGTCGTTATCCCGGTACAGCACCGCAGTCTCCACTTTGCAGGTCTTGGCCAGGGTGCAGATGGCACTGTATTGCTCCAGCCGGTCAAAGACATTCCGCTCCACCAGCTCGACTCCGCTGCCCTGGGTCGCCCGCATGTGCTTTGGGTGTCGATTCCTGTTCTTCTGGATAAAGCGGTCTGCCGCCGCCACAATCTGTTCCGTGGAGCGGTAGTTCTGCTCCATGTAGAGCACCGCTGCGCCGGGGTAAACGGACTCAAACTCTGTCAGCGCCTGGGGGTAGGCAGCCCGAAAGCCGTAGATGCTCTGGTCCTCGTCACCCACCATGAAGAGATTCCGGCTCTTTCCCGCCAGCAGGCGGATGATGACGTGCTGGATCTTGGAGGTGTCCTGGGCCTCATCCACACAGAAATAGCGGTAGCGGGCCTGAACCCTGGCCAGAATCTCCGGGTACTGCCGCAGGATTTGCAGAGCATAGACCATCTGATCATCGTAGTCCATCAGCTGCCGGTCCCGCAGGGCCTTGCAGTAGGCCTGGTAGATTGGTGGGAAATCCACCCCCTCCACCTTCACGGCTGAGAGTTCCTCGTTGTTGAGCATCTGGTTTTTCACGTAGGTAATGGCGGTCTCCACCGCCTTGATGGTGCCCTCCTGGGTGAATTCCCCGGTCTGGCTCCGGCACAGGTCTGCCAGCAGGGCGCTTCTCTGCCCGCCGTCCTCCAGCAGGCGGAATGCCGTCCGGCCAAAAGTCCGCTCGTAGAGTCGGATGATGCGGCTGCAAACACCGTTGATGGTACGGAATTCCAGCGCCGCTCCGGCCTGCTCTCCGAAGAAGGAGGCAAAGCGCTGGCGCATATCCCGGGCTGCCGCCACCGTGTAGGTCATGGTCAGAATTTTCTCCGGCGGGATGCCCTTTGCGTAGCACATATAGCCCAGCCGTGACACCAGCACCGTGGTCTTGCCGCTGCCTGGAACCGCCAGCAGCAGCACCGGCCCCTCCACTGCCTGCACAGCCTTCTCCTGCTGGGGGTCCAGCCGCAGATGAAATTGTGCCCGAAACTGAGAATACTCCATAGTCCACCCCGCAAGAGTCGAATTTTTGTTCTATTTCATCATAGCACACCCCGGATTGCTTTGCAACCTTCCGGGTACTGGAAAGCGCCCCGGCAGTAAGAGGGGAACTCCCTCCTCCTGCACGGGACGCCAACAGATGCCTTAGCTTTCTTGCCTGTGGTTTTGCTTGCGGACCTGCTCTGCCAGCAGGTCTGCCAGAGTATACTGGTCGATATACTGGTTGACCACCTGGTAGAGGCCCGTCCAGAAATCCACCGTAGGGCACTCCATGCACCGCTCACACTGGTTGCTCACACCCTCCAAACAGGACACCGGTGCCAGATCTCCCTCTGTCAGCCGCAGGATGCAGCCCACCGTATAATCCTCCGGCTTCCGTGCCAGACGATAGCCGCCCTGTGCGCCGCGGCCGCTTTGGAGCAGCCCTGCCCGAGAGAGCATTCCGGCGATCTGTTCCAGATATTTCAGGGAGATCTCCTGACGGCACGCCACATCCTTCAAAGAGACGTAACCGTCCCGGTCATGGTTCGCCACGTCCATCATCAGCCGCAGCGCATATCTGCCCTTTGTGGAAATTTTCATGGTGCGTCCCCTCTCTTAGATATCCTCTTTATTGTGCCACAATACGGGCTGTAATTCAAGCGCTTTCCAGGAATTCCCGGCCCGCTCACTCCGGCAGGGTCAACTCCCTGTAGTCCTCCGGCACCACGATCAGCTCGCTGGAACAGCTGCCGATTTTCTCCTGTAGCACCGTCTGCACCTCATCAGAAGCACTGCGGAGCGTGGGGATGGACAGGGTATCCTCCCGGATGCAGAAGTAGACGGCAATCCAGAGGCAGCGTCCGGTGCGGGTGATGTCGTAAAACACCGGTTGAAAGGCGTACTTTCCCAGAATCTCTCCACAGAGGGCCTTGACCTCCTCCACCAGACTCTGCTCCGGGGAGAAGAGAAACACATCCTGGATCGCCCGCCAGAGCATTTTCACCGTCTCCGGCAGGGTCAGCAGCACAATGATGACAGCCACAATCTGGTCAAAGTAGGGCGCCACAAACGCCAGGGGCGACCGCCCCAGGAACGTGGAGGCATAGAAGGCCAGGGCCATGCCAACACTGTAGCCGATGTCCATCTTCCAGCCCAGCAGCTCCGCATGAACCGTGGGAGAGGAGACCGAGCGGTTCATCCGCCGTATGATGGCGTAGATGACCACGCTGGCAAGGCCCAGCACCAGCTGTAGGCGGGAGATCCGTCCCCCATCTACCGTATGGCCGCCGGAGATGGCCAAATGAATACTGTTGACTGAAAGGCTCACCGTCACCGCCAGCATCATAAAGCTCTTAATGATAATGAAAATGGACTCCACCTGGGCAAAGCCGTAGGGACACTTCTCCGAGATGGGGCGGTGGAACAGCGGCGTCAGGAACAACGTCAAAATGATAATGATCAACTCGGACGCGTCATAGGCGGCATCCATCAGGACGGACTGGGACTGCGTCAGGATGGCGCTGATAAATTCCACGATGGCAAAGGCTGCACCTGCGCCGAACGAGATCCACAGGATTCTCTGTTCGACCTTTTGCGTGCTGGACATGATTTCTCCTCTTTCTTTAGAACCGACAAATCGGTTTTGTTCTATCGCGCAATTGTAGCACAGGTGTGAAAACTTGTAAACCCGCCCCGCAATCCCAATTACAAAACCGCTGCTCCGGTGGGACCCTTGGGATTGCCGCCAGTGTAGTCCCCGGTGTTCCCGCCATGGCGTTTTGCGAGGCCCGCTGAGTTTCCGGCACAAAGATCACCCGGAGGAAGAAGGAAAAGCTATCCTGATCGATGCAGCCGTCTTGCTTCATGACCTGTTCGGTCTCAGCCTCCAAGGGCGTGATTTCTGTGGTCACATCCCTCCAGCGGAATTGGCTGCCGGGAGTAGTTTCGATTCTCCGCTCGTAGTAGGCATCTGCGAAGTCCAGTTGTTTTCCAGGACAACGGGGTCTTCTCCGTTCTGCTCCAGCACCAGCCGGGCCGGGTCTCCCTCCCGGAAGCCCCGCAGCTCCGCCATGTAGGTCAGATCGGCCCGCAGCTGGGGGGAGTCGGCCAACAGCGAATCAATGGTGTTGTCGGTGTAGGGATCACCGTGAGCGATCACGAAGCGGCCGGTCTGGACATTGCGCAGGATCAGATCGAACTGCTCGAAATAGTCGGCGTCCATGGAAAGCCAGCCATCGGGAGTGACAGTGGTGCCGCCTGCATAGGGAAAATGCTCTGGATCTGCGGTGTGGAAGTCGACCCACGGGGCGTAAAGCTCCACGGTGGCACCGTCCACGGTTTTGGTCTCTCGCAGAACGATGTTTGAAATTCGCCAATCGTCCAGAGAGGCCATTTCCGGGTGCTGCTCCAGCAGATAGATGAGATTATCATCGGCAAACTGCTTTGCAAGCTCCAGAACAGCGTCTGGAACGTCGATGTTGTCGGCAATGCCGTCGGTGTAAGTCTGTACTTCCTCCGGATAGAAACAGAGGTTCTCGCCGTCACAGGCCACGCGAACATAGCGGCGGGGCAGGTAGGAGATGCTGTCATCATAATAGCTGATGACGCCCACGCCCCGGTCATCCACCCGGGTCAGCGTCTGCTCCGCCGAATCGGGCAGCGCCTGCTTCAGCAGCTCTGCCAGAGGGGCGGTGCGCAAGGCTCCTCCGTCCCGGAGCAGCAGCTGGAATTCCTCCAAACCACCGGCGTCATCAAAGGCGAATGTACGGCCTTGGGCGGTAAACTGGCGGTCAATTGTGCCACCGATCTCCAACAGCTGCATCAGCTGTCCATCGGGGGTGAAGGTGTAATACCGATGGCCTGCTGTACCGTAGGAGCAAAAGAGGGAGAAGCCGCTGTATCCCAAGAGGTCCGTATAGGGGCGGATAAAGATACTGGGTTCTTCGCTGTTCAGAATGTCGTCGGTGTAAGCGGCATCGCAAAGCTTTGCAAACCGATGATAGGTGTCTTCACCGGCCGCATTGTCATAGACCACATAGCAGGCGTAGATGCTGCCGTCTGGCCAGACGCCTGCCAAAATACTACGGTTGGGCTGACCGTCAGTACCCGGATAAGAGAGATCGTCTACCAATTTCCCCCACTCCTGTCGGGTGAAAGGCTCCGTTTCGACCACATGGGGTTCCACGGTATCCAGCGAGGCCACCGGCACCGTCAGGAAGGGCTCCTCGTCGGGAAGCTGCGCGGGCAGGGTGGGCATAGGGGCAAACCGGTTGGAGCGGATGTGCCAGCTGTCCCCCGCCTTTTCCAAGGTGACCATCTTATCCTCATAATAGAGAGAAACCTGATCACCCTGACGGAACCCGGTGGAAAATTCCACACCGGTTCGGGCGTTGGTGTCGCCGTGAAAATGATAGTAGGCATCATATTGCTCCAGATAGGTCAAGCTGTCCAGCCCAATCCCCGCAGTTTCTGCAAAGCGGAGACCGACATACTGCTCCAAAATGGCGTCCATATCCTTGACCGGCAGCTTTTTGCAGTCGGTATCGGCCCAGATGTCGGGGTACGCCTCCAACAGGGTTTCCAGCTCCTCTTGGCTCATGGCACCGGGCAGAGAGGTTCCGTTGTAGAACAGTTCAAAAAGGTCGATGGTTTCCGGACTGGTGTACAGGGAGGTGAGGAACTGATTGGCAATGGAGTAGCCGGAGGAGAAGTAGTTCTCCTGGAAGTACGCCAGCTCCTCCTGGGTCAGAGGCTCCGGGGTAGCCTCCGGCTCTTCTGTGGGGTTGTCGGCGCCGGTGAAGGTGCAGCCAACGGCTACTGCCGTGACCAGAGCCACGGTCACCACCGCCAGGGCCAGATTCTGAGGCTTCCGGGCGATGAAGATCACCCGCTCCCGGATGCTCTTCTTGCTGCCGGTCATGGTGGTGGCGGCGTACAGCACCTCCGCCGGACGGCGCTGGGCGCAGGTCAGGTCGATCAGGGTATTGCCGTAGGCCACCCGATGGCTTTCACCCAGGCGGCGGATGGTGCCTTCATCACAGGAAAGCTCTGCGTCCTGCCGGGACAGCTTCACCGCCAGCCATACCAGGGGGTTGAACCAATGGAGGCAGAGGCAGACACACCGCAGAATCGACCACACGAAGTCCCCCTGATAGAAGTGAGTCAGTTCATGCTCCAGCGCATAGTGCAGTGCCTGGGGATCACTTGCTACCTCCGGCGTCACATAGACGGTGGGGCGGAGGAGGCCGAAGAGACAGGGCGTTTCTACGTTGTCTGTTACATAGACCGGCAGGGGGAAGTCGGCGGCTTCCAGCCGGGTACGGGTTTTCCGCAGCGTTGCGCGGAACCGAAGATTGATGAGCAAAAAGGCGGAGGCAAGGACCAGCGCGCCCACCCTCCAGAGAGGAAGCAGCATATCCCGGAGATGCAGCACGGCGCTCATCCGGGAGAACTCCTCCTCACTCTTTTGCTCGGCGATGACGGTGGGGAAGTCTGCCATGTAATCACCCCGGTGATAGCCCTCCACGGTGCCGCTGGGGGAATGTTCGATGTGCTGAATGTCGTGGAGTACCTGGGCGTCCTGGATCACCGGCACCTGCTGGGCGGTGTTCATGATGCTGACCGGGGTGCTGCCAAAGCTGAAGGGCACCAGCAGCCGCACCAGCACCAGCGCCCAGAGGGCGTAGCGCAGGCGCATGCTGATCCTGCCCAGCGTCAGCCGCCGGATCAGCAGAACCACACAAATCAAAACCGAGGATGAAAGTATCCACGCCATCATTGTAATCCCTCCTCCGCTTGCGCGAGAATGTCCCGCAGCTCCTGAATCTCCTCCTTGGACAGGTCTTGCTTCTTCGTCAGGGCGCTGAACATGAGGCTGACGCTGCCGTGATAAGCCCGCTTCAGCAGGGAATCGGTCTCTCCGGCCACCACATCCTCCCGGGAAACAGCGGCGGAGAACAGCTTGGCCCGGCCCTGCATCTGATAGGTGATGAGACCCTTTTCCTCCATGCGCCGTACCATGGTGGTGACGGTGCTCTTGGCCCAGTGGGCGGAATCCGCCAGCTCCCGCACCAGCTCCATCAGGGTTTTGGGCCGCTGCCACAGGGTTTCCATCACCGTCCATTCACTCTGGCTCAGGGTAACAGTTTGCTTTTCCATAAGGCCGCCTCCTACGATTCATCGGTTTACTCCTGTAAGCCAAATATAACGCATAGGATTACAACTGTCAACCTGAACAGTGACGCCTATTTTAAAATACGCGTCATCCGCGATTTTGTTTGCCACAAATGTAAAAACACTTGTGGGCGATCTGGCAAAAACAGAGGAGGTTCTCACCGTTGGGAACCTCCTCTGTTAGAATAATTGGAATAAGTCGAACAGTTTATCTTCGTTATTCTTCAATAAGTTCAGAGGTATCAAAGATTTCTTTCGTTCGAGGAGCACTATTATCCAGATCAACAGTCATTGATCTCCATGCATAC
>JAHHSA010000061.1 GCA_020025475.1 Oscillibacter sp.
TGATGAATCAATCAGGCGGTTTTGCTCCACGATGCACTGCATCGAACGATTTAGATAGATATTTTGCACACCAGAAAAGCCTGACTGCTCAGGTGGAAAGATCCACGTCATCCCAACGGCAGCAGTCGTCGCAGCCGGCGAGCCAGAACAGAGCACGATGCCGCTCCATAACAACGCCCTCATCCAATCCCTGAGGAGCAGGCAATCCATTTACACGGGCATCCACACATGCCCAATGGAGCAGATAGATGAGGTCCGCCTGGTCCAGCAGTTCTTTCCGAGGGCGGGGTTTTACTGCAGCCAGCAGTTCATCCATGTGGGAATACGCCTGCATAAGCCGTACAGAGGCGGGTACATCGCAGATGTGGTCGGGCCAGAATAAATCCTCGTGCAGCCCTAAGGCCCACTCCATCACCCAAAGATTTTCGTACTGCCACACAAACTGAACCTGCTCCTGCTCGCTGCTGTTTGAATTATTTAAATAGTCCTGCTCACTGGGTGAAAAGAATTCCTCGGCTCTATAGCTGTCAACAATTGGCTGGATAAAGGCTTTTGCTTCATCGTAGGACATTTTTTCGCTCAAGCGGCATTCGGAGTATAAAGAAACTGCGAGCAGAGCGGCGGCTCTGCCGCACATCTCACGAAGAGTATGGCTGGGGTCTTTTTCTCCTGTGCCCAGAAGGGGCAGAAAGGACGGCGCGTAGAGATGCTTTTCGTCCAACACGTTGATAGAACGATCCCGGCGCGCGCAGTCCTCTGGAACATGCTGTCTCCAATCGTCGGGCAGTGGGTATTTAGGCGGCATATAATACTCAAAATCGCTGTGTCCCTGTTTATCAAAAATCGGTCGGCCGACAGCGTCACAGAGGATATCTGTTCCCTGTGTCAGCAGCCCCTGAATGGGGAGGGCGGCCTGCCAGATCTTAGTATTGATTTCATTTTCCTTATCGGGATTTTTTGGCCCGTCATATTTGGCATATACCCGAATCACGCTATGGCACATGCGCAGGTGATGAAGGACGTTGCGCTGAATTTCCAGATGCTCCGTTTCTGTCTGCCGAAAATAGCTCCACACACCGCGAAGCTGTTCCTGAGCGTATGTTCCTTCGTCGCCTTCATCTTCTGTTGTGTAAACGGCGAAAGCAAGGAGCATATCGTTTCGCTGCAAGGTGATTTGGTTTCCTGTATGACCGCTCGGAATGCCGAATACCTGCTCCAGCTGGGACAATATATCTTCTTGGCTGCCTAGCGGACAGAAAATCAGTTCATGAATTTCCACCGGTTCCTGAGATTTTTTCTTACAAAACAAACTCATATCAGCGCCTCCTATCATTCAGACCACCTGACTGTTTTTTCTTGATTTTACCATATTGCGACAGGATTTCAAGAAAAAGTGCAGTTTTTTATACTCTAACTTCATATTTTATGATCTTGTGATAAAATGCGCTGCTTGTACATCGGGTTTGTACATGAGGAGATGGGAACAACTTTGGATGATTATAGGCGATTTGTATCTCAATACCAACCGCCAGATCGCAGACAGGCTCAAACGTTTCCTGACTGAAAATCAGTACAAAGAGAAATGAGGTAAAGAATGGCTACTTATGTTATGAGTGATATTCACGGAAATTACGAAAAGTATATACAGGCATTAAATGCAATCAATTTGCAAGATCATGATACTTTGTATGTACTTGGCGATGTGGTTGACAGAGGCACAGGGTCTTGTAAAATCCTTTTAGATATGATGTGTCATTTTAACATCATTCCCTTGCTTGGAAATCACGAATTCATGGCTATGACAGTGTTGTCGAAATTAGTGGAAGAAATAACGGACAGTACGATTCATAGTTTTGATCAGGATTTTATCACCGGTATGCTTCGTTGGTTTGAAAACGGAGGAAAAAGCACGTTTGATGAATTCAAAAGGCTGACGTGTGATGACAAGCAAGCGGTGTTGGAATATCTGGAAGAATTTCAGTTATATTCAGAAATTACCATAAACGGTCAAGAGTATATTTTAGTTCACGCAGGACTGGATCATTTCAAGAGAACAAGGAACTTAAGTGATTATAAGCTTCAGGAAATACTATGGGCAGAAACCGACTATGATAAAGTATATTTTGAAGATAAAATCTTGATTACAGGGCACACGCCGGTATCGGCCATATTATTTGATAAAAGCGCCGATAAGATCTTTAAGAAAAACAATCACATTGCAATAGATTGTGGTTGTGGGTTTCATGGTAAATTAGCCGTACTTTGTCTTGATACGATGGAGGAATTTTATATATAGGGAGAAATAAAATTCATGGGTGCCCATCATTCTGAAAGAAAAAATCAAAACAATCTGCTTGAAGAAGGCTGCCAAAACCCACGTTTTTTGCTTTATGCCCCAAGTTTTTTGACGAACTAAAGCGGCGCAGGCAATGCCTGCGCCGCTTTTCCATTCTTTAGTTGAACTTTTGGTCGTTTTCTTGGGGATTGAGGATGGTGATACGGCTCTCATTTTGAGGGGCAATCTTGCCCAGCTCCTTGATATACTCACTGACGATGGTACGGTAGTAGTCGTTGGTGCGGTAAACCAGCTTGCAGCCAGGCAGATCCTGGGCAGCGGTTTCGTGGTTGCCGTCGCTGCCCTCTGGGTTGAGCACATTGAACATGGTATAACCGTCGCCGCCGCCGCACATAAAGTCGTTGCAGGCCAAGGTGTACCACTTTTTCAGATCCAGATCGGAGCCGTCGTCCATGGTCACAGAGACCAGACGCTCCCCAGCCGGCTTGGCACCGTCAAAGGTATACTTCAGGCCGGAGACTTGAGGGAACTTGCCGTTGGTTTCGGGATAGCCGGCCACACCGTTCTCCAGAGCATCCCACACGGTCTGACCGGTGACATTTATCAGGGTGACCTTGTTGTCGAAGGGAAGCATAGCGAAGATATCGCCCATGGTCACATCCCCAGCCTTGAGGCCGGCCCGGATACCGCCGCCATTCTGGATGGCGATGTCTGCATCGCAGTGAGAGCGCAGGGCGTCGGCGGCCAGGTTACCCAGAGGACTTTCCTGAGTGCGGACCAGAGGGCTGGACCAGGGAATATCCTCGGCGCACTGGCCGATGACTACTTCCATCTGGGCATCCAGCTCGGCCTGATAGCCGGTTAGGATTTTCTTGATCTCGGTCTTTTCGGGCACGGTGGAGGAGAGGACAATCTGGTTAAAGGTGTAGCCGATAACCTCGCCGTCCTTCAGGTTCAGGTTGGTCTGGTTGACGCAGGTGCCCACGCCGCCGGGATTGACTACCACGGTGCCCTCGATATTCAGGGGACGGCCGAAGGTGTCGTTTCCGCCGCCGACTTCCATGTCGATGCCCTTCAGCTTGGTGGGAACCTCGTTGTTGTGGCTGTGGAGGTGGGCCAGAAGGATGACGGCGTCAGCCTCGGCGTTGGCCTTGGCCAGTACTTCGGCACCCACCTCCCACTGGTCGTGGAAGTCAATGTCCTGGGTGTTGGTGTAGTGAGTGGTGGCCTTGGAGCTGTCATCGGTCAGGCCCACAATAGCCACCTTCACGCCGTCCAGCTCTTTAATGATATAAGGAGAAAACTGCTCGGGGTAGGAGCCGTCCATCCAATAGGTGTTGGCAGAGAGCATGGCGTAGTCAGCACGATCTGCCAGAGACAGCAGGTTATCAAAGGAGTAGTCGAAGTCGTGGTTGCCCAGCACCGTAGCGTCGTAGCCCTGGGCGTTCATCACGTCCACGCTGGATTTACCCAGAGAGATGTTGGTCAGGTCGGTGTTGTAGGGGGAATCGCCGGCATCAATCACCAAAGTGTTGGGATTGCGCTTGCGAATCTCATCAAAGATGTAGCCGGCCTTGGCAGAGCCGCCAACCTCAATCTTGGACCCGGAGGGGGTATAGGGGACCATGTTGCCGTGAATGTCTGAGGTGGACATGGTGGTGAGGATGGTGAGGTCACGGGTGGCGGTGTCCAGCAGGTAGGCGGCTTCGCCACGGGTGATGACCGCATCAGTGAGCTCCAGATCGGAGGGGAGCAGGCCGTCGGCCTTGCCCTGAGCCAGGAAGTCCATTTCTTTGTCGGCACCGTAGACTGCCTTCATGACGGACAGGGCAAACTGGGTACGGGTCATCTCCTTGTCTGCCTGGAAGGAGCCATCGGCTTCGGGGACCATAAGACGAGCTTCCAGCACAGTGTTGGCAACGGTCTCAGCCCAAGTGCCAACAGCATCGGGGGCGGCGGGCATGAGAACGGCATCCAGATTCGCCACAGTAGTATCGGTGGAGTAGAACTGCTTGACGATGGGTGCCTCTCCCTCGGCGGGAGCGGGAGCCTCAACGGAGTAAACGGGGACCAGATAGAAGGCGTTATAGAGCAGGGAAGCGGCGGCGCCCCGAGTCAGGGGAGCCGTGGGGCGGAAGGTGCCGTCCCCGGTACCCTGAATTATTTCCCGATCGGCCAGAGCCTGAATGCTGGCCTCATAAGGCACGCCCTCCACATCGCTGACGGTACCGGCCAGTGCGGTAGGGGAGGCGAGGGCGAGGGACAAGGACAGGGACAGGCATAGAGCAAAAAGCTTCTTTGAATGTTTATGCATACTGTACATCCTTTCAGTTGTTTTTATAGGGATTCTGACTAAATTATAGCATACTCTTTCTTTTTCTTGGGACAAAGGAAAGTAAAGAATTGGTAAAATGTTTTTGAATTGGGGAGGCGCTTTTTTTCGGTCTGTGGATTATGCAAAATAAATGTTATTGTTAATATGCGTTGCTTGTAGCAACGGGGCAGTTTACCATATAATGTAGGCACTCGAGAAAGGAGTGTATGTCATGCTAAATGAGAATATAAAAGCAATCAGAAAATCGAAGGGACTTTCACAAGAAGAGCTTGCTATTAAGCTCAATGTGGTTCGCCAAACAATTTCAAAATGGGAACAAGGTCTGTCGGTTCCTGATTCCGATATGCTGATCTCTATATCAAAAGTGCTTGAAACACCTGTCAGTACGCTGCTGGGAGAAACTGTTGCGGAATCAAAGGTGGATGACTTAAAAGCAATTTCCGAAAAACTTGAAGTCATCAACTTGCAGCTGGCACAAAAGAAAGCAGCGCGGCGAAAAATACTTCATTGGTTTTTCATCTCGCTATGTGTGCTTGTAGGGATTGTTTTTGCGGTCTTAACTGTATTAAACAGCTCTTATTTGGGATGGGATTATAGTGACCCTGAAACAGCAGTGGTCGGCGTTGGGTTTCATGCGTTTGAGTGGCTGTTTATTAGGGCAGCGCCCCTTGCGCTGATTGGAGGCGTTGTTGGTGCTTTTTTGACACGGAAAAAAGAATAGCCGACATAGGCAGCGTGCTGGATATCGGACAATTCCCCTCTGAAAATCGTTTTGTTGAATCGGGAAGGGAGGGGGGAAACATACGGTGACAACTGCTGCGCATATGGCAGGCGGTTCATTGAGAAAAACGTCCCCTGTTGTAGTTTTATAATGTACAACAGGGGACGTTTTTTTAGGTTCATTTTTACGGCTCTGAGACGGAGTACAATGGTGCTTGCAAAAGTGAATCAAAATAGGCAAGCCACTAGAGGCTCTTCGGAGTCTTGTTCTCTTTTTCGGACGGGGAACATCCGTTGGCTGTTCCAATCCCTTTCCGGGGTGGGACATCTGGGTGCTCCGACACGCCCCACTCTCATTTTATGGATAGGGCAGTGCGCCCGGATTCCGCAGGGATGGCGACCCGCACGCTGTACACGCGGAATGTCTGATAGCCAGCAACGCAGCAATCAAACGCAAAAATTTAAAATTTAGCAAATTCTTTACCTGTCGAGGATGGGCGATTTTACAAAGGGCTCCTATACTGAACTTCGGTTAATCGAAGGAGGAAACAACTTGAAAGAACTGTACTTTTCGTCCACCTTGATGTGGGGTGCATCGCCCTGGGAAATTTTTGACCTGGCATCGTGCAGCGGCATGGACGGGATCGAGATCTGGCATCAGCAGGCAGATAGTTTTGGCTGGGATCCCGAAGAAATCGGCGGGATGGCCCAGAGCAGCGGTCTGAATCTTTTGGTGCATGGGAAAAGTTGGGATTTGAACTTTGCCTCACTCAATGAGGGTATTCGGCGAGCGTCGCTTGCAGAGCTGAAGGGATCCCTCTTGTTCGCGGCTCGGTGCGGTGCGCAGGAGACTACCCTGCATCCTCCCCGGTATACCCTGTCCGGTATGCGGGAGCAGGCTGTCACCGCAGGTCGGAATGGGCTGGCGGAACTGCTGGATGAAGCCGATCGTCTGGGAATCGATCTGTCTCTGGAGGTAATGGAAAAAATCCCCCGGGAGCTTGTCACCACCCCAGAGGAATTTGAGATCTTTGCCGGTGGGCTCCTTCCTCGGCTCAACTGCACGCTGGATCTGGCCCACTGCCAGAACGAAGCAGAATTCTGGGACTACCTGTCCCGGCTGCCACAGATTTCCAAGCTGCACATCAGCAACAAGCGGGACAAAAAGCTCCACACTCCCCTGGATGACGGGGACTTTGACATGGCCCGAATGCTGCCGCGTCTGCGAAATCTGGATCTTCCCCTGGTCATTGAAGGATGGGATGGAGAAGACCAGTTTCACATCATAAATAGAAATTTGACTTTATTGCAAACTGTAGGAGGAACTGTACATGCGTAAAATTCTGAGCACAATCCTTGCTGCCATCCTGGCAGTCGGCATGATCTGCACGATGGCAGGATGCCAGGGCAATTCTGAACCCACTTCCCAGACGGAGGGGAGCCAGGGGACGGAGACTTCCGAAAACGGCACCCAGCCGAAAGGCACCCTCACTCTGTATACATCTCAGCCCGAATCTGACGCCCAGGCGCTGATTGAGGTCTTCAACAAGCAGTATCCCGACGTCACGGTCAATGTTTTCCGCAGCGGCACCGAGGAGATCGTCAGTAAGGTGCTGGCGGAAAAGCAGACAAACTCCCTGCAGGCGGACGTCATGCTGGTGAGCGATGCAGCCACCTTTGAGGGTCTCAAGAACGAGGATCTGCTGCTAAGCTATGAGAGCCCCGAACTGGAGGGCATTGACTCCAGCTACTACGACGCCGATCACACCTATACCGGCACCAAGATCATTTCCACCGGCATCGCGGTGAACACCGACATCATTGAAACCATCCCCACCAGCCTGGCCGATCTGACAAAGCCCGAATACGCAGATGAGCTGGTCATGGCCAGCCCCCTGTACTCCGGCGCCGCTGCCTACAACCTGAGCGTTCTGATCCGCACCAACGGAATGGGCTGGGATTACTACAAGGGTCTGAAGTCCAATAACGTCTTAGTGGGTCAGGGCAACGGCAGCGTCCAGACTGCCCTCATCAACGGCGAGAAGGGCTTGGGTCTGCTGGTGGATTACATGGCTCTGCGCTCCAAGGCTGCGGGTGCCCCGATTGAGTTTGTCTACCCCGAAGAGGGCTCTCTGTGCGTCACCGAGCCGGTGGGCATCATGAAGGATTCCAAGAACCAGGAGCTGGCTAAGCTGTTTGTGGACTTCATCCTCTCTGAGGAGGGCCAGCAGGCCACCGCTGAGATCGGCTACACACCTATCAAGAAGGGCGTGGAATCTCCCGAGGGCTTCCGCAGTGCGGAAGAGATCACGAACCTGACCTACGACATCACCACACTTGTGAATGAGCGTGAGGCCGACAAGGAAGCCTTTGCCGAGCTGTTCGGCGCCTGATTCGCGGAACAGTCCGCATAACTGAATCGGAACCTGATCGGGCCGCGGCAGTTGCTGCGGCCCGATTGCAAAAATGGGAGGTTACCATGTCAACACAACGACTGAAACGGAACATCGGCTACATCCTGGGCGGAGTCGTTGCCATTTTCTTTTTTCTAGCACCGCTCCTGCAGCTTATCATCATGAGTCTGACAACAGACCAGGGCTTTGGACTCACAAATTATGCGGAGCTCCTCTCTAAGAGCCGCACCCTGCAAGCCATTGAAAATACCGTCCTCATTGCCGTGTGCTCCACCCTCATTGCGGTGGTGCTGGGCAGCGTGATGGCTTTTCTGGTGGCATACACCGACGTATTTCACAAAAAATGGATGGAGATCCTGACAATGGCCCCCTTTGTCATCCCCTCCTACATCATCACCCTCTCCTGGAGCACCCTGCTGTCCGCCCGGGGCAGCATCAACGGATTCCTGGATGCGAATTTCGGCTTTAAAGTCGATATTTACTCCTTGGGCGGCATCATCCTGGTGCTGGGCATCTGCAATGCGTCCGTGGTTTATCTCAACGTGCTGCCCTTCCTGCGCAAGATTCCCCGGGATCTGGAGTGGGCAGCCCGGGTTTGCGGCCGCGACCTGTGGGAGACGCTGCGCTGCATTGATCTGACCCAGGCCGCCCCCGCCATCGCCAGCGGCGGCATGCTGGCCTTTCTGGCTGCTATCGACAACTTTGCCGTGCCCGCCTTTTTGGGCATTCCGGCAGGCATTCCGGTGCTGAGCACCTATATTTATGAAAATGTCATTGGGTTCGGTCCGTCGGCGTTCCGGTCCGCGGCGGCTCTTTCCGTCATGCTCTCTGCCATTGCCCTGATCGGAACTGCGCTGCAGGGCATGCTGGTCAGACGCAGCAGCGGCATGGAGAGCATCCGGGAGGATTACTCCGTGCGCGTGCCGCTGGGTCGCGCCAGACCCTTTGTCCAGTGGATCACGCTGGCCTTCCTGTCCTTGGTGAATGTGGTCCCGCTGATCACCACCATCACTTCCAGCTTTTTCCCCGTCTACGGTACCAAAACGCTGGAAAATTTCACGCTGGAAAATTATGCGTTTGTTTTTACCAACCGAGGTATCCTTCAGGCCTTTGCCAACAGCGCCATGCTGGCGGTCATCACCTGCGTGATCTGCATCGTGGTGGGGACCGCTCTGGCTTACAGCAAGGTGCGCAGACACAGCTTGCCCAGTCATCTGGTGGAGCAGAGTGCCAGCCTGACCTACGCTATTCCCGGCATCGTTCTTGCCCTGGCGATGATCTTCCACTGGACCATGGTGCCCGGCGTTTACGGCACCATATTGATCCTGATGATCGCCTACGTCACGCGGTATCTGGTGCTGCAGATTAAAAGCAGCACCAATGCGATGCTGGCCCTGGACATCTCGCTGGAGGAGTCCGCCGCGGTCTTCGGCAGCAGCAAGGTGCGGATGTGGTTTCGGGTAATCCTGCCTCTGACCATCCGTCCCATTCTCTCCGGTACCTTCCTGATTTTCATGCAGTCCCTCACGGAACTGACCCTCTCTTCCATGCTGGCTGCTGCAGGTACCCG
>JAHHSA010000062.1 GCA_020025475.1 Oscillibacter sp.
AAACAACAGAGAAATACCTAGAGAATCTCAGAGTTCGTACGGGTCACACGTTCAAGAAGATGATCGAGTCCTACGAGAAGTCCCTGTGACCTGAAGATTCGGTCAAAGGTTTTTGATCTGCCGGGTCGGTCGTTCCATGAATGACCCTCTTACAGCAGCTCTGCTGAACTGAAAACCGCATCAACGGTTTGGTTCATTCATCCGACCCACCCATGCTACAAGCGCAGAAGAGAGCCTGCCGCAGACACAAGTTTGCGGCAGGCTTTCCGCTTGTCGTAAACTTCCTCGCAGCGCTGAAAGGCCAACGGTTTCCGCCTGCCAAAAGGCGCTATATTTGTGTATTGGCGACAGCTGCAGTCTGTTTCATCCTTGAATTTGATTGATCCTGCCCCAAATGCATTGTTATTGGGATCTCTCTTTCATTTCCGGGAAAAAATTCCTTTTCCCCTGCATATTCTTTCTAATTGACAATTGCTGTTTTTTTATGATATCCTTCCTTTAAATGCGCAAAAATATTGGATGAACCGCGCCAGGCGGTTCAAACATACAGCTTTCCGAATGAATTCGTTCCGGAAATTGCTTTTCCTGCATCCCAGTCCCTGAATATGAAAAGGAGAAAGAGAACAGAGATATGAAAAAACAGCCCAACACAGAAAAAGTCAGCCTGTACAATCGCTGGCTCAACGGCATTGAGCGGGTAGGCAACAGCCTCCCTCACCCCATCGCCCTATTTGCCCTCTTCGCTCTGGCCATCGTGATCATCTCCGCTGTGTGCAGCGCCCTGGGCGTCTCCGCCACCGGTGAGCTGATCGTCAACAAGGAGCTTCAGGAAACCACCGTCACAGCCGTCAGTCTGCTGACCCGGGACGGTCTGAGCTACATCTTCTCCCAGGCCGTCAACAACTTCACCTCCTATGCCCCCCTGGGCATGGTGCTGGTCGCCATGCTGGGCGTGGGCGTGGCGGAGCAGTCCGGTCTCATCAATGCCCTGCTCAAGCGCACGGTGCAGGTCACGCCCAAGGCCCTCATCACTCCCGTGGTGGTGTTCCTGGGCGTCATGTCCAACATTGCCTCTGACGCAGGCTACGTCATTCTGATTCCCCTGGGCGCCATGGTCTTCCGCGCCTATGGACGCCACCCCATGGCAGGTCTGGCCGCCGCCTTCTGCGGTGTCTCCGGCGGCTTCTCCGCCAATCTGATGGTGGGCACCCTGGACCCCCTGCTGGCCGGCATTACCCAGACTGCCGTGTCCATCATTGATCCCAGCTACCATGTCTCCGTCATGGGCAACTACTACTTCCTGGCCTTCTCCACCTTCCTCATCACCATTCTGGGCACCATCATCACCGACAAGATCGTAGAGCCTCGCCTGGAAGCCTACGGCGGTCACCTGCTGGAAGACGAGGACGAGTCCCTCACTACCATCACCGAAGCCGAGAAAAAGGGCCTGCGCCGGGCCGGTGCTGTGATGCTGGTGTTTGTGGCACTGGTGGTCATTGCCTGCATTCCCGAAAACTCTTTCTTCCGCAATGCGGACGGCAAGCTGCTGGGCCGCCCCGCCTCTCCCCTGATTGACGGAGTGGTGGTGCTCATCTCCCTGCTGTTCTTCCTCCCTGCTGTGGCGTTCGGCAAGACCGTTGGCACCTTTAAGGACAGCAAAGAGGTTTGCAATGCCATGGGCAAGTCCATGAGCAGCATGGGCTCCTTCCTGGCGCTGGCCTTCGTCTCCGCCCAGTTCATCAACTACTTTAACTACACCAAGCTGGGCACCATCATCGCCCTGAAGGGCTCCAATTTCCTGCAGTCCGTCAACATCGGCATGATTCCTCTGATGATCATTTTTGTACTTTTCTCCGCCGTCATGAATCTATTCATGGGCTCCGCCTCCGCCAAATGGAACATCCTGGCGCCGGTGTTCGTCCCCATGTTCATGCTGCTGGGCTACAGCCCGGAGCTGTGCCAGCTGGCCTACCGCATCGGCGACTCCACCACCAACATCATCACCCCCATGATGACGTACTTTGCCGTCATCGTGGTCTTTGCCCAGCGCTATGACAAGAAGGCCGGCATCGGCACCATCACAGCCACCATGCTGCCCTACAGCATGGCCTTCCTCATCGGCTGGACCGTGATCCTGATTCTGTGGCTGTCCCTGGGACTGCCCATCGGTGTGGACACCGGCCTCTTCTACCCCCCTATGGGCTGATACGCCCCTTCCAAACAGCGGACGAACCTCTCGTCCGCTGTTTTTTTGCGCCTGCCTGTATACGATTTCATCCGGATGTGGTATCCTGTAAGAGACAAAACAACTCAACCGATTGGAGGAATCATCTGATGCAATTCGAAAAAGCACCCAAGCGCAGTGAGATCCCCGAGGAATCTACCTGGGACCTGCGGGATCTCTTTGAAAGTGACGAGGCATGGAGCGCCGAAAATCAGGCGCTCAAGACCTTTGCGGAGCAGTTCGCCGCCTACCGGGGCAACCTGGGCCGGGATGCCAAGACGCTGCTTTCTTACCTCCGGATGGAGGATGAGGCCTCAGTACGTCTGGGCAAGCTCATGGGCTATGCCAACTGCAAGAGCGACCAGGACACCGGCAACAGCATATACCGGGATATGCGGGGTAAGGCAATGTACACCTGTGTGGCCTTCTCCAGCGCCACGGCCTTCTCCACCACGGAGATCCTGGCGATTCCTCAGGAGGAGCTGGACCGCTTCTATCAGGAAGAGCCGGCTCTGGAGGAGTACCGCCGGGCTATCTACCAAATCCGCCGGAAAGCAGACCACATTCTCTCCCCCGCCGAGGAGACCCTGCTTGCCGCCGCCGGAGAGGTGTCGGAGACGCCGAGCACCGTGTCCTCTGTCTTCCGCAACGCCGATCTCCGCTACCCGGACGTGACCGACGGAGAGGGCAAGCTTCATCCCCTGTCGGACACCGGCTTCGTGCCCCTGCTGGAAAGCGATGACCGGGTCCTGCGCCGCAACACCTTTGAGACCTATTACGCCACTGTCAGCCAGTTTCAAAACACTTCCGCCGCCCTGCTGGACGGGCAGTTCCGTCAACTCCGCTTCTTCGCCAATGCCCGCCGCTACAGCAGCACCCTGGAAGCGGCTCTGAATCGCACGGAAGTCCCGGTGGAGGTCTACACCAATCTGATCTCCTCCGTCCATGACAATCTGGCCCCCATGCACCGCTATGTTTCTCTGCGGAAGCGTCTCATGGGGGTGGACGAGCTGCATATGTACGACATCTACACCACCATCGTCCCGGACGCCGCCGCCAAAATTCCCTTTGACCAGGCCAAGGAGACAGTGCTGGAAGCGCTGTCCGTGCTGGGCGAGGACTACACGGATCTGCTGAAGGAGGGCTTCAACCACCGCTGGATTGATGTCT
Source organism: Oscillibacter sp. (assembly GCA_020025475.1). Taxonomy (GTDB): domain Bacteria; phylum Bacillota; class Clostridia; order Oscillospirales; family Oscillospiraceae; genus Oscillibacter. Next base: position 3,395 of record JAHHSA010000062.1, read on the forward strand.
ATCCCAATGAGGGCAAGTGCGGCGGTGCCTACTCCTCCGGTTCCTCCCGCCCCCACCCCTATGTGCTGCTGAACCAGAAGGACACCCTGGACAGCATGTTCACCCTGGCTCACGAAATGGGCCACGCCCTCCACAGCTACCACAGCTGCAAGTACCAGCCCGTCAGCACCTCTGACTACGTAATCTTCGTGGCAGAGGTGGCCTCCACTTGCAATGAAGTCCTTCTGATGCGTCACCTGCTTGGCAAGACCACGGACAAAAAACAGCGGGCCTACCTGCTCAACTACTTCCTGGACCAGTTCCGCACTACCGTCTACCGGCAAACCATGTTTGCGGAGTTTGAGCTGGAAATGGGCCGCATGGCGGAGCGGGGCGAGACCCTGACCGCTGAGAGCCTGAACCGGACCTATCTGGAGCTGAACAAGCTCTACTATGGTCCCGATATGGTCTCCGATCCTCAGATCGCTTTGGAGTGGGCCCGCATCCCCCACTTCTACTACAACTATTACGTCTTCCAGTACGCCACCGGCTTCTCCGCTGCCGTGGCCATTGCCAACCGCATCCTGACCCTGGGAGACGAAGCGGTCCGGGACTACAAGAAGTTCCTCTCCGGTGGATGCAGCACCGATCCCATCTCCCTTTTGAAGCTGGCCGGTGTGGACATGAGCACTCCGGAGCCTATCCACTCCGCCCTGGGGCTCTTCTCGGAGCTGCTGGACGAGCTGGAAGCCCTCTCTGAATAACGCCAAACCAAAAGCCGGCCCGAACAGGAATCGTCCTGATCGGGCCGGTTGTATCATTTCCGGGAAAGAAAAGCTGCCGGGGCCGGAAACCCGGTCCCGGCAGCAGTGCCGATGAATCCAATATTTACTTGGCCAGCTCCGGATTCACATCATCCTTGTGGACGATGAAAGTCCGCCACCAGAAGATGGCAAAGAACACAGCGGCAACAATGATGCCGGTGGTGTAGGAGAGGCCCTGTGCCAGACGGAAGCCCTCGGGAGCCATCATGATGTAGGTCACGGAGACCGCAGACATAAAGGTAGCGGGGATTGCTGCCATCAGGCAGGCCACAGGCGGGAAGCCATACTTGTGCAGGAACACAGCACCAGTCCACAGCACGATCATAGCCAGAGTCTGGTTGGACCAGCTGAAGTATCTCCAGATGATGCCGAAGTCCAGCTGAGAGAGGATGGCGCCGCAGGCCAGCAGGGGAATGGACATAAACAGGCGGGTCTTCATCTTGGACTGGTCGATCTTGAACCAGTCAGCGATGGTCAAACGTGCGGAACGGAATGCAGTATCACCGGAGGTGATGGGGCAGGCAATGACGCCGATCATAGCCAGAACAGCGCCCACAGGGCCCAGCAGACCCTGGCAGATGTCATACACGACACCGCCGGCACCGCCCAGCTCGGTCAGAGCAGCATCCAGGCCGCCGGTACCATTGTAGAATGCAACACCGGCAGCAGCCCAGATCAGAGCAATGATGCCCTCAGCAACCATTGCACCATAGAACACGGTGCGGCCTTCCTTCTCGGAGGTCATGCAGCGTGCCATCATGGGGGACTGGGTAGCATGGAAACCGGAAATAGCGCCGCAGGCCACAGACACGAACATCATGGGCCAAATGGGCTTGCCGGCAGGATCCAGGTTTGCGAAGTTGTTCCACAGCTCAGGCAGCTCGTAGCCCTGAAGAATGATGCCGCCGCCGACACCCAGAGCCATAATGATCAGGCAGATACCGAAGAGGGGGTACAGCTTGCCGATGATCTTGTCGATGGGCAGGAAGGTAGCGCAGAGGTAGTAGATCAGGATGACTGCCAGCCAGAACTTGGCGTTGAGCGCATCCGGGGTCAGCTTTGCCAGCAGACCTGCAGGGCCGGTGGAGAAGGTCGTTCCCACCAGGATGAGCAGCACCACGGAGAAGACACGCATAATGAAGGTGATAACCTTGCCCATGTACTTACCCACAACCTCGGAGATGGAAGCGCCGTCTTCACGCTCGCTCATCATACCGGACAGGAAGTCGTGAACACCACCTGCAAAGATGGTACCCAAGACAATCCACAGGTAAACCACGGGGCCCCAGCATGCGCCAGCCAGAGCACCAAAGATGGGGCCCAGACCTGCAATATTCAGGAGCTGGATCAGGAAAATGCGCCATGTCTTCATGGGCATATAGTCCACGCCATCAGGATGCAGCGTGGCAGGCGTCTGCCGATCATCAATGTGGAAGACGCGCTCGATGACTCTGCTGTAGACGAAGAAACCAACTACCAGCAAAATCAGAGCAACAAAAAATGTAACCAAGAAAAAGCCCTCCTTTTTCATATTTGGGAAACACACACTGTTTCCCGGTATCAAAGCATGCACCGGCAGCAGCCGGTTGAGTGCGCCGTAAATAGATCCAACTGCATCTCCTTTCGTTCCAGACGGATCAGCACACCCGCGCACCGGTGAGATTTTTGCCCGGTACGCAAAATTATCCGGCACAGGCCGGGTAATTTTTCCTATTTGGTTTTGGAATCCGAGACTCTTTTCCCAGATTTCTCCTCAGCACATCTCCCAATATGTCAGAGTGAGTAAACAATTTTTTGTGTAATAAAGTGTTCTTTTTGAAACTTTTTCTCAGAATTAATTACATAGATGTCATACACCTATTTCCCAAAAAAGTCAAATAAAATTTTTTAGTATTCTGCAATTTCGACAGCATCTCTTCGGTCATATTTTCACCATTGATCCAGCGGTTGTTCCCCCCATTCTCTCCAAATTTTTATCACAGTAAAGTCCCACGCATCCACTCTGCGCCATTCGATACAGCCCCTTCTGCCGCTCTCTCCTGTCCTCTGGTGGGAGGCGCAGTGCTCCCCCTGTTTGCCCCCCACTTACAGCCTAAAAATTTTTCGGTTTCTTTGCAAATTTTCTTTTTCGACCCCTGCCGCGCCGGGTTCCATCGCCCGGACAAGTTCCCCCCTCAGGCACGAAGCGCACCTGAAAATCCCACAGGATGTCACCGCCAGCGATCCCCCTTCTGCCTGTAGAATCGTGAATATACTTGCAGAGAGAATGACTATTTTTGAATCTCCCCGCTTGCCCCCCTCTCCACTTAGGAAACGCTCTCCTGCCCTTGGCACCCGCTGTCCTCTCCCAGCCTGTCCACCTCTGCCGCTTCTGAAAAATTTTTGAAAAACCTGCAAAAAGGGGCTTGCAATTCAAAAATCAGGGTGCTATAATCCACACAACAAAAGAAAACAGCTTAAATTCTTTGGACGGGAACAAGTAGTCACCGGTGATCTTTTCAGAGAGACAGTGGTTGGTGTGAACTGTCATTTGATCCGTTGAACGAAATCATCCCCGAGAAGCAAACTGAACTTTTAGTAGGTGCGCCGGAGTCAAGCCACGTTATAGGTGTGTTGCATTGTTGGATGCAAAGAGTGCCGGATTTGATATCCGGAAGCAAGGTGGTACCGCGGTTTTATAATCGTCCTTCTCAATGAAGAAGGGCGATTTTTTTGTACCCAAAATTAAAAAATATGCAATACTTCCCCAGGCAGCGCGCCAACACACGGTGACCCGGGAAAGCGGTTCTGGAGGAAACGTTATGAAACTAGGAAAGAAAAACATGGTTCTGGTCAGCTTTATGCTCTTCTCGCTGTTCTTTGGTGCTGGCAATCTGATCTTCCCCCCGTTCCTGGGGCAAATGGCAGGCAGCAATACGCTCCTGGCTCTGCTGGGCTTCCTGGTCACCGCAGTGGTGCTGCCCGTGCTGGGTGTTGTGGCAGTTGCCGAGTTCGGCGGTCTGGATAAGCTGGCACGTATGGTCAGCCCCCGCTTTGCGATGGTGTTCACCGTCCTGATCTATCTCTCCATCGGTCCTGGCCTGGGCATCCCCAGAGCTGCCTCCGTCCCCTTTGAAATGGCTATCTCCCCTTACCTGCCGGAGGGGGCCTCCTTCAAGGTCTTCATGCTGCTCTACTCCCTGGTGTTCTTCCTGGTGGCAGGCTGGCTGGCACTGACCCCCAACAAGTTGGTCAACCGCATCGGTAAGTTCCTGACCCCCAGCCTGCTTCTGCTGCTGACCGGTCTGTTCTTCTGCTTCCTGTTCCGCGGTGAAACCGGCGTTGCCGCTCCCCAGGCCGCTTATCAGCAGGGCGCGCTGGTCAACGGCTTCCTGGAAGGCTACAACACCATGGACGCCATCGCCGCTCTGAACTTCGGTCTCGTCATCGCAACCACCCTCCGCTCCCTCCACGTTGAGGAGAAGAAGGATGTCATGCACTACACCGTTCGCGCCGGCATCGTCGCTGGCACCATCCTCGCAGCCATCTATGGCATGCTCTCCTACATGGGCATGAAGTCCTCCGCCGTCTATGAGCTCCAGGGCAACGGTGCCTGGACCCTGCGCTGCATCGTTCATCAGCTGTTTGGCAACACCGGCGCTGTGCTGCTGGCTACCATCTTCACCCTGGCCTGCCTGACCACCTGTGTCGGCCTCATCACCTCCATCGCCCAATACTTCTCCACCCTGACCAGCAAGCTCTCCTATCGTCAGTGGGCACTCCTGATTGTCGGCTTCGCCTTCGTCGTCTGCAACCAGGGCCTGAACACCATCCTCAGCATCTCCGTTCCCGTTCTGAACGCCATCTATCCCGTTGCCATCGTTCTGATCGTCCTGGGCCTGTGCCACAAGTTCTTCCGCGGAAATCCTCTGGTCTTCCCCGCCACTGTGGCTGCCGCCGGTCTCGTCAGCGTGGTTTACGCACTGGATAATCTGAATGTCCCTATGGGCATGGTCAAGACCCTGTTCAGCCATCTGCCCTTCTACGATCTGGGTATGGGCTGGGTCCCCGCCGCCGTCCTCGTGGCTGTGGTCACCCTGGTGGCCGGCAAGGTATTTGTCCCCGCCCCCAGCAAGGAGCCCTCTCTGTAATCTCGTTTCCGGACGCCTTCGCATCCCCATCCAAAAAAGAACGTATCGCTTTGCATACACCCGAGAAGGGAGCAATGCAGAAAACACAAAAGTGCTTTCATCTGGTGATGCCCAGCTGATTTACACACAACCATCTAACAGGGGTGATCCTTCGGGATTGCCCCTGTTTTTTGTTTTGTCCCACAGTGGGAGAAGGACAAAAGCGCTGCCTTTTGCCGTGAAAAGGCTGTCCGGAGAGAACCCCAAACCTTTTTCACAACGGGAAATCATACAGCTCCTAAAAAACAGTCAGCAAATTCAGCAGGCTATGGTATACTTATGAAAAAGATAA
>JAHHSA010000063.1 GCA_020025475.1 Oscillibacter sp.
ATGCGGTCTATGTCGGTCAGCGATGTTGTAGTGGTGCGCCAGGCCCACAGCAAAAAGGCATACTATGTAGAGCCTTTCGGTTTCCGGGACATCAGCAGCAAGTTCCTTCATAAACAGAAGGAACGGGGCGAAGCACGATAAAACGGGACAATCACACCATCATTTTAGAAGGAGGTTTGACCTTGGCAACCAAGTTACAGAATATCATCCAGTTTTCCGAGGAGCTGACTCTGGGCCTCACATCCAGACGCGGCGTCTGGCAGCAGTATATGACCACTGCGGCGCGGGTCTATAAGTATCCGTTCCATGAGCAGCTGCTGATCTATGGACAGCGGCCGGAAGCAACCGCCTGTGCGTCCATGGATATCTGGAACCGTAGAATGAATCGATGGATCAACGCAGGCGCAAAGGGCATTGCACTTCTGGATGACAGCGGCCCCCGCACCAAACTGAAGTATGTGTTTGATGTTGCGGACACCCATCCCAGAACCAGCAGTTCCAGAACGCCCCCGCTCTGGCAGATGAAGGCGGAACAGGCGGATGCGGTTTTGGAATCCCTGACAAATTCCTTTGGAGAAGCCCAGGATACCAGCGCAGGGTTTGCAGAACAGGTCATTTCCATCTGCGGTCAGATGACCGGTGACAATCTTCCGGATTACGTGGAAGAGCTGATGAATGTCAAAGAGGGGAGTTATCTGGAGGAACTGGATGAGCTGACCATTTCAGCCCATTTCCACCGACTCCTGGCCAGCAGCACCGCCTTTATTGTGCTGACCCGATGCGGCGTTGATGCCGGGAGATACTTCACCAATGAAGATTTTGAAGAACTGCTGGATTTCAACACCTTTGATACTATTTCGGTACTGGGCACAGCGACCACGGCCATCTCTAAAATGATGCTACTGGAAATCGGGCGCACCGTAGAGCATTTGGAGCAGGAGCAAAAATTTGCAAAAGCGCCGGATATCCGCTATGCTGAAGCCAAAGAACAGGCCGAGAAAAAAATCGAGAAGGAGGGCAGAGTCCATGAGCATGACGCTGACTTACACGACGGAGAAGGACGGGGTTCTGTATCCCGACCTGACACTGATCCTGCCGGAGCCGGAGGAACTGCCTCTGAGCAAGTACGGGATGATGCACAAGAAGTTCCTGAAGGAGCACCGCGAGGCAACGTACAACCGGCTGCTGTTATCCGGGAAGCTGGAGCAGCATCTGGCGGACATCGACCGGCAGGCCAAAGAGATGATGGAGACCATCACCGCGCAGATGGCCGAGAGCCAGGGAGTGATCGAAGAGATGAAGGCCAAGAATCCCATGCAGTGGGTGGGCCTGATGAACAACATCCGGAACGCAGCCGAGGAGATCGTACTGCACGACCTGATCCTGGCATAACAGAATCTTCCCCCAAGAAGGCGGACAGCAAAGAAAAGCTGCCGCCTTCTTCTATTGTCCGGGCAATCCCGCAGCAGGTGGTGGACACCTTCCTGTGCCTGGGAGGTCATGAGCCGGACAGCCCGCTGACCATTGTGGGCCAATACCGCAAGGACAAAGGAACGGCGGAGAACCTGCCCTTTTTGAAGAAGGAATTTGCCGAAGCGGGCAGAGGCGTCTTTGTGGGAGATACCGCCTATTCCTCCTGGCCCGATGAAACCGGACTGACCATTGCCAAGGGGCGCACCGCCCGTGGGGAACAGCAGGCGCATATCACCTGGGAAGAGATGGACCACCGTATTCGGGAGCTTTTGCAGCTGGGCAGATACCAGCCACAGAGTGCACTGGATCAGGTGGACACCCATGTACGGCATCAGCTGGCAGAGCAGGTGGTCTACATCAACGGAGATGAGTTTCACAATCTGCCGGATGAGGAACGGCCCCCCATGCTCAGACAGATGAGAAGCTACCCGGATATGGTTCGGCTGGTGGAAGATCGGCTGGCAGAGCCGGAGGGCATTTCTGAGGTTCTGCAGTTTTTGGAACGGGGAATGGAGCTGCTGGAGCAGTATCCATCAAGCCGGAACTACCACGATCTTCCCGGAACGATTGCAGAAGTGCGGGATTTGCAGCGGGACTTGCTTACGTTTACCGCAGCGCCCACAGCAGGAATGCCGCCGAAACTCTATATCTCCGAAGATGAAGTGGATATGGCACTTTCCAAAGGCTCCGGTTTTGAGCGCGGAAAGGCCCGCATCTATCTGCATTTTGTCAAAGACCGAAACCTGACCTCCAGAGCGGAGTTTCTGAAAGAGGAATACGGCACCGGCGGTGCCTTTGGCCGGGGAATGCTTGGCCGAGATACCAATTCCAAGGGAATTCGCTTTGAACGCGGGGATATTACCATGCCCTACGATTCCGTCACGCTGACTTGGCCGCAGGCGGCAAAGAGAATCGGCAGCCTGATCGACACCGGCCGCTATCTGGGGGCCGATGGCCTGACAAAGATCAAGGCCTATCAGAAAACGGAACTGGCCAGAGCGGTCTACCAATTTTATTCCTCACAGCCTGCTGAGGTCCCCAGACCTTACCCCCAGGGCATGGATGTGTATGGAGCCGCCAGCGTGATCGAACAGCAGCTGGATGTGCCTCAGCGGGTGCAACAGTTTCTGGAGGAAATGCGGGAGATCGTTGTCTCCGCAAGAGAAGAGGACAGGCATCTCCCGCAGATGCAGCGGGCGCTTGAGGATCTTCAAGCCTACCAGAACGGCACCTATTTCGTGACCGATGACCAGCCGAAAAAGGAAGAACCGACTCAGCCGATGGCTGTGGATCTGACAATTCCCTATGACCTGACTTTGGGACAGGAGGTTCAGATCGGCACCGAGAGATACAACATCCTCTCCATGGACGAAAACCGCGTGGTACTAAGCGAAGCAGATGCTCCGCTCTTCAACCGCACCATGAAGCGGGAGGAGTTTGAGCAGAAACTGCGGGAAAACCCCCTGAATGACCATTTGCAGAAACAGGGTGCCCCCGCACCTGCGGAACTTGAGACAGAACCTGCCTCTGAACCCGCCGCTGTGGAAGTGCCCAGGGACCGCGGGGATGAAATGCTGGCCCAGGCCCTGATCGGCGCGGAGCTCTATGAAAAAACCGGACAGGCCGTCATTGGCTTTGAGGAAGGCAGCCTGGAACCGGTCCGGCTGGACAGAGCGAAAGAAAAGGCAGAACCGCACAAGGCCGAGGAGAAACCCCTGGCACCTCCTGCCGGAAAGGCACCAGTTCAGCGGGGCAATACCATCTGCCCGGAAATCGGCAGGGCAGAGCGGCACAACTATCAGATCACCAACGATGCGTTGGGCTATGGCGGCGCAAAGGCCAAATTTCAGGCCAATGTGACCGCCATTCGTACATTACAGACTGTGGAGGCGGAAGGACGTCTTGCGACACCGGAGGAACAGGAAGTTTTGGCCCAGTACGTGGGCTGGGGCGGTCTGGCCCAGGCCTTTGACGCAGAAAATCCTTCCTGGGCAAACGAGTATGCAGAACTGAAAGTGCTGCTGAGCGAGGAGGAATACGCCTCCGCCAGAGCCAGCACGCTAAATGCCCATTACACCAGTCCGACAGTCATCCGTGCAATGTACAAAGCCATTGAAGGGATGGGTTTCCAAACAGGCAATATCTTGGAACCCTCCTGCGGCACCGGAAACTTTTTCGGCATGGTGCCGGAGAGTATGGCAGGGAGCAGACTGTATGGCGTGGAGCTGGACAGCCTCACCGGACGCATGGCGCGGCAGCTGTATCAGAATGCGGATGTGTCCATCTGCGGTTTTGAGGAAACCAAATTCCCGGACAGCATCTTTGATGTGGCTGTGGGCAACGTGCCGTTTGGTGATTATAAGGTGGCGGATAAGCAGTATGACAAGCTGAATTTCTCCATCCACGATTACTTTTTCGCCAAAACGCTGGATAAGGTGCGCCCCGGCGGCGTCATCGCCTTTGTGACCTCCAGCTTTACCATGGATAAGAAGAACCCCAGCGTCCGCAAATACATTGCACAGCGGTCGGAACTGCTGGGAGCCATCCGTCTGCCCAACAACGCCTTCCGTGCCAATGCCGGTACCGATGTTGTGGCAGATATTTTGTTCCTGCAAAAGCGGGACAGATTGGTGGAACTGGAACCGGAGTGGGTACACCTGTCCAAGACCCCGGAGGGTTTGCCTATCAACAGCTACTTTGCCGAAAACCCGGATATGGTGCTGGGCCAGCTGACCATGGAAAGCACCCAGTACGGGCACCAGGCCCTGACCTGTGCGCCCTATCCTGACAGCGACCTGGGAGATCTTCTGGATGCAGCCGTGGCCAACATCCACGGCGATATTCAGGAATATGCTGCCCAGGACCTTGCCGAAGAAGAGGAGGACCGGTCCATTCCCGCAGACCCCAATGTGCGGAACTTCAGTTACACCGTGGTGGACAGCCAAATTTACTTCCGGGAGGACAGCCGGATGAACCAAGTGGAGGTATCCGCCACCGCTGAGGGCAGGATCAAAGGCATGATTGCCATTCGAGACTGTGTCCGAAAGCTGATTGCCCTGCAAACGGAGAACCAGCCGGAGGAAGAAATTCAGCAGGAACAGGGAAAATTGAACCGGCTGTACGACCAGTACACCAAGAAATATGGCCTGCTGAACAGCCGGGGCAGCAGTTCGGCCTTTGGCACAGACAGTTCCTATCCGCTGCTTTGCTCACTGGAGGTTCTCAATGAAGATGGAACCTTGAAGCGCAAGGCGGATATGTTTACCAAGCGCACCATCCGGCCCAATATCACCATTGACCATGTGGATACGCCCAGCGAGGCCCTGGCGGTTTCTTTGGGCGAGAAAGCCTGCGTAGACCTGACCTACATGGCAGAACTCCTGGGAAAACCGGGAGATACCACCGCCATCGAGGAGGGCCTGCGAGGGGTCATTTTCCGTGACCCGGAGGCAGGGGAGGACCCGCTGGAGGGCTGGCAGACAGCGGACGAATATCTTTCCGGCAACGTCCGGAAAAAACTGGCCATTGCGCGGATGGCTGCCAATGGCAATGAGCAGTACCGCATCAATGTGGAAGCATTGGAGAAGATACAGCCCAAGGATTTGTCTGCGGCAGAGATCAGCGTCCGCCTAGGTGCCGTCTGGCTCCCGCCGGAGGTGGTTCAGCAGTTCATGTATGAGCTGCTGAAAACGCCCCGCTATGCCCAGTTGGATATCAAGGTCCGGTTCTCTCCCTTGACGGCAGAGTGGAACGTATCCGGCAAAAGCTTGGATCGTGCCAATGTCCAGGCAAACAACACCTACGGAACCAATCGAATCAATGCCTATAAAATCATTGAGGAAACGCTGAATTTGCGGGACGTCCGCATTTTTGACTATGTGGAGGATGAGAATGGCAACCGGACGCCTGTCCTGAATAAAAAGGAAACCGCCATCGCCCAGGGCAAGCAGGAACTGATCAAGCAGGCATTCACGGAATGGATTTGGACAGACCCGGAGCGCCGGGAGCGGCTGGTGCGGCTTTACAATGACCGCTTCAACAGCACCCGGACACGGGAGTATGACGGCAGTCACCTGAAATTCCCCGGCATGAGCCCGGAGATCACCCTGCGTCAGCATCAAAAGAACGCCATCGCCCACATCCTCTACGGCGGCAATACCCTGTTGGCACACGTAGTGGGTGCAGGCAAGACCTTTGAAATGGTAGCCGCTGCCCAGGAGAGCAAGCGGCTGGGCCTGTGCCGGAAATCGCTGATCGTGGTACCCAACCATCTGACGGAGCAGTGGGCCAGCGAGTATCAGCAGCTGTACCCGTCTGCAAACATTCTGGTGGCAACCAAGAAGGACTTTGAGCGGCAGAACCGCAGAAAGTTCTGCGGGCGCATTGCTACCGGAGACTATGACGCCGTCATTATCGGCCATAGCCAGCTGGAGAAAATCCCGGTCAGTGAGGAACGGCAGAAACGATTCATTGAAGATCAGATCAACGATATTGTGGACGCCATTGCAGAGCTGAAAGCCAACCAGGGCGAGCGCTTCCAGATCAAGCAGCTGGAGAAAACCAAGAAAACCCTGCAAATCAAAATGGACCGCCTGATGGACAGCAGCAAAAAGGATGATGTTGTCACCTTTGAGGAGCTGGGTATTGACCGACTGTTCATCGACGAGGCCCACTACTATAAGAACCTTGCCGCCTATTCCAAGATGCGGAACGTGGGCGGCATTTCCCAGACGGAGGCCAAGAAGTCCAGCGACCTGTTCATGAAGTGCCGGTATCTGGATGAGGTGACCGGGGGACGCGGCGTGGTGTTTGCCACAGGCACCCCTATTTCCAACAGTATGGTGGAGATGTACACCATGCAGCGGTACCTGCAATACCACACGCTGGAGGAGCATGGCCTGCTACACTTTGACGCCTGGGCGTCCACCTTCGGAGAGACGGTGACAGCCATTGAACTGGCACCGGAGGGAACGGGCTACCGGGCCAAGACCCGATTTGCCAAGTTCTACAATCTGCCGGAGCTGATGAGTATGTTCAAGGAAGTGGCGGACATTCAGACTGCCGATATGCTGCACCTGCCGGTGCCGGAGGCCCACTACCACAACGTGGCTGTGAAGCCTAGCGCCATTCAAAAGGATATGGTGGAGCAGTTGGGCGAGCGGGCTGAAAAGGTGAGAAACCGAATGGTGACGCCGGATCAGGACAATATGCTGCTGATTACCAACGACGGCCGCAAGCTGGCCCTGGATCAGCGATTGACCAATCCCATGCTGCCGGACTTTGAGGGCAGCAAGGTCAATGCCTGTGTCCAAAACATCTACGATATCTGGAAGGAGCACGAAAGCGAGCGTTCGGCACAGCTGGTGTTCTGCGACTTGTCTACGCCCTCTGCCAAGTCCTTCGGAGGTCCCGCTGACGGCTTCCAAAATGTCTACGCAGATATTCGGGAAAAGCTGTTGGAAAAGGGAATCCCGGCAGAAGAGATTGCGTTCATCCATGACGCCAATACGGAGGCAAGAAAGAAAGAGGTCTTTGCCAAGGTGCGGCAGGGAGAAGTCAGAGTGCTGCTGGGCAGCACCGGCAAGATGGGCGCAGGCACCAACGTGCAGACAAAACTGGTGGCGCTCCATGACCTGGATTGCCCGTGGCGCCCTTCTGATCTGGAGCAGCGCAGCGGCAGAATCATCCGGCAGGGCAACGAAAACGCGGACGTTCATATTTATCGGTATGTGACGGAGGAAACCTTCGATGCCTATCTCTATCAGCTGGTAGAAAACAAGCAAAAGTTTATCTCCCAGATCATGTCAAGCAAAAGCCCTGTACGGTCCGCGGAGGATATTGACGAGGCTGCGCTGTCCTATGCGGAGATCAAAATGCTGGCAACCGGCAATCCGTACATCAAGGAAAAGATGGATTTAGACATTGCGGTGTCCCGGTTGAAGCTGCTGAAGGCCAACCACCTGAATCAGCGATATGCCCTGGAGGATCAGCTGTATAAGACCTTCCCCAAGGAGGCGGCGCAGACCAGGGAAATGATTGCGGGGTATGAAAAAGACCTTGCAGTCCTTGCGGAGAATATGCCCCAAAAGGAGGGGGCCTTCCTGCCTATGACCATCTACGGAGAGGTCTATACCGAGAAGGAGGATGCAGGAAAGGCGCTGCTGGAAGCCTGCCGCCGCATGACCTCCCCGGAGGCCATTCCCATCGGAGAGTACCGGGGTTTCCGGATGGTGCTGTCCTTCGATACCTTTGCCAAAGAGTACCGGCTGAACCTCCACGGCAAATTGTCCCATACGGTTGCTCTGGGCGCTGATGTGTACGGCAATCTCCTGCGCATCGACCATGCCTTAGCTGGCATGGAGAAACGGATGGAGGCTCAGAAAGACCGGCTGGAAAACCTTCAGGTGCAAATGGAAAACGCTGAGAAGCAAATCCAGGTTCCGTTCCCGCAGGAACAGGAACTGGCCGAAAAAACAAAGCGGCTGGATGAACTGAACATCCTCTTGAATTTGGATCATCAGGAATCGGAAATCGTGGATGACCAGCCGGAAGAAACACAGGAGGCATCCGAAAAGACAAATGAAAAACCGCCTCGCAAACTGGGCGGCCTGGAACGATAAAGGAGGTGATGCCTAGATGGGATACCAGGAAAGCTGGGTGTATGTGGAGCCTGGGAATCAGTTCAAAAAGCTGATCCGGGCCTACGAAAAGGCAGAGCAGGCGGGATATTATGAGGTGGCTGGTGCGCAGCCGATGTCGGTGGTGCAGCTGAAACAGCCCTTTGGAAATATTCCCACAGGAACCAAGGTACTGTGGGTGTGCGGAGACCGGTGCTTCCATAATGTCAGCGGTATTTTCGGAGGTGAGCTCCGGTGCCACGGTGTGATTCATGTGGTGCCCATTGAGCAGATCCTGGACGGGCCCACAGACCGCAGAATCGATGGAATCGACCTCAACAGCCCACAGTGCAGTGAGAATGCATTCATGACAAGGTTCAGCGCAGAAAACTATGCCTACCGCATGAGCAATCATTTGGAAAGATAAA
>JAHHSA010000064.1 GCA_020025475.1 Oscillibacter sp.
CCACCAGTTCCAGATAGCGTGCAAGATCGGCTATGACCTCTTTCTGATAAGATTTTAGTTCCATTTCTTCACGCTCCTTTACAGCCGGGCAATATCCCGTGGAATTTTCTTAAAAGTGATGTTGTGATGGCGCAGCTTCTCCTGCGGGATGGCACACAGATCAGCATAGATGGTGTAACCCTCCGCTTTTGTCTTGATCGTAGCTAAAAAGGCATGATCCAGCGTGGTAACGCTTTGCTGCTCATAATAGAAGTAATAGGCCGTGTTGCGGCACTTGCCCATGAAATAGGGCTCGTCCACAGGTTTCTCGGCAGGCAGGGGTTCTTTCGTTTCCATGTAGTAAACATATTCCCGAATTTTCTGTGCGCCGACTTCTTCATTGAGATTTCCGTTTGGCAGCAGGAGAACGGGGCCCAACTCATAGTAACTGAAATTGCCTCCTGTCCCTTCCATGGTTTTCTTGCCTTCGCCATAGCCGTTAATCACACGCTTTACCCGTTCAGCGGTGATGCTGTCGGCGTAGTCCATCATTTCGATCAGAATGAACTTGCGGTTGCCGCCGTCGGCTTTGTTCATGTTGAGGACGGCGTGGGCGGTAGTGCCGGAACCGGCAAAGGAATCGAGGATAACGGAATCAGGGTCGGATGCAATTTGAAGAATGCGTTCAATAAGTCTGGTCGGTTTTGGAGTGTCAAACATGCTGGCACTACCAAGAACATTTATGATTTCTTTTTTTGCTTCATCTGTATGTCCAACTTCTTCATGGGGCCACCAAGTCCATGGAATCATGCCCTCAACTTCCGATAAATATCTAATTACGCTGGGTTGAGAATCTCCATCTTTCCCAAAATAAATTCTGCCTTCATGAAGTAATCTTTGGAATTCAGACTCAATAGTACTCCAGCAACGACCATTGGGTGGGTAGTGTACTTTACCGCTTGGTGTAGTAATTGGGTACATTTGATTGGGGCGATAGCCCTGTGCGGTCATTGGGATGCCTCTCCAACGCCCTTTTGGGTCATTATTGGGATTTTTATAGACCTTAGCAGATTTTTCATCAAAAGGTATGCGATGTCTTTGAACCTTAAAAGTATCGACATCAGTAGCATATACAAGGATATATTCATGTGCGTCGCCAATAGCGCCACGATTTTCTCGTGAATATCGTTTTTGCCACGAGATTGTTGCCACATGCGAATTAATTCCAAATATTTCACCACAAACTAATTTAAGGTTTGCCACCTCATTTTCATCAATAGAAATAAAGATTACACCATCAGTAGGGTGAAGTAGTTTTTGTAGTAACTTCAGCCGGGGGTACATCATGCACAGCCACTTGTCATGGCGGGAGAGATCTTCACCCTCTTTGCCAACCACTTCACCCAGCCACTTTTTGATCTTCGGGTCGTTGACATTGTCATTATAGACCCATCCCTCGTTTCCAGTGTTGTAAGGCGGATCGATGTAAATACACTTCACCTTGCCCTCATACTTGGGGAGTAAGGCTTTCAAGGCTTCCAGATTATCCCCGTGGATGATCATATTTTCACTGCCGTTATCGGCTTCGTGCTGCCCCTGTTTATCATAGCTGTATTGACGCTCCAGCACCCGATAGGGCACTTCCTGGTGGTGATTGACCACTTTATCTTTTCCAATCCATTCAAGTGTTGGCATATCTCTTCTCCATTCGCTTTAGATCAGGCGTAACTGTGCATCGGTAAGCAGGTTGCTTTGTTTGAGCAGCTTCTTCAGACACTGTTTGAATGTTTCTTTTGCAGTTGAATGCAGTGCTTCATTGAGATAAACAATTCCAATTACCGTTTGCAGCTGCCGATCCAGTGCATCCAAGCCAGTACTATTGTAAAACTCCATATCAACAGAGTATACACGCAGTCCTGTAAAGCATGTAGTTTTATTGATAAAAGGGCCGTATTTCCTTAGATATTCCTGTAAAACAGTCCACTTCGTCCCTTTATCCTTTGATTTGATTGCAGAAGCTGCTTTTGAAGCCTTTTGATTCGCTTGCATTGAAGCATAAGTCATTTCTGCCGCTTTTTTTATACACTCAAACACCGTGACGGTGACTTCCTGATCTTCCAGATTTATCGTTTGCTCTAATTCCGGCATTCTAAAACAACTCCTATCTGTTTGAATTATTTAGTATTGGAGAGTAGAGCCACAATATCTCCAATGTTAAATTCCAGTACACCATAAATCTTGCTTGGCGTTTTTACCGTATGAAATCGTATCATCAAGAACCGGTGCGAGACTTTCAAAAACGCACAGTCTGCTGAGACAGCGTGATAGGCTGCCTTGCAAAAAGCGGCGTCTGAAAAGACGCCGCGGACAAAAGGATCGGCTGGCACAAAGCCACAGGGGTTTTACCCTTCCACATCCTCTACGGTCAGTATAGAAGAATTGCCAAAGGCTGTCAAGGGTACACCCCGGCGTCGCTGCGCCAAGAATGTTTCGACACACCTGAAAGCTGCAACCGGATATACACCGAAAACAGTTGTCCAGCGGGCATCTTTCCTGTATCATTGAGGCAGAAAGGAGCGGTGCAGATGACGAAAATGCTCAGGTGCATCAGCGGTATGACCTTAAAGCGGCTGGCCATGGCGCGGATGCTGCGTGGACAACGGAAAGGTGGGCTTGCAGGATGACAGGAAAAGAGCTTTGGGAAGCGTTTATCAGGGAGAACCATCTGCCCGACTGCGAATATGAGGCATGGGCATTCGGCGTGGAACCGGATCTTCTGGCGCAGCTGGTGGCAGCAGGCGAAAAAACCGCCACGGCGTCGGCCTATGATCTGTACGAATTGGAACACGAACCACTGCCCGCAGCAGGGGAATACAGTGTGATTCTGGACTCCGGGGAGGAGGCTGTCTGCGTCATTCGGACCAACCGGGTGACCGTCCTTCCGTTTCATGCGGTATCCGCAGAACACGCCTGCAAAGAAGGGGAAGGGGACAAATCCCTGACGTACTGGAGAGAAGTACACGAAACGTTCTTTACGGAATGCTTGAAGGAAGCCGGACTGGAATTTACCCCGGATAGGAAGGTGGTCTGTGAAGAATTTGAGGTGGTTTATCCGCCTGTGGCCGAAACCCCATAGCAGCGGCCAGAGGCCCTGTCTGCGGCACAGTGGGGCGGAAACAGCAAAGCGGTGTCAGACAGCCGGTTCGGAAAAGGGGCAGGGCACACAAATCGTTGTTGTCAAACCATGGACTTTCCTGTATCCTAAAGGCAGGAAAGGAGTGATGCAAATGATAAAAATGCGCAAGTGCATCAACGGTACGACCTTAAAGCTGCTGGCCATGGCGCTGATGCTGTGTGACCATATCTGGGGCTCCGGCCTGCTGCCCTACAACTGGATGACGGTCATCGGCCGGCTGGCGTTCCCCATTTTCGCCTTTCAGGTGGCGGAGGGCTACGCAAAGACCCACGATTTCAAAAAGTACGCCCTGCGGATGCTGCTCTTTGCCCTGATTTCCGAACTCCCCTTCAACTATATGCTCGGCGGCGGCCCCATCTATCCGTTCCATCAGAACGTCATGTTCACCTTCCTCATTGCCCTGCTGATGATGCGGGGCATGGATGTCATGTGCCAAAAGAACCCCGGTCTGGGCTGGAAACTCTTTGCGGTGCTGCTGTTTGGCGTTCTGGGCTACGGTCTGGGCAGCCTGACCTTTGTGGACTACTACGGCGTGGGCGTTCTGACCGTCCTGCTGTTCCGGCTCACCAGAGAGAAGCCCTTCGGCTGGCTCTGGCAGCTGCTGGGCATGTGGTACCTCAACTGGAAGATGCTCGGCGGCTTCTCCATGGTGCTGCATCTGGGCAGTTTCGAGTTCTGGGTGCCTGTGCAGGCATTCGCCATCTTGTCCCTGCTGCTCATCTGGATGTACAACGGCAAAAAAGGTCCCGGCGGCAAGCCCATGCAGTATTTCGGCTATGCCTTCTACCCGGTTCATCTTGCCATCCTTGCGATTCTGGCCAAGCTGCTGGGATAAGAGCATCTTAAGAGCCAATGCGCTGATGTTGGCCATAGGATTACAGAAATACGGAAAATCACAGTCATTCTGCGTATCTGCAAAGAAGGTGAGACAATGATCAAAAGATGGATTGCTTTGGTTTTTGCTATGATGATCGCCTTGTCGCTGGCTGCCTGCACAAAAAGCGGGACAGCTCCCGAGGTTCTCAAAACGTATGAGAAAACGCCGGACGCAAAGATAGAAGCATACACGACGGCATCAACGACCGTTACAACGGTTACGTATTATGAAATGTGTGACGGAACCTGGAAAACAGACGATCATACGTATCAATACCGATTGGAACGCACAGACATGCTCCCGAATTCCGAGACGAAATGCACATACGTGGTATTGAGCAATACCGCAGATCTTACCTTTGATGAAGTTTGGAAAGCCAGTGGTTTCAGCAGTGACCTGAATGACTATTTGAAACCGGAGGTCGCGAGAATCGTTGGGTTTTGCATCTATGCATAAGTGAAGCATACGCCCTGTAAAAAACGGCAGGACTCCCAGTGGAGTCCTGCCGTTGGTATTCAGATGGTGCTTCCGTCCCATGACAGAAGGCTATTCGTAAGTTGCGTCCAGTTTGGAGTCCGTATCCACTCTGCCGGTGGGGGTGGTGCCGAAGCGTTTGCCGTAGGCTCGGGTGAAGGAGGAATAGCTGCGCCAGCCGCTGCGGAAGCACGCCTCCGTGGCGCTCACGCCCTGCGCCATCAGCGCCTTGGCATAGAACAGACGGCGGTCGGACAGATACCCGTGGATGGAGTCCCCCGTCTCCCTGCGGAACAGGCGCATCATGTGGTACTTACTGAGGAAAAACCGCTCCGCCAGATCATCGATGGAAATGTCCTCCGTCAGGTGGGCGTCGAGATACTGGAGAATATCCAGAATGTGCCGGTTCTGGGGCTGGATGGGCCTTGGCCGCTGGCTCTGCCGCCCCTGAAGGCTTCGCCCGATCTCCACCAGCAGGCTCAGGAGCACCGCATTGCCCATGATGGTCCGGCCGTAGCCTCCGCCGGACAGCTCCTGCTCCAGACGGTCCACCAGAGACACCAGCTTCTGCCGGTCCGCCTCCGTGGGCCGCAGCACATGACCGCCCGTCCCCAGAAAACAGTCCTCCGCAGAGCCGTCCGGTGCGCAGTGGGCCTGCAGAAAGGCGGGGGAGATATAGATGATGGTCCGGTCATAGGGCATATCCGGCTCAAACTCCGGCCGGTGGATGACCCGGCTGCCCAGAAGCACCACGTCACCGGGCAGGAGCGGATACCGCTGCCCCTCCACGCTGTAGCTGCCGGTCCCGGAACGGAGCAGCAGCAGCTTGCAGAAGTCGTGGTAGTGGTAGGGGATGACGCCCTTCTGCGCCTCCCGCAGGTGAAACAGCCGGAAGTCCTCCAGCAGGTAGCCCCGCTTTTCATAATCCTGTGCCATGCTCCCGCCTCCCCCGGACTGCGTTTGCGGAAATTATACCACGGATGGCCGGCGGGCCGCAAGACCTGCGCCCTTGCAAAGCCCGCCCGCCTCCTTTATACTATACTATATTCTATTGCACAAGGAGAGCACCATGGAACAGGAGCACAAGCGCCGGGTCCGCTATGCCGGCACCCATCCTCGGCGGTTTGAGGAAAAATACAAGGAACTGAACCCGGAAAAGTACGCTGCCGACGTGCGGCACGTCATGGAGCGGGGCGCAACCCCGGCAGGCATGCACATTTCCATCATGGTGCAGGAAATTCTGGATTTCCTGCAGATCCGGCCGGGGCAGGTCGGTCTGGATGCCACGCTGGGCTACGGCGGCCACACCCGGGCCATGCTGGAGCAGCTCCACGGTCAGGGCCGCATCTACGGTCTGGACGTGGACCCCATCGAGTCGGTCAAGACCACAAGGCGGCTGCGGGAGCTGGGCTACGGCGAGGACATCCTCACCGTGCGCCTGCAGAACTTCGCCGACGTGGATCAGGTGGTCCAAGATACGGGCAGGAAATTTGACTTCGTTCTGGCCGATCTGGGCGTCAGCTCCATGCAGATCGACAACCCGGAGCGGGGCTTTTCCTTCAAGGTGGACGGCCCTCTCGATCTGCGCCTGAATCCGCAGAAGGGTGTCACCGCCGCCCAGCGCATCAAAGAAGTCAGCGAGGACGAGCTGGCACACATGCTGGAGGAGAACGCCGACGAGCCGTACGCCAAGGAGATCGCCAAGGCGGTCCGCAAGCGGCTGTGGCGGAAAAGACCGCTGGAGACCACCTTCCAGCTGCGGGAGACCATCGAGGAGGCCCTGTCCTTTCTGCCGGAGAAGGAGCGGAAGGAGGCCGTGAAGAAATCCTGCCAGCGGACCTTTCAGGCACTGCGGATCGATGTGAACAGCGAGTTTGAGGTGCTGTACGCCTTTCTGGAGAAGCTGCCGCAGGTATTGGCTCCCAACGGCAGGGCGGCCATCCTGACCTTTCACTCCGGGGAGGATCGGCTGGTGAAAAGATCCTTCAGGGAGCTGGAGCGGGCCGGCATCTATGCGGAGGTGTCCAAGGACGTCATCCGCCCCACCCCGGAGGAGTGCGTCAGAAATTCCCGGGCCAGATCCACCAAGCTCCGCTGGGCCGTCCGTGCCGGGGAGGACGACCGGTGATCCCGTGCCCCCGAACAACAGAGGCCGCAGGCCCTGTCTTGTGCCCCCTTTTCAGGGGGAGCTTTCAGAAGAGCGTTTTACTTGTCCCCCCCCTTTTTCAGGGGGGTGGCGGCTGAAAGCCGCCGGGGGGTTGTCCCGATGACAGACTTTCCCGTTGATCGGTCAAACCAATGATCATACCACGGCCTTCCGGTGCATAGACTGTTCCGGGAGGCGATTTTTGTATGATCTATGTAGTCAAGCCGGGAGACACCCTGTTTTCCATATCCCGCCGCTTCGGCATCCCCTCCGGAGAGATCGCACAGCTCAATCAGCTGGAAGATCCCAACGTGCTGGCCGTGGGGCAGGCACTGCTGCTGCTGTACCGGACCCCGGCGGGGGCGTGGTCGGTGGAGGCCAACGGCTATGCCTATCCGGGCATTTCCCGGCGGCAGCTGGGAGACAGTCTGGAACAGCTCAACGGACTGGCCGTGTTTTCCTATGGCTTTCTCCCCGACGGCACGCTGCTGCCGCCCATGGGGGAGGATCGGTGGATGGTGGAGCAGGCCCGCCGGGAGCAGGCCCGGGCAGCACTGGTCCTGACGCCCTTCGATGCGGACGGACGGTTCGACAACACCCTCATTTCCGCTCTGCTGGAGAACCCGTCGGCGCAGGAGCGGCTGCTGGAGGGGCTCCGCCGGGAAATGGAGGAGAAGGGCTATGACGAACTGAATCTGGACTTCGAGTTTGTGCAGGCCGGGGACAGCCGGAGCTATGTGGCCTTTGTGGAGCTGGCCGCGCGTCAGCTGCGGCAGCTGGTTTCGGTCTGTCTGGCACCGAAGGTCAGCCGTGACCAGAAGGGGCTGCTGTATGAGGGAAAGGACTATGGGGGGCTGGGAGCCGCCGCCGGCAGGGTCATGCTCATGACCTATGAATGGGGCTATACCTACAGCAGCCCCATGGCGGTGGCGCCGCTGAACAAGGTGGAGGCCGTGGTTCAATATGCCCTGACGGAGATCCCGCCGGAGAAGATCCTGCTGGGGCTTGCCAACTACGGCTATGACTGGCCCCGGAGACGGGGGCAGGCCGATGGACCGGGCAGGACCATCGGCAATGTGGAGGCGGCGGCACTGGCGGGAGAGAAGGGGGCACAGATCCGCTTTGACGCCCAGGCTCAGTCCCCGTGGTTCCGCTATGACCAGGAGGGGACCCTCCATGAGGTCTGGTTTGAGGATGTGCGCAGCTGGCAGGGCAAGCTCAGTCTGGTTCACCAGTACCATCTGGCAGGGGTCAGCGTCTGGCAGATCATGCGGCCCTTCCGGGCAGGACTGCATCTGCTGGGGCAGAATTTCCGTGCCGGTGTCCTGACGTGAGAGGGAGACGATCCGCCGAACAAACGGGGTGAAAAACAGGCCCGCTGACGGCAAAACAGACAGGGAGAAAATAATTCGAAAAAAACCGAAAAAAGGTGTTGACAAAGGGAGATGGCTGGTGTATTATATGCAAGCTGCTTCGCGAGAGGCACAGAGCACACAGCTTCGAAGGACAAAAACTTCAAAGAAATTTCAAAAGTTTCTAAAAAAGTTCTTGACAAATCGAAACGCTTGTGATAATATAAACGAGTTCACCGCTGAGGTTGAAAACACCGATGAAGCGAGGAACAAACCCGGCGAAAAACGCCGAATGTACCTTGTAAATTAAACAACGTAAACA
>JAHHSA010000065.1 GCA_020025475.1 Oscillibacter sp.
AAAGAAGATGAAAAAGCAATTTATTTTGCTGAATCGCAGCCCACAGCATGAAAGAAAACTTCCTATCCATACAGCAATTATAGTATATGCTGACGGGTGAAAACCTGCTACCACACTCATGTAAAACAAAAGTTAAATTTCCATCAATTGCGATAACAAATTGAACACTTGGCTAAAATAAAACTATTTCTTAATTGCAATTTTAGGAGGATCAGACGGGATTATATTTTGTGGACAATCCCATCTTATGCTGGAAAAGTTTTCACTTTTTTGATAAAGAGGGCTTTTGGATTTCCCGAGTCCACCCCCAGGTATCTTCGATTTTTCCCCACTGAATATCCGTTAAAGTGCGGTAGAGCTTTTGGGTAAGCAAACCTGTCTGAAAATGATTCACCGTAACCACATTGCCCTTGTAATTCAGCTCTCCGATGGGGGAAATCACAGCGGCAGTCCCTGTGCCAAAAGCTTCTTCAAGCAACCCATTTTCACCAGCTTCCATCAGTTCATCAATAGACAGCTGACGCTCTTCTACTTCATAGCCCCAGTCCTTTAAAAGGTGCAGGATCGAATCTCGGGTAACACCGGGGAGAACAGTTCCATTGCACGGAGCGGTAACAATGCGGCCATTGATTTTAAACATAGCATTCATGGTACCGACTTCTTCGACGTATTTCCGATGCACGCCATCCAGCCAGAGAACTTGGGTGTAGCCCAACTGTTCTGCTTTTACCTGCGCAGCAATGCTTGCTGCATAATTACCGCCGCACTTGGTGAATCCGGTTCCTCCATGAGTGGCCCGTACATATTCATCCTCAACATAGATTTTGACAGGGTTCATTCCTTCAGGATAATATGCTCCCACTGGGGAGAGAAGGATCATAAACTTATAGGTATTGCTTGGATGAACACCCAGAACCGCCTCTGTAGCAAACATCAGGGGACGAATGTATAAAGATGTACCTGGGGCATTCGGTACCCATTCATGCTCATGTGCCACGATGGCTGATACAGCCTCCAGAAACATCTCTTCGTCCATAACAGGCATGCAGAGGCGTCGATTGGAATTTGCAAAACGACGTGCATTCATTTCAGGTCGAAATAATAAAATCCGGTCATCATCAGTCCGGTAAGCTTTCAAGCCTTCAAATGTTTCTTGTGCATAATGAAATACTAACGATGAAGGATCAATCAGAAAAGGTGCATATGGCTCAATTTGCGCATGACACCAACCTTCTTCAGAAGTCCAATCCATTGTAAACATGTAGTCTGTAAAGTATTTACCAAATCCTAGGGATTCCGTCCAATCTGGTTTTTCTTTTTTCTGTAAAGTCTCAATGATTTTGATATTCAAAAAACTCACTCCTGTTCGAGCTGATAGTGTAAATGTGTTCTGCTTCCTGCTAGAAAGATGATTCCGAAATGGCACCTCTTGCAGCAGGAGTTACCAATTTTGCATGTTGAGATAGATATCCGGATTTGGGGCTCTCATCGACTGTTTCAGGTTTCAGTCCGCGGGCAAGCATGTTAGAGGCCAGTACTTGCGACGAGAGCATCGATCAGCTGTCGGGCAACTCTGGGAGATCGGCCGCACCGCTCACGTGCAAACCGCTCGGCTTCTGCGTCCAAAGTGGTCTGGTCGATGGGCAGGGCAGCGCTCTGTGCCAGGTCATGAACGATCTGCAGATAGAGATCTTTTCCAGGGACGGAAAACAGAATGGTCAATCCAAAACGGGCGGACAGGGACAGGGTTTCCTGCAGAGTATCCTGCAGGTGAACGTCATCGCCCTCCCGGTCCGTAAAGGATTCCTTGACCAAATGGCGGCGGTTGCTGGTGGCATAAATGGCTACGTTTTTCGCTCTGGCGCAGGAGGAACCCTCCAAGGCGGCCTTCAGAGCATTAAAGTCATCGTCCCGCTGCTGGAAAGAGAGATCGTCCAGAAACAAAATAAACTTGAGGGGATAGGTTTGCAGCTGGGACATCAGCCGGGGCAGCTCCCGCAGTTGATGCTTTTGCAGCTCGATCAGACGGAGCCCCCGGGAAGCAAGACTGTTGACGACAGCCTTGACAGAGGAGGACTTTCCAGTGCCTGCATCTCCATATAGGAGGGTATTGGCAGCAGGGAGATCAGCCAGCAGAGCCTTGGTGTTCTGCAACAGCTGCTGCCGCTGATCCTCATAGCCACTGAGCGCAGCCAGCGAGGTCTCATCAGCCGGGGAGGCTGGAGTGATGATGCCATCCTGCACATAAAACATGGTGTGCTTTGCGAAGATCCCCCAGCCTTGCGTAGAAACAGCTGCTGCTCTTTCGTGGTATACTGTTGGGAGATCCAGAGAGCTGGCAGAGAACAGGGGGATAGGGATAGCAGTCCTGACAGCTTCCTGCAGGTCCTCACAGCTGAGCTGTACAAGCTCCTGGAGGATAGACAGCTCCTGCTCGGTGCGGTTCTTCAGCAGTGGGGGAATCTCCTGATCGGCTGCCAGAGTAGACAGATATAGGTTTTCGTCCTGACAGATCTCCTCTAGCAAGGCCGTGGAAAGGTCAAAGCCTTTTCGATAAACTGCCTCAGCTAAGGCACAATAGGCCCGGACCCGCTGACCTTCCGGCCCGTCCAGAGCCCGAAGAAATCCTTGGAATGCGGAGAAGACCGGCTGCTGCTCCAGCCCATGAAAGACCACCAGGGTATCCAGTTTCAAGGAGAACGTCTTCCAATCCAGCATGGCGCTCACTCCAAGATCGCGCCGCGGGCGGCGGAGGTCACCAGCTTGGCATAGCGGGAGAGATAACCGGTGGCGATCTTGGGGGAGGGGCAGCTCCAGGCAGCCCGCCGCTTTGCCAGAGTTTCCTCATCCACCAGAAGCTGAATGGAGTAGTTGGGAATGTCGATGGCAATGAGATCTCCCTCTTCCACCAGGGCGATGAGTCCGCCTTGAGCGGCTTCGGGGCAGACATGGCCAATGGAGGCGCCTCTGGTGGCACCGGAGAACCGACCGTCTGTGATGAGAGCCACTTCCTTGTCCAGCCCCATGCCGGCAATGGCGGAGGTGGGATTGAGCATTTCCCGCATACCGGGACCGCCCTTGGGGCCCTCATAGCGGATGACCACCACATCCCCGGAGACAATTTTTCCGGCGTAGATGGCGGCAATGGCGTCTTCCTCACTGTCAAATACCCGGGCGGGACCTGTGTGAGTCATCATCTCTGGAGCCACGGCACTGCGCTTGACAACGCAGCCCTCCTGAGCCAGATTGCCAAACAGCACAGCGATGCCGCCGTCAGCAGAGAAGGGATCATCAAAGGGACGTACCAACTCTGGGTTGCGATTGATAGCGCCTTTCAGGTTCTCGGCCACGGTCTTTCCGGTGACGGTCAGACAGTCAGTGTTCAGCAGATGCCCCTTGTCCAGCTCGGCCATGACAGCCCGGACGCCGCCTGTCTGCTCCAGGTCCTCCATAAAGGCATTGCCTGCGGGAGCCAGGTGGCAGAGGTTGGGGGTTTTGCTGCTGATCTCATTGACCATGTGCAGATCCAACTCAATACCGCACTCATGGGCGATGGCAGGGAGGTGGAGCATGGTATTGGTAGAGCAGCCCAGGGCCATGTCTACGGTTTCGGCATTGTGGAAGGCGGCGGCCGTCATGATGTCCCGGGGACAGATGTTCTTTTCCACCAGCTCCATGATCTTGGCTCCGGCCTGCTTGGCCAGTCGAAGGCGGGCAGACCAAACGGCGGGAATGGTGCCATTGCCGGGGAGACCCATGCCAATGGCCTCGGTCAGGCAGTTCATGGAGTTTGCAGTGTACATACCGGAGCAGGAGCCGCAGGTGGGGCAGGCACTCTGCTCATATTCCTCTACGCCCGCCTCATCCAGAGTACCGGCATAGTAGGAGCCCACGGCTTCAAACATATGGCTCAGGCAGGTGCGGCGGCCGTCATGAAGATGACCGGCCAGCATAGGACCGCCAGAGCAGAAAATGGTGGGAATGTTCACCCGGGCCGCTGCCATAAGCAGTCCGGGGACATTTTTGTCGCAGTTGGGAATCATCACCAGACCGTCAAACTGGTGGGCCAGAGCCATAGCCTCGGTGGAGTCGGCAATCAGGTCCCGGGTGACCAGGGAATACTTCATGCCCACATGGCCCATGGCAATGCCGTCACAGACGGCTATGGCGGGGAACTCAATGGGGGTGCCGCCTGCAGAGCGGATGCCCGCCTTGACGGCTTCCGCAATCTTATCCAGGTTCATGTGGCCGGGGACGATCTCATTCTTGGAGCAGACCACACCGATCAGAGGCCGTTCCAACTCCTCTTTGGTGTAACCCAAGGCGTAGAACAGGGAACGGTTTGGCGCGGCGGGCATGCCGGTTTTGACGCTGTCACTTCTCATGGATGGGGACCTCTCTTTCAGGAATCAGTTGGATGCGGTATCGGGATCGTTGTCATCGCCCCAGAGCATATTCTTTCGGAGCTGAGCACCCACGACCTCCATGGGGTGCTGGGCCAGCATCCGGCGGGAGGCGTTGAAGAAGGTGCGACCGTTCTTGTTTTCAGCGATCCACTGACCGGCGAACTTGCCGTTCTGGATGTCCTTGAGGACCGCATTCATGTTTTTCTTGGTCTCCTCATAGGGCAGCACCCGGGGACCGGAGACATACTCACCGAATTCGGCAGTGTCAGAGATGGAGTAGTTCATCATAGCAACACCGCCCTTGTTGATGAGGTCGATGATTAGCTTCATCTCATGGATGCACTCAAAGTAGGCGTTTTCCGGCTCATAGCCGGCCTCTACCAGCGTCTCGAAGCCGCACTTCATCAGCTCCACCACGCCGCCGCAGAGGACAGCCTGTTCACCGAAGAGGTCTGTTTCTGTCTCGTCCTGGAAGGTGGTCTCCATGACGCCGCCTCTGGCACCGCCGATGCCTGCGGCGTAGGCAAGGCCCAGATCATAGGCTTTTCCGGTGGCGTTTTGCTCCACGGCCAGCAGGCAGGGGACGCCCTTACCATTGACATACAGGGAGCGGACGGTGTGACCGGGACCCTTGGGAGCAATCATCACCACGTCTACGTCGGCGGGAGGTACGATCTGCTTGAAGTGGATGTTGAAGCCGTGGGCAAACATCAGCATGTTTCCAGCCTCCAGACCGGGGGCGATATCCTTTTTATAAACGTCAGCCTGGACCTCGTCATTGACCAGCATCATCACAACGTCGCCCCACTTGGCAGCCTCAGCTACGGTCATGACCTTCAGACCGGCTTCCTCGGCGGCAGCCCAATTCTTGGAGCCTGCGCGGAGACCGACGCAGACGTCACAGCCGCTTTCCTTCAAGTTCAGGGCGTGGGCATGTCCCTGAGAGCCGTAGCCGATCACGGCTACCTTCTTGCCCTTGAGTTCGTTCAGGTTGCAATCCTGCTCATAATACATCTTAGCCATCATCAATTTCTCCTTTATGATTTTATATAATTTTTATTCATTACCAATGGGCACGTTTGCCCAGATTAAACTCGGTGGTTTCTTTGCGCTGATCTTGAATGGTGCCTTGACCCCGTTCCAGTGCCACGGCGCCTGTGCGAACCAGCTCCAGAATGCCGAAGGGTTCTACCAGCTCTTCCAGGGCCTTTGTCTTTTCCTCCTCACCAATCACTGCCAGCGTCAGGGTGGTGGGGGAGACGTCCAGGATCGGGGCTCGGAAAATATCGGCCAACTGGATGACCTCGGTGCGATCGGAGCGCTCCTCCGCATGGACCTTGATCATGACCAGTTCTCGGCGAATAGATTCTTGGGGGTTCAGACACCGGACTGAATACACACAGAACAGCTTTTGCAGCTGATTGATGATCTGCTGTAGCTGCGCATCGCTGCCCATGATTTCAATGGTGATGCGGGTTGCATCCGGTGTATCGGTAGGGCCGGAGGCCAAGGATTCGATGTTGTATCCTTTTCTGGAAAAGAGCCGCGCGATCTGGCTCAGAACACCGGGCGTGTTCTCCACCAGAACAGAGATGGTATGCCGCTTGACTTCCGTGCTGTTGTTCATGTTCTTCCTCCTCAATCCAGCAGAAGATCTGTGACAGGGGAGCCTGCACTGACCATGGGATGGACGGTTTTGTCTGTTTCGATCATGCACTCAATGAGATAGGGCTCTCCGCAATCCGCAGCCTTCCGGAAAGCGGCTTCAAATTCTGCCTGGGAGGCAACCCGTGCCGAAGCAATGCCATAGGCTGCGGCAAGCTTCTGGAAATCCGGACCACGGTCCAGAGTGGTTTGGGAATAGCGCTTGTGATAGAGCAGGGTTTGCCACTGCCGCACCATGCCGAGAGTTCCGTTGTTGAACACCACCATGATGATGGGGATGTTGTAGTGCTGGACGGTGGCCAGCTCGTTGCAGTTCATCCGGAAGCCACCGTCGCCCACGCAGAGGACGACACGTTTGTCTGGATTGCCCAGCTTGGCTCCCATAGCAGCTCCCATGCCAAAGCCCATGGTACCGAAGCCGCCAGAGGTAATGAGCTGACCTGGATAGGAGAAGTGATAATACTGGGCGGACCACATTTGGTGCTGCCCCACGTCCGTTGCGATTATAGCCTGGCCATCGATATTCTGAATGGTTTCCAGGATCTCATGTGGCTGCAGTTCACCATCACTTAGGAGCGGCGGCTCCTTTCTGGAAAACACATGCTCTCGCCATGCGGCAAGATCCTTTGCCGGCAGAGACTGATTCAGCAATTCCAGAACCCGACAGGCGTCACCGATGATGTGGTGGTCGGTCTGTACGTTTTTATCAATTTCAGAGCGGTCGATGTCGATGTGTACGATGGTGGCCTGCTTGGCAAAGGAAGAGGGCTGTGTGGCTACCCGGTCAGAAAACCGACATCCAATGGCAATCAGCAGATCGCATTCCCCGGTTGCCAGGTTGGATGCTCGAGAGCCGTGCATCCCGATCATACCGGTGATCAGCGGATGATTGCCGGGAAGAGCGCCGCCGCCCATCACGGTGGTTGCGGTGGGAACGCCCAGCGTCTCTACAAATTTCCGGAACGCAGGGACAGCTCCCTTGGAGCGGATTACGCCGCCGCCTACCAGAACCAATGGACGTTCCGACTGACGGATCAAGTCCAGCAGGGTCTGGATATCATCCAGATTGATTTGCGGGGCGTTCAGGTCATGGGCGGCCCGCCGCTGCATAGCAGCCAGTCTGCCGTGTGCTCCGTGGACCTCCATGGGGAGATATTCATACTCGGCATACTCAGCGGTCACATTTTTGACGATATCAATGAGAACGGGCCCGGGGCGTCCGCTGCGGGCAATGGCGAAGCCCTCGCGAATGACGTCTGCCAGTTGGTTGACGTCCTTCACCAGATAGTTGCATTTGGTAATGGGCATCGAGATGCCGGTGATGTCTACCTCCTGGAAGGAATCCTTACCCACCAGGTTTTCTGAGACATTGCAGGTGATGAAGACTACGGGAGATGAGTCCATATAAGCGGTTGCAATGCCGGTGACCAGATTGGTGGCACCTGGTCCGGAGGTGGCAAAACAGACGCCTACCTTTCCGGTGCTTCGGGCGTAACCATCTGCTGCGTGAGCGGCGCCCTGTTCATGGGCAGTTAGAATGTGATGAATACGATTTGAATAATCATAAAGAGCATCATAGACATTCAAAATGGTTCCTCCGGGATAGCCGAAGATCGTGTCCACTTTTTGCTCCAGCAATGTTTCAATGATGATCTGTGCTCCGGTCAGTTTCATGTGTGCCCTCCTTCAAAGTACAAAAAAAGACCTGTGGCTAAACATGAGCCACAGGTCTTTACATATCAGGAACGATTAAGTCCTTGAAAATGCTGTAAATACACTGTTTTGAGCATCACATTTAGCACCATTACCATTGCAGATCGCAATAATAATGATGCTAATAATGATGATAGCAAAGCAGGTATTCAGCATATCGGCAGTTCTCCTTTGTCGTTTTTTATGAGATAAATGTTTGTATCTCACTGAAGTTGTTTTGAAATATAGCACATTGCATTTTGATTGTCAACCTCTTTTTCGAGATTGGAACGAAAAAATATTGAAGAACTATGAATACGAACCTCTGATGGAATGACAGGAAGCTTGTCTGGGAATGTGCATGATAGATGAAGGAAAGATACCAAACCGGCATTGTAAAGTTACTTCCATGAGGCTTGGAATATGATGGGAATCGATTCCGTTTGACTGCTTGGTATGTGCCTGTGACTGTT
>JAHHSA010000066.1 GCA_020025475.1 Oscillibacter sp.
ATAGAGACACCTCCCTTGGTGCAAAGAGCCGGATGGGACAATCAGGAGGGAATGTTCAGGTCCTCCGGGACCCGGTCCTCTTCGTAGGGATTCAGATACGTATTGACCAGTTCCAGCACGGCGTCCTTATCCAAATAAATGAAGGGAGACTTCCAATCACCGGGCAGGGTGGAAAAGGAGATGTTTTCCGGCCCCATGGAGATCATTTCCGTGCACAGCCATACCAGATTGCCGGTGGTGAGACCGTCGGCCTTGACATAGGTTTTGAACACCTTGGCCAGCTCCGGAACATTGGGAATGGTGGATACGGAGAGCATTTTTTTGGCTACAGCCTTTAAGAAATTCTGCTGTGTCTGCATCCGACCGATGTCCTCGCTGCCGTAGCCGGTGCCGTCGTTGTTGTGGCGGAAGCGGACCACCTTGATCGCGTCCGAACCGTTGAGGTGGTGCATTCCCTTTTTAAAGTGAATGGAGAGGTTCTGGGTTGGGTCATCATAGTTCATATTGACGGGGATTTCAAAGTCCACACCGTGAATAGCGTCCACAAGAGCCACAAATCCCTTGAGGTCAAGGGTGATGGTGTAGTCAATCGGAATGCCCAGCTGGTCCGAAATCACGGCGGAGAGCCGCTCCATACCGCCAGAGTTGTAGGCGGCGTTGATCTTGTGGGACTTTCCACCGTAGATGCACTTAGTGTCCCGTGGAATGCTGACTGCGTGGACAAAGCCCTCACCGGCATTTACAGTCACCAGCATATTGGTGTCGGCACCACCGTGGTCATCATCCAGACCGGAGACCAGGATGGTGTAGCAGTCTGCCTTCCGCTGGCGGTGGGCACGGGCAGCGGCCTCGGCTCGCTCCGCTTCCTGCTGGGTTTCCGATTTCTGGGAGGACTGGGAGTGAGAAAGGTCGGTGTGGACGGAATCATCCTGCCGGGGTGGGGCATCCGGTGCCCGGAAGATGCAGTGAGCACTGGCATACAGTGCGCTGGTGAGCAGGACAGCGACGATCAGGAACGGAAGCGCACGATGGCGCTTCCGCTTGAGATGTTTGGGTTTGGACATGGGACGATACGCTCCTTGCAGTGGGGACGGGCCCTCAGAAATCATGCTGGAAGATTGACATAAAATTTCTTCTATTATAAAACATCTGCAAGAAAGCCGCAAGCCTTAGAATTCTTCAGAAGTGCCGAATTTTACACGGTCGCAGCAGTGACCGTCTGGAAAATCAAATATGGTGAACAAGTGTGGGGCAGGCTCGTCCCATGCTGCCCGGAAAAAAACAGCGGTCGTCAGCCGCTGTTTTTTTCACTGTGTCCCGGCTGCTCCATGGCCGTCAGCTGCTCCAGAAGGGTTTTGATCTCGGCCAGAAGCTGATTTTGATAAGACAGGGAGCATTGGATATAATGTATGACCGGTTCCCGCTCAGGACAAGGGGCCTGAATCTCGTGGGGCCAGCGGTGGACCGGCGGCTCCGGAGTGACCGGACGGACCTGGGTGATTTTGTGTCGGTTCTGGTGACCATGCCCACAGGTTCGATTTGTCATGGTGTCTCCTCCTTTCTGTGGTGCGAGGCCTGGATACTGCGGTATTTCTTTCGGGTGGCGATGCCGCCCCGAATGTGCCGCTGAGCCTTGTTGGTGTCCAGAACCTCTTTGACCTGCACATACAAAGAGCGGTTGAACTGCGGCAGCCGCTCGGAGATGTCCTTGTGTACAGACGACACAAAATGGAACGAACAATAAGTTGTCAAATCTCGAACTTATGGGCAAATTATAATCTATATCAGGTTAAAACGTTGCATCAATTTTGGGCGGCTGGTTAGGCGGCCTGCCGGTGAAGCTAAAAGGCGGTCAGACTGCAGGCAAAAAAGGATCACCGGTTCCGGCGGGAGAACAGAAACAGACGGCCCTGTTTTCAAAGCTTCCGCTATGAAAATAGAGCCGTCTGTGTGACCGGGTGCATTCAGAAAATGAGGTGAGCGACCAGAGCAATGACGGGCAGGGTCACGATGGTGCGCTCCAGGAAAATCAGGAACAGATTCTTCAGGGAAACGGGGATCTTGCTGCCCATGATGATGCTGCCGATCTCAGACATGTAGATGAGCTGGGTGACACTGGTGGCGGCTACCACGAATTTGGTCATGTCGCTCTGGAAGCTGCTGGCGATGACGCTGGGCAGGAACATATCTGCAAAGCCGACGATCACGGTCTGGCTGGCAGCGGCGGCCTCGGGGATCTGCAGCAGCTTGTAGAAAGGAATAAAGACCACACCCAGGATCTTGAACACGGGGGTGTACTCTGCCACAATCAGGGCCAGAGTGCCCAAGGCCAGAATGACAGGCAGGGTGCCGAACCACATTTCAAACACGGTGACAAAGCCTTCCTTAAAGAAAGCGCCCACGGTGGGAGCCTGGGAGGCCTTGTTCAGAGCCAGCTTGATGCCGTACTGAACGGGAGTGCTGCCTGCAGGAATGTCCTCGGGGTAGGGCTTTTCCACGCAGTAGGAATCGGGAACGCGGGACAGGGGAGGCAGCTTGGGCACGATGATGGCGGCCACAATACCGGCCAGACCCACAGTTAGATAGAAGGGGATGAACATATGGCCGAGGCCCACCTGCTCCACAACTACCAGGCAGAAGGTGATGCTGACGGCAGAGAAGGTGGTGGCGATGACGGTGGCCTCCCGCTTGGAGTAAAAGCCCTCTTCATACTGCTTGGCCGTGAGCAGTACGCCCACGGAACCGTCGCCCAGCCAGGAGGCAATGCAGTCCAGTGCACTTCTGCCTGGCAGATTAAAGACCGGGCGCATGAGCTTGATGAGCAAGGCGCCAAAGAAGTCCAGCAGACCGAAGTTGAGCAGCAGGCTCAGCAGCAGACCTGCCAGCAGGAACACGCAGACCAGAATGGGCATCAGGCCATGGATCACCAGACCGCCGGTGTCCTCGCTGAGGATCATCTCGGGCCCGACACCCCAGAAAAGCAGATTGGCAAAGACCCAGCCCAGCATCCGGATGACCAGCCAGATTCCCTTGACGTCAAACAGATTGTTCAGCTTTTCATGGTTTTGGATAAAGGGGATCTTGAAGAGCTTGTGGATAATGGTAATGACTGCGCTGACGGAGATCAGCACATAGATGACAAGGGTGCTGTAGCTGCCCATCAGACTCAGCAGCGCGTTTGCAATCACGGCGATAGGGATGGTCAGATTGCCGTCACTGCGGATGGGCGTTACAAACAGGAACAGACCAATCAGAGATGGAATCAGAAATTTGTAAAATGTTTTGTCCTTCAGAAGTTTCATAGGCTCAGTCCTTCCGTTTTATTGTCTCTCAGGAGAGCAGCGGGATTGTATAAAAATTCAATAGCTTGTACATTTTATACTATTTCTCAAAAAAAGCAACCCCTGAATGAAAAAAACTTGAAAATAATGGCCTATCCTGCAAAAAGCATCCAGATTCCGGAGGAAATCGGGATGCTTTTTAGAAGAAAACAGGAAATTCGCTCCACCGCAGACCGTACGGACAGATGGCAGATGCCATTAGGAAAAACTGTATTTTGGCGCTTCCGGACAGCGGAGAGAGATATCCACGGTTCCGTCCTCTCCTACTTCAATTTTTTCAATCAGTTCTTTCAGCTGGGCGTTGGTCAGATTCCGTACGGAGATAAAGTCCTTGAAGCGCGCCATGACGTTTCTGACAATGGCCTGGATGTCCTCTTCGTCCAGATCGTCCATTTGGAGGCGGCTTCGTTCTTCCTCCAAATGAGAAATCTCGTCTTTGCTGGCACCCAGCTTTCGATCCAGTTCCTCCCGCGTAATCAGGTCCTCTGCATAGAGATCCAGGAACTTGCTGCGCCTGGCTTCCAGCTTTGCAAGGCGTGCTGCCACGGTTTGGCGGTACTCGTCCTGATCCTTGTTTTTCCTGCAACCGGAGAGCAGCTTTTCACGCAGACAGCTCTCCACTTTCCTCTGATTGTTCAACAGGTTGTGGAAATATTGGTCCAGCTGACAGATCAGTTCCTCCTCGTCCACGGCAGTTGCGTTTGCGCATTTGTCCGTGCCCTGACCGTTGCGCCTGCTGCAAACCCAACGAATATATGTATGTTTGTAGGTGCGCACCACCCGGCGAAAGGACCATCCGCAGTACTTGCACACAATCAGTGTGGAAAACAGGTGCTTATTGCTCTGCCGCTTGTGATTCACCCTGAACTGCTGGTTTCGTGTTTCCATCATCTGTCCGGCCTGCTGAAACTCTTCATCTGAGATGATCCGCAGCTCCGGCTTGTCCACAATAAACCAATCCGATACGTCCCGATTCACGCGGGTTCCTGTCAGAAAGTCTCCGACCTCCTGTTTCCCATTGATGATTTTGCCCACATAGATAGGGTTGGTCAGAATTCGGCAGACGGCCTTTTGATTCCAGCTGCAATTCCGCTTGGTTTTTAGACCGCGCCGGTTCAGCAGATCGGAAATTTTACTGGCGCCGTAGCCGTCCTTCAGATACCAGTGAAAAATCTGGTAGACGACAGCAGCTTCCCCCGGATTGACAGACAGGTTGAAATAGTCCCCCGGTGTTTTGTCGTAGCCGTAGACCAGATTGGGAACGCGGCCCTTTTCAGCGTTGATGTGCTTGCTGAATTTCACGCGCTTAGAGATGTTCCGCGACTCCTCCTGGGCCAGTGCGCCAAAGACGGTCAGCACAAATTCGCTGTCGCCCATGGAGGTCATGTTGGCTGTCAGAAAAATCATGTCAATGCCAAGCGCTTTCAGCTTGCGAATGCTTTGGAGCAGATCCACCGTATTGCGGGCCAGACGGGAAATGTCCTTGACCACAACGGCTGCGAAGAGACCCTGCTCTGCATCGTACATCATCTGCTGGAACTCTTTCCGATGCTTGATTCTGGTACCGGAGATGCCCTCGTCCGCATAGAGCCTGACCAGATCATGGCCGTTTTTTTGGGCATACTCGGCAAAGAAATTTTTTTGCACCTGCAAACTGTTCAGCTGATCTTCCTTGTCGGTGGAGACACGGCAGTAGGCCGCAATTTTCATGAAGGCACCTCCTTTCTCTTCGCACTATAGAAGGTTCATCATGTAGGATGCTGTTGTTTGGCCGCGCTCCTTTCTGACAGAATGGTTTCTGCGGCAGCCTGCATAAAAAGATTCAGAGCCAGATTGACAAAGGGCTCCTGGTTCTCGACGGGATGAATATGGATGGTCATGAGCTTGTCCTCCTTATCTTTCCTCACAAGCACATTATGAAGTCTCATCAGTTTTAGAACTGCTAGGTGGTGTGGCCAGACGACTCCACTCATTCCAAACGAGGAAGAATATCATGCTCAAGAAATTCCATTGCTGCTTCTAATTAGAAAAATCAAAGAAGCAGGCGGCTGCATTGCAGGTTATCCGATTTCAGAGCCAAGGCAATCAGCGTCTCGCACTCGTCAGGCGTCAAATAATACCTGTACTTCCTGAGCAACCATGCCCGGGACACTGTGAATCGATACGCACCCGAGGTGTTTCTGATTTGCCGCTAGGATGACTCCTTTCTAAAACTCCACCCCAACCACAAATGTGGTTGGGGTGGAGTTCTGAGGGGGGCGAATTATACCATGAAGTAAAATCATGTCAAGATTGCTGAGGGGCAGAAGAGTATGAAGAGACCTGAAAGGGAGCACCCCCCCTAACAGTGGATGAATGTAGGGAGGAGAACGGACTTTTCTCAAGCCAGAGAAACGATAAAAGGGAAGGAGGGGCGTACGACTGGATATAAAAGGTAAAACTCACTCCACAAGCGTTTCACGCGGGGGCTGCAATTGACCCAATGGAGCAGAAGATCCACAAATTCTTCCTTTTGTGCTATAATCAATTAGAATTCACAAATTTAGGGGGAAACCATGAGTCAACTCATTGTATTTGATATGGAATGGAATATGGGCTACCAGCCAAAAACCTTTCAGTATCATGGCGTGGAGCAGGTGCTGCGGGGTGAGATCATTCAGATCGGTGCTGTGAAGATGGAGGGGCAGGAGCTCCGGGATACCTTCCAGGTGACCCTGCGTCCACGGATCTTCAAAAAGCTGCACCATCAGATTGCCAAGGTCACCGGCCTCACCCAGCAGGACATCAATGCGGGGCTGCCCATTGCCCAGGGCCTCAGAGAGTTTATGGCCTGGTGCGGTGAGGACGCAGTGCTGGGTGAGTGGGGCAAGGATGATGTGCCAGTTCTGAAGCAGAACCTATTTTTGATCGGCGAGGACGAAAGCTGGCCGAGAAAATGGTATGATCTGCAGGAAGTTTATACGTCCCAGTGTCCCCGCAGGGAAGGGGAAAACATGGGCCTGGAGAGTATGGTGGAGCGGCTGGGCATCGAGAAGAGCCAGGCTTTTCACGATGCCCTAGCAGATGCGGTTTACACGGCAAAGGTGATGCAGCACGTGGACATTGCCAAGGGCTTTGCGGCCTATCCGGACGACGAGGAGCAGCTGCGGAAGATTCTCTGTCCGGCGGACAGGCAGCGTTGTGATTTCATAAGCTGGAAAGGCTTTGTGGACGGAGAGGCCTGGCGGAAAAATGCCGGAATCCGCACGGCCTCCTGCCCGGATTGCGGAAAAACCCTCATTCCGGACGCCAAGGGCGTCTGGCTGGAACGGGGCAACAACTGCCTGTACAGCCTGGAAAGCTGTGACCGCCACGGCCCGGTGATGGTCTGGTTGCGGCGCAGTCGCACAGACGGCCTGCACTACCGGTTTGCACGGGCCACGGAGCGGGCGGACAAGGCCGCCCAGGCCAAGTGGGTGCGGGACAAAAAGGCCGCTGCCGAGCGCGCCCGCCGCAAGCGGGAGCAGGAGGCTGTCCGGGCCAGTCTGCTGGGCAGAAACACTGGCTGAGCAGAAAACCCGCTTTTATATCGCCATCAAGATGCCAGATCACAGGGCAAAAACCACGGAGGACACTGTTGTAACGGCACTTTCACAGTTTCCGCCGGAACTGGTAAAAACCATCACCTGTGACCGAGGAACGGAATTTGCCAACTGGGCGAACATCGAGAAACGGCTGAACGGTGACGTTAACTTTGCAGATTTATACTGCGCTTGGCAGAAGGGCACGAACGAGAATTCCAACGGTCTTCTCTGGGAGTTCTACCCCAAGGGCAGGAACCTCTCTCGAGTCAGTCCTAAGACATTAAAACGAGGCCTGGCGTTGATCAACGCCAGGCCTCGTAAGGTATTCAGTTTTCGTTCTGCCCAGGAACTGTGGGACTTAGAGCTCGCTGAGTGTTGCACTTAGTTTGACAATTCACTCAATTCACTCCATCACAGCCGGAATCGGCAGTGCAAACACGGTCATGGCCATGCTCATGATCGGAATTTTATTTGAAGTACGAGTAGAACCGGTATCCCGGAAGAAAATTGTCCGTATTCTGCTGTTGAGATACGCCTGCAATCTGCTGTTTTGTGGTCTGGTATGGCTGCTTCCGATTTCCCGGCTTCTCCGTCAGGTGGCGGTATTGATTATTCTCTCTCCTGTTCCGTCGGTTGCTATGACTTATTGTGAGAAATGCGGATGCAGAGGAGAGGAGTACGGTGCGGTAAACTCTATCAGTATTGCCATCAGTCTTGTGTTTACATTCCTGCTGCTTCCTGCGTTTCTGGCATAAAAGATGCAGGGACAGAGCAGGGGAGGATCATTGAAAAAACGGCGACAGTCGGGGAATGAGTTCCGGCTGCCGCCGTTTCCGCGGAAATGAT
>JAHHSA010000067.1 GCA_020025475.1 Oscillibacter sp.
TCGGAATGGATACCAATGAGCGGCGGCAACCTGCATCTTTTATGGTTTTGTGCATTTTCACAACATCCTAGCCAAGCAGTTTTCTGGAACGTCTGCTCTTCCTGCTGCCCAGGAGCCCCGCAAACAGGCCGCCGCCCAGGGAGCAGATCAGAAGCATGCTCCCTTCCCCTGCCCAATCTACACCGGTCCAGCAGAGGCCCACAACAACCTGAAGCAGAGCAAACAGTCCTGCTGCTGCCATCGCTCCCGGCAGTGTTCCCCACGGCGTCCGGCGTGCGCACACTGCACCTCCTACCAGTCCGGACAGAACGCATAGCCCTGCAATGCAGGGAACTCCCATTTCCTCAGGAATCAGCCCCTTCATCATTACCGCAGTCAAAAGCAGTATTCCGGTCAGATAGAGCGTCAGCGCAGCTCCAAAACCCTGTAAGCACACCAACCAGGGTGGCGCTGCCTTTTTTCGTTTTTTCATAAAAACACCTCCCTCGTCCTATGCCATAAGCATATTCCAAGGGAGGTGTTGATTATGTCAGAGAAGAAATCAATCCTGCTTCTCAGAAGTCTCAGCAGGCTCCTCGGTCTTCTCTTCCTTCTTCTTTTTCTCGGGGATGTCAGCGGTCTGGACGCCGACAGTAGAGATAGACCACTTAGCCAGCTCCATGCGGACACGGTCCTCGCTGGTCTCAATCACCAAAGTGTCAGCAGTGACGCTGACCACACGACCGATGATACCGCCGATGGTGGTGATGGTGTCGCCCTTCTTGATGCCATCTCGCATCTCCTGAGCCTTCTTCTTGCGCTTGTTTTCAGGACGGATCAGCAGGAAATACATGATACCGAACATGAGCACAAGCATAATGATACTTTCCATGATTGAGAACTCCTTTTACTTCAAGTTATGTAGTCACAATGGTTCCATTATACCAGAACTGACGGATTTTGCAAGTATTATCTTGTGATGAGCTGTACCGTCCACATCGGAACAGTCTGCCGCCAGATCGGTCACACGCGCTGCTCCAGCTTGCCGCTGTACTGAGCGCGGAATTCTTCGTACCGATCATCGTCGATTGCCTGACGGATCTTCGCCATCAGCTCATTATAGAAATAGAGGTTATGCAGCACCGCAAACCGCAGAGCCAGCACTTCATCCGCCTTGAACAGATGACGCAGATAGGCTCTGGAGAAGCTGCGGCATACTGGGCAGTTGCAGCTCTGGCTTATGGGGCGATCATCGGTTTGATACTGTTCATTCAGAATATTCACTGTTCCCTCCCAGGTAAACAGTTTGCCATGACGGCCATTGCGGGAGGGCATCACACAGTCGAAGAAGTCCACACCCCGGTAGACAGCCTCAATGATATTGCTGGGTGTTCCAACGCCCATCAGGTATCGAGGCTTCTCCTTGGGCATATGAGGCTCCACCACATCAATCATCTCGTACATGACTTCCGCGGGCTCACCCACAGCTAAACCACCGATTGCAAAACCGTCACAGTCAATCTTGGCAATCTGCTGCATGTGCCAAGCACGGAGATCCGCAAAGGTGGCCCCCTGATTGATGCCAAAAAGCATCTGCTTGGGGTTCACGGTATCAGGCAGACTGTTGAGTCGGTCGTGCTCTGCCTTGCATCGCTCCAGCCAGCGGAGAGTCCGCTCACAGGAAGCCTTGGCATACTCATAGGTAGCCGGATTCTCCACGCACTCATCAAAAGCCATGGCAATATCGCTTCCCAGATTGGACTGGATCCGCATGGATTCCTCTGGCCCCATAAAGATCTTGTGCCCGTCAATGTGAGAGGCAAAAGTAACGCCCTCTTCCTTAATTTTCCGGAGAGACGCCAATGAAAACACCTGGAAGCCGCCAGAATCGGTCAGAATGGGGCCCTGCCAATCAATGAACTTGTGGAGGCCTCCCATTTTCCTGACAACACCGTCGCCGGGCCGGAGATGCAGATGATAGGTATTGCTCAACTCGATCTGACAGCCGACCTCCTTCAGATCGTGGGCAGACACGCCGCCCTTGATGGCACCCTGCGTACCTACATTCATAAAAACCGGCGTCTGAACGACGCCGCCGTGTGCGCACCGGAATTCGCCGCGTCTGGCGCGGCCTTCTGTTTTGAGGACTTCAAACATATGAACTCTCCTAGAGTAAAAATACAGATATGTAATTTATTATAATACAGGGCATCTCTATACGCAAGGGTGCATCTTCTAAAAATGCCACTTTATTTTCTGTGGTCTGCCACTGGCAGCAAAGTCTCCCTGACTCTCTGTCCGCACCAGATCTCACAAAGGAAAAAGCTCCGTCGAAGCGGAGCTTTTTCCTTTGTAGCTTTCAGAGAATTGGCAATCAGTACAAGAACATGGCATCGCCGAAGCTGAAGAATCTGTACTTCTCGTTCACAGCCTCCCGGTAGGCGTCCAGTACGTGCTCTCTGCCAGCAAAGGCAGAAACCAGCATGACCAGAGTGGACTCAGGCAGATGGAAATTGGTGACCAGGGCGTCCATAACCTTAAAGCGATAGCCGGGGTAAATGAAGATATTGGTCCATCCGGCCTTTGCTTCCATATGGCCGTCCTCCCCCGCCCAGGACTCCAATGTCCGGCAGGAAGTGGTTCCCACGCAGACACAGCGTCCGCCGTTGGCCTTGGTTCGATTGATCAGATCTGCAGTCTCCCGGGATATCACACAATACTCACTGTGCATATCGTGGTCAGTGATCTCCTCTTCCTTCACCGGCCGGAACGTTCCAAGACCCACATGGAGCGTAACATAGCCAATGTTCACGCCCTTAGCGGCAATTTTCTCCAACAGCTCCGGCGTAAAGTGGAGGCCAGCAGTAGGAGCAGCGGCGCTGCCCACCACCTTAGAGTAAACGGTCTGATAGCGTTCCCGATCCTGCAGTTCCTCCTTGATATAAGGCGGCAGGGGCATCTTGCCCAGGCGCTCCAGCACTTCCAGGAAAATGCCTTCATAATCGAAACGAACCAGACGGTTGCCGTCCTCCAGCTCCCCCACTACTTCCGCGGTGAGCTCACCATTGCCAAAGCTCAGCTTAGCACCGGTGTGCATCTTCCGGCCAGGCCGAACTAAGCACTCCCAAGTCTTGTCACCCCGATCAATCAGCAGCAGAACCTCACAGGTACCGCCGCCGGGCAGTCGCTGCCCAAGCAGGCGGGCAGGCAGCACACGGGAGTCATTTAAAATCAGGCAGTCGCCGGGATTCAGAAAGTCCGGCAGCTCGTAAAAGTGGTGGTGTTCCGTGGCGCCGGTCTTGCGATCCAGTGTCATGAGGCGGGAGGTATCCCGCTTTTCAATGGGGGTCTGTGCAATCAGTTCTTGCGGTAAATCATAGTAAAAATCACTGGTTTTCATGGTACTTCCTATCTTCACCCTATGGTGACATCTGTATAATAAAATTCAAGTATCTCCCGATATGTATAGCCCTGTTCCGCCATTGCCTTGGCTCCGTACTGACTCATACCCACATTGTGGCCGTTGCCAGTACCAGTGATCGTGAAGCTCCCGCCGCCATTGGAAGCACGGTCTCCAGCCTTGCCCACAGAAATTGCTTCGCTACCGGACGCGGTCAGCACTGTAGCTCCGCTGCCTTCCAGCACACTCATACCGGAGCTTGTCAGCACATGGGTCCCTTCCAGCGTTTCAAGCGGATACCCCGCATCATTGACACAGAGTCCCTGGCTATGATTCCCATTGCTGCCGCCATTGATCTCAAATCGTAGGCTGCGGACAGACTTATTGTAAGTGCTGCTGTAGAAAATAGTGCGGCATCTGTCACCGGATACCTTCAAGGTTCCGGCTCTTCCCACAAAGGTCACCTCATCAACATTACCCATAGGCGTGTAACGAGACACATAAACATCCTGCACCTGGCCAATGTTTTCGCCTTTTTGCTCCAGAATCCAGCTGAGTTCAGAAGCAGTATAGGTTACGGACCAATTGTAATTGGGAATGCTGGTCTTGGCCTCAAAGGGATCTTTCTTTCCTCTTAGATACGGTTCCTTACCACCCCAGACATTTTCAGCATCTTCCGTGGCACCGCCGTTGGAGGAATGATAGACTGCATCCCGGACCAGGCTGCCATTATAATAGAGGCAATTCCCCGCCGTATTGTCCACTGCCCGGTCAGAGGTGGCCGTCGCCGTGTTCAGGCCATTATAAACCTGGCAGTGTGTGCTGTTGCAGACATCAAATCCGCCCGCCGCGTGTTTGGTACAGCCCTTGGCAAATGTCCTGGCGCAGACCGCCTGGGCTTCCAGTGCTGCCTGCGGCCAATTCACATTCATCTCATAGGGGATGACGCCCTTGACATAATCCTCAAGGTCAACCACATTGATCACGCTTAGATTTCTGCCAGCACTGCGGGGATATTCAAACCCGCCCTTGTAACGGTAGCCTTTGAACCAGGTAACAGGTCCTCCCCGATCCCAGCCCACCGGCTGTACTCCAAAGGCCTGCCGTCCGCCGTTATCAAACTCAAAGAGCACACGGTCCGTCCGGGTCTGCGTCACCAGAACGCCGGTGTCTCCGGAAGGCACAGCAGATCCGCCCAGGTCAGCAGCGGCCGCATCTGCCTCTCTGCGGTTATCGTAGGAACCCACATGAACAACATAGGTATCATTGATATAGGCAGGCCAGCCGTTGTATGACCTGGCGTCACGATACGCATCCTCAAAGCTCCGATAGCCGTCCAGCTCCACATGCCAGCCGCCCAGAAACCGGTGGCTGCCAGAGGGCATATTTGGGGAATATCCGCCATTCTGATTCATATAAATATCATCGGCGGCAATCATGGTGATGGTGGTCTCATCCGTTGAGCCTACAGTTTGAAAATTT
This sequence comes from Oscillibacter sp., assembly GCA_020025475.1. Classification (GTDB taxonomy): domain Bacteria; phylum Bacillota; class Clostridia; order Oscillospirales; family Oscillospiraceae; genus Oscillibacter. The sequence goes on from JAHHSA010000067.1 coordinate 4,862, forward strand.
CGATATTGATCATACCAGCCAAACTGGTACCCCTCACCTTCTGCATTTTCCAAATTTGCGGCAAACATAGCCGTGTCACCGTACCGCAAACCTACTTTTATCAAATTGCTGTCCCCCGCCGACGCTGTCGTCGGAAACACGGACACAGATGCCAGGAAAAGCAGGGTCCATAGCAGTTTTTTCATGGGTCCTCCTATTGTTCAGTCTTGACTACGCAAGCATTATGTGCTACTATGCGTACAATCGTCCGCGCTACAAGCACATATGTATGTTCCTTAATTAGGGATATTATAGTACAAGTCTACGGTACATTCAACAAAAATCGACGAACGGTTTCCATCAAAACCGTCTCATAGCAGACAGGAGGAATTATAAATGAAAATATATGACGTAGGAATCATTGGCTGCACAGGCATGGTCGGGCAACGTTTTGTCACACTGCTGGAACACCATCCATGGTTCCGCTTAACGGCCCTGGCTGCCAGTTCCCGCAGCGCCGGAAATACATACGGAGAAGCGGTGGCAAGCCGCTGGGCACTGGACACTCCCCTCCCCGCTTCCGCAGCCGCCCTGATTGTGTTGGACGCTGATGCCGATGCCGAGCGTCTGGCGGCTCAAGTCGACTTTTGCTTCTGCGCAGTTGATATGAAAAAAGAAGAGATTCAGGCGCTAGAGGAGAAGTACGCAAAACTGGAATGCCCCATCGTCTCCAACAACTCCGCCCACCGGTGGACGGAAGATGTGCCCATGGTGGTGCCAGAAATCAACGCTGACCACCTGGAGATCATCAAAGCCCAAAGAAAGCGATTGGGCACAAAGCGTGGCTTTATCGCCGTGAAGTCCAATTGCTCTCTGCAAAGCTATGTCCCCGCCCTGCATCCCCTGCGAAAGTATGGACTGGAGCAGGCACTGGTGTGCACCTATCAGGCGATTTCCGGTGCCGGGAAAACCTTTGAACGCTGGCCAGAGATGGTGGACAATGTGATTCCTTTCATCGGCGGTGAGGAAGAAAAAAGCGAGCGGGAGCCACTAAAACTTTGGGGACATATTGAGGATGGAAAAATCGTAAACGCAACCGTTCCCTCCATCACCGCTCAGTGCTTCCGGGTTGCCTGCCAGGACGGTCATATGGCTGCTGTATTTATGAAGTTCAAAGATGGCGCAGCTCCCTCCATGGAGCAGATCCAATCTGACTGGGCTGCCTTCCGAGGTCCCGCCCAGGAGTTGGCGCTACCCTCTGCGCCCAAACAGTTCCTCCACTACTTCCAAGAGGAAAATCGCCCCCAGACCCGGTTGGACCGCAATCTGGAACACGGAATGGCCGTCTCGATCGGTCGTCTGCGCCCTGACACTCAGTATGACTACAAATTTGTCTGCCTGAGTCATAATACCCTGCGGGGTGCCGCAGGCGGCGCAGTCCTGTTGGCAGAGCTGCTCTGTGCCAAGGGCTATATCTAATTCCCATATCATCTACGAAAGAGAATGTCCGCAGGGGCATTCTCTTTTTTCATGAAAGGAGCAATTACTATGAAGCAACCTCTTTTTACAGGTTCCGGCGTCGCCATTGTCACTCCCTTCACCCACGATGGTGTGGATCTTCCCAGTTTGGGCAGGCTCATTGACTTCCAGCTGGAACACCACACAGATGCGATTATCATATGCGGAACCACCGGCGAAGCAGCTACCATGACTTACGGCGAACGGATGCGGGCCATCGAGTTCTGCGTGGAACGTGTCAGTGGCCGTGTGCCAGTCATTGCAGGCACCGGTTCCAACTGTACAGAAAATGCCATCACCATGTCCAAAGATGCCCAGCGAGCAGGTGCCGATGCCTTGCTTGTGGTAACGCCCTATTATAACAAGGCCACACAGGAAGGGCTGGTCCGGCATTATCGCTCCATCGCAGACGCTGTCACCACTCCCCTGATTCTCTACAACGTCCCCTCCCGGACCGGCGTTTCCATTTCGCCGGAAACCTGTGCCCGACTTGCAGAGCATCCACAAATTGCAGGCATCAAGGAGGCCAGCGGGAATCTTGGCAACATTCAAAAGATCCGCAATCTCTGTCCGCAGGACTTTGCCATCTGGTCCGGCAATGATGACGAGGTGGTCCCCATTTGTGCGCTGGGCGGCAGCGGCGTCATCTCCGTGGTGGCCAATATTCTGCCCGAGCAGATGCACCAACTGGTCCAGCTGTGTCTGGATAACGATTTCGCCGCGGCGGGAAAGCTCCAATTGGCATTAAAGCCCGTCTGCGATGCCATGTTCTGCGAGGTGAATCCGATTCCAGTCAAATCCGCACTGGCCATGATGGGCTGGAAGGTGGGACCGCTGCGTCTCCCCCTCTGCTCCCCCAGCATTCCCCATTTGGAACAAATTCAATCTGTGCTGGACGCATTTCATCTTCTGCCTCAATAACAGGAAAAAGGGCCGCTATGCACAGCGGCCCTTTTATGTTGATGGTTTACTTG
>JAHHSA010000007.1 GCA_020025475.1 Oscillibacter sp.
ACCTCCGTTCCATCAGGAACGGAGGTTTCCTTTTGTTAAAGAAAATGGAGCGTATCGATTTGCGATACGCTCCATTGGCTGTCTGAACTTACTCAGTAGTGTAGTTGTCAAAATAGCCCTGGATGTGGACAACAGGGGTGCCCTTGTCGCCGGAACCGGAGGTCAGATCGCACAAAGAGCCGATCAGATCGGTCAGGCGGCGGGGTGTGGTACCCTCGGAGGCCATCTGGCCAACCAGATCGCTGTCCTTCTCCTGAATCTTGCCCTTAATGGCCTCTTTCAAAGCTTCGCCGGAGAGGTCAGAGAACTCGTTATCTGCCAGATACTTCAGCTTCAGCTCATTGGGAGTGCCCTCCAGGCCGGAGGTGTAAGCAGGAGAGACAACGGGATCAGCCAGCTCCCAGATCTTACCGATGGGATCCTTGAAGGCGCCGTCGCCGTAGACCATAACTTCCACATGCTTGCCGGTACGCTCCAGAATTTGCTTCTGGATCGCGTTGACCACCTTCTGGCAGTCCCGGGGGAACAGCTTGACCTGCTCCTCATTCGCCTTGTTCGTACCCAGCAGACCGTAGTTCTCATTGTAGCCACTGCCGTTAATGGGAGCGGTCATGAGATCGTCCAAACCCAACACGCGCTCGCCGCCGGCAGCCTTCACCAGGCGCTTGGAACGCTCGCGGGTGTGGATATCGCAGCAGATGACGTTCTTGGTGTAGTTCAGGATGGCGCGGGGATCGTTTGCAAAGATGATCTCTGCGTCAGCGCCGGACTCCCGGATCAGCTGCTCATAGTATTCCACGTAGTCCACACCGGTGAAGCGATGCTTCTCATAGCCGAACAGCTCACGGTACTTGCTCAAATCCAGTACATCCTTGTAGGGATCAATGCCCTTTTCGTCCAGCATATCCAAGCTGATGAGGTGGTTGCCCACTTCGTCAGAGGGATAACTCAGCTGCACAACAACCTTCTTGGCGCCCTTTGCGATGCCGCGCAGGCAGATGGCAAACCGGTTGCGGCTGAGGATGGGGAACACAATGCCCACCGTTTCGCCGCCCATCTTGGTACGGACGTCCTCAGCAATATTCTCCACGCTGGCGTAGTTGCCCTGTGCGCGGGCCACAATGGCCTCCGTCATAGCAATCACGTCACGGTCACGCAGTTCGTAACCGTCCAGCTTGGCAGCTTCCAGCACAGAATCAGTCACGATCTGCACAATGTCGTCACCACTGCGGATAATGGGGGTCCGAATACCCCGGGAAACAGTACCGACCATACGGCTCATTTTGGAACACTCCTTAATTAAAAATATGGGTGTTTTGATATAATCTCATTACCAACTCGTTAGTATAACAAATGTTTTTCCACTTGTAAAGAAAAATATATCAACTTTTTCGTTCATTTTCGTTTTTTTACAAATGGTTAAAAATTTGCTTGTTTTTTTGCTGCTCAGAAGACATGTGCATGAGATTTGAATTTCTTCTCTATTGTACGTGGAAAATGTGCAGCTTGTCAATCTTATTTCCAGCCTCTGTTGACCTTAATTTGATTTCCAAACCGCTCCATCCATTGAAACGTAAAGCCGCCGGGGAACATGCTGTTGACCAGCAGGGCCATCATCACACCCACTGCCGTGTCAAAAATACGGTTCAGCGCATAGGGCACATAGGATTCCACCGGCGTATTGAACAGGATGATGCACAGCACCACGCCGCCCGGCTGGACACCGCCCTTCCAAAACAGCTGGCAGAGAATGATCAGAAGCACCGTACCGATAAATACCAGTGGGACCATCAACATGGATCGTCCACCGTCCGGATGAAAGATTAAGTACACCCGGAAGAGGGCAATGCCCAGAAATCCGCCGATGATCGTGCCAAACAGACGATTTCCGCCGTGTTGCTTGGACATCTCCAAATCGCTGCCCATGCCAAAAATGGCGCCAATGCAGGCAAAGGCGGGACTGCGGTTCAGAAAATAATAAATAAAAGCGCAGAGAGCCGCTGCTGTGGCGGTTTTAATATTGCGCATTCCAATTTTCGGCAGATATTGTTTCACAGAATACTCCATAACTGCTCTCCTGGTATTGTTGTTCATTTTCCGTTAAGGATTCTGAAAAACAGTATATCACAAAACTGCTCTTTCGTGGTGGAGTTTGGCAGAGAAACTTGGAGAGATTCCTCCGTTTTTCTTGTGGATTTCGTCTTTTCCTCCAAAGTTTGTGCACCTATGCCGGATTCATGGATTGAGTGATCTGGTATCAGTTTTCCAGCTCACTGCATAAAATCGGCGCTTCCTGTACGGAAGCGCCGATTGGAGCTGTTTGAATAATTTTAATACTCAGCCTCGCCGGCATACACCAGCTTTACATCACCAGTCAGTGTCACGGTCTCACCATTGTAGTTGACCACAAGGTCACCGCCGCGAGCGCGAACCACAATATCCCGGTTCTTCTGGCACAAACCCTTGGCCACCGCAGCCACCACCGCAGCGCAGGCGCCGGTACCGCAGGCCATGGTTTCGCCCGTACCTCGCTCCCAAACACGCATCTTAATGGTGCTCTCATTCACCACGCGGATAAACTCGGTACTGACACGGTCGGGGAAGTAGGGGGCGTACTCAAAACGGGGCCCCAGGAACTCCATGTCCACCGCATCCACACGAGGGCAGAACACCACGCAGTGCGGGGTGCCCACTTCCACGCAGGTGATCTCAAAGGGCCGGCCGCCAATACGCACAGGATAGTCCACAACGGTCTTCTCCGGCACGGGGAAGCGCATGGCCTCAGCATTCAGCGCTGCAGCGCCAATCTCCACGCAGGCAGAGGTGACCTTGCCGTTGGTGGTATAGATATGGACGTGCTTGACATCGCCGCCCATCTCAATAGTCATGGTCTCCTTAACCACAATGCCGTTGTCGTTGAGGTACTTGGCAGCGCAGCGCAGGGCGTTGCCGGACAGGGCGCTCTCGCTGCCGTCGCCGTTGAAGAGGCGGATGCAGGCGTCGGCCTTGTCGGAGTGCTCCATCAGCACAATGCCGTCTGCGCCAATGCCGTAGTGACGATCGCAGAGGGTAATGCAGAGGGACTCGGGGCAGGTGATCTGGCCCTGGAAATTGTCCAGGAAGATCAGGTCATTGCCGCTGGCCTGCATCTTCACAAATGGCAGACTCTCACGCTGAGAACGCAGGTGGCAGATGTCCACCAGCTCTGTGTTCTGCTGGTTGTAGCGGCTGGCCAGAATATCGGTGAGTGCATTGGCCGTGTCCAGGGAGGTCAGGCAGGGAATACCCAGCTGGACACACCGGTGATTCAGGTGAATGAAGTCCCGGATATAGTCAGGTTCCGTGGACCCTGTCAGGATGACAAAGTCAATCTTGCCGGCCTCCAGCAGCTCAAACACGCGGGCATCCCGGCCCAGCTTGCCAATGACCTCCACGTCCGTTCCCAGCTGAGAAATTTCGTGGGCGGTGCCATGAGTGGCATAGAGCTTGTAGCCCAGCCGCTCCAACTTACCGGCGATCTGTACCACCTCAGGCTGGTCACGGCGGTTGACGGAGATCAGGATGCCGCCGCGCTCAGGCTTCTCCACCTGATAGCCGGCAGAGACCAGGCCCTTGAACAGAGCCTCCTGCATATCCTTGCCCAGGCCCAGAACCTCGCCGGTGGATTTCATCTCGGGAGAGAGGGCTGCGTTGGCGTCGGTAATCTTCTCAAAGGAGAAGACGGGAACCTTCACCGCCACATAGGGAGGCGTGCGGTACAGGCCGGTGCCATAGCCCAGCTCCTTGAGCGGCTTGCCCACCATCACGCGGGTAGCCAAATCCACCATGGGCACGCCGGTGACTTTGGAGATATAAGGAACAGTACGGGAGGCACGGGGATTCACCTCGATGACGTACAGCTCATTCTGGTAAATCAGATACTGAATATTGATAAGACCCTTGGTCCCCAGGGACAGTGCCAGCGTCTCAGAGCACTCAACGATGGTCTGAAGCATCTTGTCGCCGATGGAGAAGGGAGGGTAGACCGCAATGGAGTCTCCGCTGTGGACACCGGTGCGCTCAATGTGCTGCATAATACCGGGGATCAGCACGTCCACGCCGTCGGAAATGACATCCACTTCCAGCTCCTTGCCCATCAGATATTGGTCCACCAGCACCGGATTTTCGATCTTGCCGGAGAGGATTACGTTCATGTAGGTCCGCACATCCTCATCGTTGTGGGCAATGACCATATTCTGGCCGCCGATGACATACGAGGGACGCAGCAGCACGGGGTAGCCAAGTTCGTGAGCAGCATTGAGAGCCTGCTCCATACCCAGCACACCGCGGCCCTGGGGGCGCTTGATGTGGAAGCGTTCCAGCAGCTCATCAAACCGTTCCCGGTCCTCGGCCATATCAATGGACTCGGCAGAGGTGCCCAGAATTGCGATGCCGTGATCATCCAGGAACTTGGTCAGCTTGATGGCAGTCTGACCACCGAAGGCAACCACCACACCCACAGGCTTCTCCACCTCGATGATGTTCATAACATCCTCAGGGCAGAGAGGCTCAAAGTACAGACGGTCGGCGGTATCATAGTCAGTTGAGACGGTCTCGGGGTTGTTGTTGACGATGACAACCTCGTAGCCCAGCTCCTTCAGCGTCCAGACGCAGTGGACAGAGGAATAGTCAAACTCGATGCCCTGGCCAATGCGGATGGGGCCGGAGCCCAGCACCATAATGACCGGCTTGCCGGACCGGGTAAAGGTGCGGGATTCACAGGCCTTATCAGCGGTGGAGTAGAAATAAGGGGTCTCAGCCTGGAACTCAGCAGCACAGGTATCCACCATTTTATAGGCGGCGGACTGGCTCTCACAGGGCAGCGCCTGCGCACCGGAAATGCGCAGCATGGCCTGGTCGGTGTAGCCCATGTGCTTGCCGATTTCATAGTTCTCCGTGCTCAGGCCGTCCTTGGTCAGACGCAGCTCGAAGTCAGCCAGGTTCTTCAGCTTGTTGAGGAACCAGCGGTCAATGCGGGTGATGGCAAAGATCTCATCCACGCTGACACCGGACTTCAGGGCCTCAAACACCGTGAAGATGCGGTGGTCATCCACCCGGCGCAAACGCTCCCAGATAGGGGCAGTATCGTCGGGGTCCTTTTTGCGGTTCAGCGTATCCATGCCGATTTCCGCGCCCCGGACGGCCTTCATAATGGCCATTTCGAAGCTGGGCGCAATGGACATGACCTCGCCGGTAGCCTTCATCTGCGTGCCAAGCTTTCGGGAGGCATCGGCAAATTTATCGAAGGGCCACTTGGGCATCTTTGCCACAATGTAATCCACCGCCGGTTCAAAGCAGGCATAGGTATTGCCCGTAATGTCGTTTTTGATTTCATCCAGCGTGTAGCCCAGCGCCACTTTGGTGGTGATCTTGGCAATGGGGTAGCCGGTTGCCTTGGAGGCCAGGGCGGAGGAGCGGGACACGCGGGGGTTGACCTCGATCACCGCATATTCGAAGCTGTCGGGGTTCAGTGCCAGCTGGCAGTTGCAGCCGCCCACAATACCCAGATGAGAGACAATATCCAAAGAGGCGTTGCGGAGCATATTGTACTCAGGTGCAGCCAGCGTCTGGGTGGGAGCCACCACAATGGAGTCGCCCGTGTGGATTCCAACAGGGTCCATGTTCTCCATGGAGCAGACAATGATGGCGTTGCCGGCCGCGTCCCGCATGGTCTCAAATTCGATTTCCTTCCAGCCGAAAATGGCCTTTTCCACCAGGATCTGAGAGATGGGAGAGGCATCCAGGCCCGTTTGAGCAATGGTGCGCAGTTCCTGAACGTCGTTGGCAGCGCCGCCGCCGGCACCGCCCAGGGTGAAGGCAGGACGGACAATGACGGGGTAGCCAATGCGCTCAGCCACCGCCAAAGCTTGGTCCACCGTCTCGGCAATGTCAGAGGCAATGCAGGGCTGACCAATCTCGGTCATAGCTTCCTTGAACAGTTCCCGGTCCTCGGCGCGGGAGATGGCAGTGGCGTCGGTGCCCAGCAGGCGGACGCCCTGTTCCTTTAAGAAACCTTCCTTGTCCAGCTGCATGGCAAGCGTCAGACCGGTCTGACCGCCAAGGCCCGCCAGAATAGAGTCAGGCTTTTCCTTCTTAATAATTCGCTTGATGGTATCTGTGGTCAGGGGTTCCAGATAGATCTGGTCCGCCATGGCCTGATCTGTCATGATCGTGGCGGGGTTGGAGTTGCACAGCACCACGTTGACACCAGCCTCTTTCAGAACGCGGCAGGCCTGTGCGCCAGCGTAGTCGAACTCTGCTGCCTGGCCGATCACAATGGGGCCGGAGCCGATGACCAGGACCTTCTTGATACTTCTATCCAAAGGCATTACAGGTTGCCTCCCTTCATGAGATTGAGAAACCGGTCAAACTGGAAGCAATTCCCCTTGACGTCGGTGCAGCCCTCGGGCTGGAACTGGATGGTCATGGCACGCAGGTCCGCATAGTCGATGCCCTCGCAGGTGCCGTCGTTGACATTCTGGTAGCGGACACTGCCCACGGTGACAGTCTCAGCGTCCACCGCGTAGCCGTGGTTTTCACCGGTAATATAGGTGCGGGTGCCTGCCAGATCCCGGACGGGCTGGTTGGCGCCGCGGCGGCCATACTTCATACGGAAAGTCTTGGCGCCCTGTGCCAGTGCGCAGAGCTGGTGGCCCAGACCCACGCCAAACACGCAGACCTTCCCCATCAGTTTCTTGACTTCCTCCACCTGTGCTCTGTAGTCCATGGGATCACCAGGGCCATTGGACAGCAGCACACCGTCAGGCTTGCCTGCCAGAATTTCCTCTGCAGGGGTAATGCCGGAAACCACAGTCACGGTGCAGCCTCGCTTCGTGAGCTGGCGAATGATGCTGTGCTTGGTGCCATAGTCCACCAGGGTAACCCGGAAAAGCTCCTCCCCCTCAGCAGGGAAGGTCTCGGAAGCCTTGTCTTCCACAGGTTCTGCCACGCGGTAAGCCTTCACGGCTTCCAGATCCGCGGGGATTTCATCGCAGATCACAGCATTCATGGTGCCGTTTTCCCGCAGGATCCGGGTCAACTCCCGCGTATCCACTCCGCAGATACCGGGTACCCCCTGTTCCTTCAGATACGTCTCCAGATCGCCCTCTGCGCGAAAGTTGGAGGGGGTACTGCAAATCTCGCGGACCACATAGCCCCGCAGACGGCAGCTGCCCTCCAGGTCTGTTCCGATCACGCCGTAATTGCCAATCAGCGGATAGGTCTGAATCACAATCTGTCCTGCAAAGCCAGGGTCAGTCACTGTCTCCAGATACCCGCCCATGCCGGTGGTGAACACCAGTTCTCCGATGGGGCAGCCCTCGCCGCCAAACCGAAGTCCCTCAAATACGTGCCCATCCTCCAGAACCAAATAGCCTTTTCTCATAGATGCCTCCCATTTCGGACCCTATGCCCGGTTATCACTCTGTATATTATAACAATTATGATATTTTTTGAGAAAACAGTCAATATTTTCAACCATTTTGTCGTGTAGACTTTATTGGAAAAGGTTCTTATTTTTTTGTGTACTTTGTAAAAGGTCTACCTTTTTTATTTTTTTGTATTTGTTCTCTCAAATTACGCAATTCGGTTCCCAGTATTTCCTCAATACCATTTTTACGGGTGAATTCTGGCAAAGCAGACAGAAATATTCATTTTTCAGCAAGTTTTTGGCATTTATTTTCCGACCATGTCCCCCCTTTTCATCGTCTGCTGCCGCCATTTCCGTCTTTCCGGACTTGCAGCTTCCGGCCGGACGCATTATGATAGACTCAGCACATAGAGATGCGCAACCCGGGACAGGCGAAAACGTCGTCGAAGCCGATTGGGTGTGCGGCAGGAGTGCCAGCGGCATGAAGCGGCTGCGGTTTGGGATGTGAACAGCGTCACGTCCTGAATGAAGCTCTGTGGGTAGAGAGCGGCCAGCCTCTTTCGGTTTTGTTTTAGCTTCCTTTTATTACTTGGCGCTGGTTGCTTTCTATATCTCTGGAGTGACTCCGGGTTTCAGCCAAGTCTGGAATCCATGATTCATTGATACTACTAGGTTTTTCGAGTTTGGCTCATGACGGAGCCAGTGCAACAAATAGAGGTGAACATCCGTGGCAAAGCGCATTGAAAAATTTACAGCACCTTACCGAAACAGCGGCATTCCCTTCCTGCTGGCCGAGGTACTAACCGACGGCAAAGGGGATATGGTGGACCTGATCTTTCGGTTCGTCAATTCCTCGGCCTGTGCTCTGTTGGACGCCCACCCCGAAACGCTGGTTGGAAAGCGGTTCACCCACATCTTTCCCGCCAGCCAGCTGGAACGGCTTGCCCCGGTTCAGACGGTGGCATTTTCCGGCTCCTCTGCGGCCTTCTCCTACACTTCGGTGCTGGGGCAAACGTGTCAGATCATCTGCTATCAGCCCATGTATGGTATGGTGGGCTGTATTCTGGACTGCGGATGTCCCCCAGAATCCAAGAATCCAGATACCCTGCTCACCGATCAGCTGCCCGGTGCGGTCGTCGTGCTGGAGATGAGCCGGGCAGGCCTTCGGTGCCTCTCCTTTTCTCCCCACCTCTGCGACCTCACCGGTCGGGAATACCGAGAGCTTCTGGACTTTTACGCCGATGACCTTTCCACTCTGGTCCTGCCGGAGGATTGGCCGGAGCTGCTCCAGGTCCTGTTGGACAGTGCTCGAAGCGGCCAGGCCGTAGACCACACTTTCCGCCTAATCCGCAAGGATGAGACGGCCCTCTGGGCTAATCTTCGGGCAGAGCTGATGGACCGGCAGCAGGGCGTCACCACCTTCTGTGCGCTGTTGCTGGATGTCAACGGCCAGGAACGCAGCCGGGAGCGGCAGGCTGCTTCTCTCCACCAGGCCAAAGCCGCACTGGCCCAATACAGCAGTCTTTTCAACAGTCTCCCGGGCGGCTACTGTATTCTTTGCCAGCAGGGCGAACGACTGGCACCTCTCTGTGTGAGTCAGGGGCTCTCCACTCTGCTGGGCTGTTCTGAAGTGGAATTGCGGCAGAACCTGGAGCTGGACCCTCTATGGTATGTGGCTCCGGCCGACCGGCAGGAGCTGGTAGACGTGGCCCGGCTGGCCCGGGCCCAAGGTCTCCCCCTTCGTCATACCTGCCGTCTGCGGTGCCAAGATGAGCATCTCTGCTGGGGTCTTGTGGAGGCTGTCTGGCAGGCCCGGAACGATGGCACCACCCTGCTGCTGCTATCCTGCACGAACCTGACCGCGGAGCGGACCTTGCTGTCTGAGCTGGAATTTCGTGCCAAACTCTGCGATTTGTTGCTGGATGATTCGCAGATCATCAGCTTTGACTACGATCCTGATCAGGACATCTGCCGCATTTACCGGCGGGACAAGGGGGGCCGCCGGACCACACGGGTGATTCCGGAATACCTGTGCGATTTGCAGCGCTCCACCGTCATCCATCCCGAGGACAAGCGTCATCTGGCTGCCGCCTTTAAGCGGGCCTCTAACCATCCCACCACCGACGTGGTGGAATATCGGGCGAATTATGACGACCAGGGCTGGCGCTGGTATCGGGTGTCCTGGGTCAGTTTATTTGACGAAAACGGCAATGTCTACCGACTGGTAGGCCGCGCCGAGAACATCACTCGCCGCCGAGCCGCGGCACAGCGATTCCTGGATCTGAAGAAGCAGCTGAAAAAGCCAGACTGCAGCGTGCTGGCTGCCATTCAGCTGGATCTGGCCGACAACCGAATTATGGATGCCACGTGCAGCAGCAGCGATCTGACGCAAACTCTGCTGGGCAATACCGCCGAAGACTGCATCCGCCATATCGGTGGTCAAATTCCCACCCCGGAACAGCGGAACGCCTTTGAGGCTGCCTTCAGCCGAAACATCCTGCTGAATTCTTTCCACCATGGGCACCAGCACATGCACTTGGAACACCGCTTTTCCCCTGTGGACGCCACCACCATCTGGGTGGAAACCGCCATAGAGTTGATCGAAGATCCGGAGACCGCCCACATCACCGCTTTTTGTACCCTGCGGGACGTGGATTGGCTTCATCGCCAGTCGCTGCTGCTCAACACCCTGGCCGCACTGGACTACGACCTGGTACTTGCGGTGAATGCTGCCAGCGGTCGCTGCCGCAAGTATGGTCACCTCCCCGCAGAGGATGTTGCCTATGCGGATATCTGTGCGCAATACCGGGAGGTGTACGGAGCGGAGGTCCCTGCTCTGGAGCGCATCTGCCGCCAGCTGCAGGAGGAACCGATTTGGTCCTATTCTCTTTCAAACGGCCACAAGGGCGTGTTCCGCTGGTGCTGGCTGGATCAGACCGACGCGGTATTGCTGCTGACCATTCAGGACAGTGGTGTTTCCTTTGCCCCCTTCCCCACTGAATAACATCAAAAAATGACGAAGCATTTTCCTGGCGCATATAAAAAGTAAACGGCAGTACCCGTTTTTCGGGTACTGCCGTTTACTTATTGAATGCCTTACGAACACAGCCCGATCGTTTGCGGCTGCAAGTGAATTTCCCGCCTGAAAGTTTTGCTCACAAAACATTTACACGATACCATGGGCGGACACGGCTTTGCCGTGGTGCAAAAGAGCTGTGGAAAATGTGTCTGCTTACTCATCCAGCTTGAGAACCGCCAAAAACGCCTCCGTGGGAATCTGTACAGTTCCCAGAGAGCGCATTTTTTTCTTGCCCTCTTTCTGCTTCTCCAGCAGCTTCTTCTTTCGGGAAATATCGCCGCCGTAGCATTTGGCCAGCACGTCCTTCCGCATGGCCTTGACGGTCTCCCGGGCAATGACCCGTCCGCCAATGGTGGCCTGGACCGGAATCTCAAAGAGCTGTCTGGGGATGTTCTCCTTCAGCTTTTCGCACAGGCGCCGGGCACGGGGATAGGCCTTATCCTTGTGGGCAATGAAGCTGAGGGCATCCACACCGTCACCGTTAAGCTTCAAGTCCACTTTCACCAGCTCACTGGGCCGGTAACCGGAGAGCTCATAGTCCAGAGAGGCATAGCCTTTGGTATTGGCTTTCAGCGTGTCAAAGAAGTCGTAGATGATCTCATTCAAAGGCATCTGGTAGTGCATCTCCACCAGATTCGTATCCAGATACTGCATATCCTTGAATTCGCCCCGGCGGTCCTGGCACATAGGCATGATGTTGCCCACATACTCGTTGGGTGTGATGATGGAGACTTTGACGTAGGGTTCCTCGGCGTGCTCAATGGTAGCAGGATCGGGGTAGTTGTGGGGATTATCCACGCGGACCACCGTACCGTCGCTCTTGGTGACCTCGTAAATAACAGAGGGCAGCGTGGTAACCAGATCCAAGCCAAACTCCCGTTCCAGGCGCTCCTGGATCACCTCCATATGGAGCATTCCCAGGAAGCCGCACCGGAAGCCAAAGCCCAGGGCCACAGAGGACTCCGGTTCAAAACTCAAAGAGGCATCGTTGAGCTGCAACTTCTCCAAAGCGTCACGCAGATCGGGATACTTGGAGCCGTCCTCAGTGTAGATGCCGCAGTACACCATGGGCTGTACGGGCCGATAGCCGGGCAGCGGCTGTGCGGTTGGCTGAGCGGTGGAGGTGACTGTATCGCCCACCCGGGTGTCTGCCACGTTCTTAATGGAGGCAGTGAAATAGCCAACCTCGCCGGCCATCAGCTCCTTGCAGGGTTCCATGCCCAACGGCAGCAGATGTCCGCACTCAATCACGTCATAGCTGGCGCCGGAAGCCATCATTTTGACCTTCTGACCCACTTTCAAAGAGCCTTCCATCAGCCGGATATAGACAATGACGCCCCGATAGGTGTCATACTGACTGTCGAAAATCAACGCTTTGAGAGGTGCAGTGGTGTCGCCCGTGGGGGCGGGCACGTTTTTCACAATATCCTCCAGCACCGACTCAATGTTGATGCCCATTTTGGCGGAAATCTCCGGTGCATCCAGGGCAGGCAAACCGATGATGTCCTCCACCTCGTGCTTGGCCTTCAAGGGGTCCGCAGCGGGCAGATCAATCTTATTGAATACGGGCAGAATCTCCAGATCGTGTTCCATGGCCAGGTAGGTGTTTGCCAGCGTCTGGGCCTCCACACCCTGGGTGGAATCCACCACCAGCACAGCGCCCTCACAGGCAGCCAGGGACCGGGAAACCTCATAGTTGAAGTCCACGTGACCCGGGGTGTCAATCAGGTTCAGCATATAGGTTTCACCGTCCTGGGCCTTATAGTTCAGCCGGACAGCACGGGCTTTGATAGTGATGCCGCGCTCTTTTTCCAGTTCCATATTGTCCAGAAGCTGGCTGGACATCTGGCGTGCGCTCACAGCCTCACACTTCTCCAACAACCGGTCTGCCAGTGTGGATTTACCGTGATCAATATGAGCAATAATAGAGAAGTTGCGAATATTTTCCTGTTTATACATTCTTTTCATTCCTCCTTAGGCACGTCCACGCGATTCGCGCGGACCCGCGTCCAAGCATTTTGACCCTGTCAAAATCTTGCCGCAAGGGCGAATTCACTTCGCCCGAGGATTCTGGATTCTCAAGGGTGCCTGGTCTGCACGCAGGCAGGCCGGGAAGCGAATATTATTTCGCACCCTGCTCCGTCATGGCATTCAGACGGGCGTCTGCAGTGCTGAGAACCTGCGTCAGGCTCTGGCAGCGGCCGGGATAGGCGTTGGTGATGGCCTCCGCAGAGAGATCCGGAAACTCTGCCTTTTTGGCGCTCTGTACCCGGAGGGCCTGGGCATAACGGGTCTCAGACAGCTTCATGTCCGCATCTGCCAGGCCCATGGTACAAGAAGCAGGGTCCAAGGCGAAGTAGGCCTCATTGGAACCAGCCGCCCGATAGAGATGGCGGTAGAGCTGATAAATAGCACTGGAGAGGTAAGCGGCAGCCGTGTTAATGGCTGCCTTGTCCCCCAGCTTGCCCAGCAGCCCGAACAGCACGCCCACGGCGCCGGAGAGCAGCTTGCTCTGGAGGGTTGCCAGGACGCTGCCCTGAAGAATGTTGCCGGGTTCTGCAGTGCTGAGAACCTCCTGCTCCGTCAACATATTGCCCTCCCGGGAAAGGGTGCGGCCCAGGATGAAGTCGGCGGACACATGGTAGTAGTCGCAGGCCTTCACCACGAAGGCCAATCCTGGTTCCCGGATGCCGTTCTCATAGTGGCTCAGCAGCGCCTGTGAGATGCCCAGATCCCCCGCTGCCGTGCGCTGGGAGACCCCGCGCTCCTGCCGCAGCAGGGACAGGGTTCGTGAAAATTCTGTTGCCATGGATTCTATATCTCCTTTTTGGGGCGTATTTGGCCGTCCCAGCCTCTCTTTTTGAATACTTAACGTATATATTAACAAAAAAGCTACACGGTGTAAAGAATTTTTTCAAAAAAATCAGGACCCCCTTTCGAGGTCCTGAACGCATTTCAGTGTTGAAACAGGTCTACCTGATTGGGCAGTACGTCCCCGCCGATGGTACGCCGCTGGGCGGCATTCTCCTCCCACAGCAAATCCCGGATAGCCATTTCCCGGATGATATTCTTGACGGTCACATCCAGGGCCGTTCCCTCCCGGTAGTCCGCGGGGAACATGAAATCCACCCGTCCCTTGGCCAGGAGATCCTCCACGCCCATGCGGTTGTTCTCCTGATAGACCGCAATCGCTTGACCGCCATAGGCCCGCATCATCTTCATGCAGGGGACATCGGAGAGGCCGTCCCCCAGGTAAATCATGTTTTGGAACGGCACCCGCTTGCTGTTGTCCGGCATGGAGTCGTTGAGGGTCTTATCGTCAGAAACATCCAGCACGCCCTTGTTGATGCGGTAGACAAACTGCGTCTTTGCGGTGAAATTGACAGCCAGCTTGGGCCACACCGGGCGCCCCGTCTCGTCGTAGTAAAACTCGCTGGCATAGATCTCCTTAAACTCATCCCGAATGGAGGAGCCTTCGATGATCTCCCGCAGGCCGGAGGAAATGATATAGTGCTCCACGCGGACCCCCTGGGTCTCCCCAAAGGCGTTGAGATGACGAAACCAGTTCTCAACACCTGGGAACAGCACCACGCTCTTGCCTTTCTCCACCAGATCCTCCCGGCTGAAGGGTCGTCCTTTCCGCTCAGACTCCCGAATCATGGTGTACATGTAGGCAAGAATGCCGTCAATGCGGTTCCTCCGCCCAAAGGTGTTGGCCTCTTCCCAAAACTCCGACGGCATCATCCCCAGAGAAGGGATAAACGAGTAGTTCTGCATATCTGTGGTGCAGAGGGTCTTATCAAAGTCGTATAACAGCGCCACAATGGGACGATGCTTGTCCTCCATACCGACCTCTCTTTCCTGCTGGGTTTGCTCTTGTAATCGAAAAAAAGTGGCTCTAAAGAGCCGCCCCAGCTTGTCGAAAAGGCTTTTCGACAGCCTGCAGCAGCTCTAATGGGCCGCTTTTTTGTTTCATCAGTTCTGGCCGGTGTAGTTCCGGCCAAATTTCAGTTCATTCAGGTTAATCCGACGAGTAGGCTCGGAGACCTCCTCATTGGCAAAGGGATCTCCATCGGGATACTCCTCCGCAGGTTCTGCAGGTGCAGCAGCCGGGGCAGGCTCTGGCTGAGCCTCCGTCTGAGCCTCCGCTTCCTGTGCAGGCTGCTCCTGGTCGAAAGTCGCCATGACCTGCTGCTCAATCTCCTCTACAGGCAGAGATTCTGTCTTCTGATCCAGATCCACCGGCAGCTGGGGCAGGTGGTCCAGGAACTGCAGCTGCTTGCCGCACAGGGCCCGGCTGGCATCGATAAACTCTGCCAGCTCCCGCTGCCCCTGGCGCAGAC
This sequence comes from Oscillibacter sp., assembly GCA_020025475.1. Classification (GTDB taxonomy): domain Bacteria; phylum Bacillota; class Clostridia; order Oscillospirales; family Oscillospiraceae; genus Oscillibacter. The sequence continues at coordinate 14,831 of JAHHSA010000007.1, forward strand.
GATCCTCCGTCTCACTCAGTTCTTTGCGAAGATGGTCAACCTTCTCATGGGCGCCCTGCTCGGCCTGGGCCAGCAGCTGGTCGCGTTTCTCCTCGGCCTCCCGGACGATGGAGTCCGCCATCTTCTGGGCAGTCAGCAGCGTTGCGCGCATAGAATCCTCGGTGGCACGGTAGTCCTCCACCTTTTCCACCAGGACCTTCATCTTGGCCTTCAGGGCCGCGTTTTCCTTATAAAGTGCGGAATAGTCATCGGTGAGCTCATCTAAAAACTCATCCACCATCGCCATATTGTAGCCGCCCATGACCTGCTTGGTAAAGGCATGGGTAGAAACCTCCTGCGGTGTCAGCATATCACCTGTACCCCCTGTATGTATTCTCTTTCAATGCTTAGAAGTAGAGCCCGTTATTCTCCAGCTCGTCAATCAGATCGCCCTCAATATCCACATGATAGGGCGTGATGATATAGGTATTGGCAGCAACCTTCTTGATCTTGCCTTCCCCGGCATAGGCCACGCCGGAGAGGAAGTCAATAAGGCGGCGAGCCACATCCTTGTTCGTGGACTCCAGATTGAGCACAATGGTACGCTTGTCCTTCAGCTGGTCGGCGATTTCAGAGGCGTTTTCAAAACGCTCCGGCTTTACCAGGACAACCTTCAGCTGTGTTGTGGCGTGGATGTTGACCACCTTGTTCCGGCGCTCCTCCGCTTTGCTGCGGCGGTCTTCAAACAGTTCCTTGCGCTCCGGCTCTTCAAACTCGTCAAACTCTTCGTCCTCGTCGTCATAAGGGCGAGTCCATTTCTTGAATTCATCAATGATACTCATGGCAACCTCCACGCGTCTCAAACGCTTTTTCGATCTCAAAGCAACACCCTTGCAGGGCGTTGGCTTCTGCCTTACAAATTGTAATTGCGGGTGCCAAAAATGGCGGTACCCACCCGAACCATGGTCGCTCCGGCACGGATAGCGTCCGCATAGTCACCGCTCATGCCCATGGACAGATACTCTAATTCATTATGGAACAATTTTTCATTGATGTCAACAAAAAGCGCCCGGACTTCCAGGAAATACTGCATATTGGTGCTTCGATCCGTATCCGCGGGGGGGATGGTCATAAGTCCACGGACCCGGATGTGGGGCAGGGTCAGGGCTTCCTGAGCCGCTTCAAACAGCTCTGAGGCCAAGAAGCCGCTCTTGGCCTCCTCCGCCCCGATATTGACCTCCAGCAGCACATCCTGGACGATATCCAGATTGCCAGCCGCCTTCTCGATCTCATGGAGCAGGCTGCAAGACCCGGCGGATTGGATCAGCGCCACCTTGCCGACCACCTGCTTGACCTTGTTGCGCTGCAAATGGCCGATGAAATGAAGAGGTGCGCCCTCATAGGCATTCCGGGAGAGCTTCTCCGTCATCTCCTGAACACGGTTTTCACCCAGCGCATCAATGCCGGCGGCAATGGCCTCCTGGCAGGCTGCGGCATCATTCATTTTGCTGGCACCCACCAAAATGATCTCTTTGGGGTCTCGGCCCGCCTCCCTGGCAGCAGCCTCTATGTTCTGCCGTACCTGTGCAATATTTTCAGCAATAGACATACAATTTGAACTTCCCTTCCCGTTTGTTATTCAACAACCTTGCCGTCGTACAAGCCCTTGGCTGCCACGATGACCTCATCACCAGGCCGCAGACGTTCTTCCTCTTTTTCCGCCGTGGATTTCACCAACAGGAACCCGTCGCCGTTGTAGACAACTTCTACCGGTTTGAACCAGGCCTCCTTGCCCACCACGCAGTAGACGCCGCTTTGGGTCTCCCGGACCTGCTCGCCGGTCTCCCGGTCCAGATGGACCTCCGTGGCGTGCAGAGCCTCTTTGGGTACACGAATTCCCTCAACACCGGCGCTGATCACCCGCGCGCTTTGCTGGCGCAGCAGCGTCAGCTGGGCCAGATGGGTCCGTCCCCGGAACAGCACCACGCAGCGCCCGCTCTCGGCCTCACTGATGGATTCAATGCGGACCGGCAGATCCTGTTCCACGCTCTTTGCAAAGCGCAGGGTCAGCTTTTTGCCGTCCTTTTGCAGTTCTCGGAGGGCATTGGCCTCTTCCTCCTTCATGGTTGCCGCATAATACCACGCATCCCCCAGGATCAGCTTGCCCACCTCAGACCGGACTTCCGGGTCCGGCCGCAGATTGACCAGCTGAGAGGGAGTCAGACTCTTGGCGCTGGCAGGTGTCAGGATGGTCTCGTACCCATCCACCACTGCGGAATAGAGCCCTGCTACGGGCGCCTTGATCCTGCGGGTGGATTTGGTGGCCTGTCCCTGCAGCGTTTTCAGCTCACTTTGCAGTGCCTGAAGCTGGGCGTCCAGATCCACGCCGCTATCGGAATTGTAGTCTCTCTTGAGTACCAGAGCCCGCAGCTCCGCGCCCACGTCCTCCCCAACATCCAGCCGGTCCTCCTCCAGTGCCTGCCGGAGACTGCGGACACTCCGCAGAATCTGGGCATCCAGCTTCAAAGATGCCTCGGCACCCACAGAGACCTCTTTGGCGTACTGCAGCTGCTCAATTTGCAGGCGCAGGGATTCGATCTCACTCTGGCGGTCAAGGGAGGCCTGATCGGCATATACTGCCGCCACTGTGCCCCCCACGCTGATTCGCTCGCCCTCTGCCCGGCTGAGCTGCAGAAGGCCGTTGGTGTCGTCGGTCAGGACCCGCTCATTTCGAATCACATACCCGGACAGATCCTGGCCCTCCGTCACCTGATAAGTATAGGCCAGGCTCGTGGCCAGTGGATCGTTAAAATACCGGACGGTCTGAAGTCCAAAATAGACCACCACGATGACCGTCAGCAACACCATCAATATATGTGTTCCCAGCCCTTTTTCCTTCATGGGTCTTCCTCTCTACCGACTCTGTCGGCGTCAGGCCCTCTCCTCCAGATCCACCGGCCGCAGTGGCACTATGGTGGAAATTGCGTGTTTATAGATCACGTGCTGCCGTCCTTCGCTCTCTACAATGATCACAAAGGAATCAAAGCCGGTAAGAACGCCCCGCATCTGAAAACCGTTCATCAAAAACAGCGTCAGGGGCACCCTGTCCCGCTTTACCCGCAGCAAAAAAAGGTCCTGTAAATTCATTTTCGTCTGCATACTTGTCCGCTCCTATCTCTATTGTTGGATTGAGTCGGACAGTCGCCAATGCAGTCCGCCTCAGCTTTTAGAATACGCCTGCTGCGGATAGAATTTCTGTCGAAATTTGCATTGCTTTTTCAAAATCCCGTTGTTTTTCCCACAAAATCCAGTGAATATCCGGATTTTTTCGAAGCCAGGTCAATTGGCGCTTGGCATACTGTCGGGAGCGGAGTTTCACTTCTTCCAGCGCCTCCTCCACCGTTGCAGTGCCGTCCAGCACGCCCAAAAACTCCTTGTAGCCAATGGCCTGAAGCGCTGTGGCAGAGCGATCAAGGCCGCTTTCCAGCAGTCTGCGCACCTCGTCCAGCAATCCCTCCTCTACCATGGCATCCACCCGGCGGTCAATCAGGGCCTTCATGTCTGCCCGGTCTGCAAATTGCAGGCCAATCCAGACGGCATCGTACCGGGGCGGCAGCTTTTTTGTCTCCTCGTTGTGGGCGGTTATGGTCTTACCTGTTTCCAGATAGACTTCCAGCGCCCGCAGAATTCGCTTCTCGTCAGCAGGATGCAGCCGCTCCGCAGCTGCCGGGTCCACCTGCCGCAGCTCCTCCAAAATCGGAGCAATTCCCTCCTGCTCCAGCCGCTTTTGCAGCATCTCCCGGATTTTTCCTCCGGCGGCGCCCTTGGCAAAGGTGCGTCCCTGGATCAGGGCATCCATCCATAGTCCGGTACCCCCCACCAGAATCGGCAGCTTCCCACGGGCCAGAATATCATCCACAATGGGGATTGCCATTTCCGCATAGCGGGCGGCAGACCACTGCTCTGCGGGGTCCGTAACTGCCACCATGTGGTGGGGAATGCCCTCCATTTCCTCCGGAGTCGGGGCAGCGGTGCCGATGGTCATTCCCCGGTAGATCTGCATGGAATCCACCGAAACCACCTCTCCGTTGTATTTCTGAGCCAGCAGAACGCCCATTTTTGTTTTTCCGCAGGCGGTGGGGCCAGCGACACAGATGATTTTTGGTGCCATACCGGCCCTCCTCTCAGTCCTCTTTAACAAACACCAGGGAAATCTCCTCAATCTCTCCGGTGCCGCGGGTTGTCAATGGAAGATAGCCTTGATAGTCCCAACCGGCCTCAATTCGTTTCCGCACGGTCCCCTCAGCATTGACAAACTCATTTCTCAGGCCCTTTCCAAAGCCATATCCCGTCAAATCCGCCTGGACATGCTCAAATTCTACCTGTTTCATGGATCTCTGTCCTTTCTGGATGCCCGCTTGAATATCTGCTCGTACTTCGTCTGCTTTTCAGTACAATTTGCCGCCCGGCCTGGCGGGGCATGCACTCAGGCCCGCTTAAACATCTTCTCCAACTCGTACTTCGTAATTTTAACTGCCACAGGTCGCCCGTGGGGGCAATACTTGACTTCCCCACTCTGTACTTTATCCACCAGCACCCGCAGTTCTGCCGGATCACTGGTCCAGCCGCCCTTGATGGAGGCCTTGCAGGCTATCGTGTGCAGCAAATTTTCCCGCTTTTCTGTGAGTGATCGGCCGGTTTTCAGGTGCTCCGCAAGTTCTTCCAGCGTCTCTACCGTATCCTCGGCATCCAGATCTGCCGGAACCTCCCGAACCAGAATGGCCCCATCGCCGAAGTCTTCACACAAAAATCCGCACTGTTCCAGTAGCTCCTGGTTTTCCAGAAGCAGCGCTGCCTCTTCCCGGCCCGGCTCCGCCGCAATGGGCTTGAGCAGGGTCTGGCGCATCGGCGGCTCCTGAGCGGCCAGCAGGCGATCAAAATTCACCCGCTCATGGGCAGCATGCTTATCGATCAGCCACACCACCCCGTCCTCACTCTCGCAGACAATATAGGTATGCAGCACCTCTCCTGCAATGCGCCAGGGCGCCTCAGCAGGCGGCGTCATCGTGGTCTGCCCCGGCAGCTCAATGCCCTGCTGCTCTGCGGCAGGAATGGCAGGGATGACCGGCGGCTCCGGAATCACCGCTTCCGGCTTGGCAGGAATCTCCGGTATCGCCGGTGCGGCAGGTTCCTTTTTTTCCACATCTGTCGAAAACTTGTGGACAGACGCCGCCGTTACAGAGGGCGGCGGTGCGGAAATGGCGCTGGGTGTGATGGGGCGCAGCCGTGGTTTCTCTGTTTGGTACCCGGTTTCCGGCTTCACATCAGCCATCCGGCTGGTTGTAGCACCCCATTCCGTATTCCAACCGATCTTCGGCGTAGCAGCTTTCTTTGACTGGGGTTCATCCGCAGAGACTGCAGAGTTGGAACTTGGCGCAGGACGCTGCGTCATCTCCCCGGAGGGCTCTTTTTTTATGATCGGTGCCGGGTGCTCAGGAGTCCGCCCTGGTGCGGTCGGTGTCACCAGTGATGCAGGCTTGCCCGTGCCTTGACTGGCCTGCTGGCGGAAGGTCTTTGCGTCCATTGTCTGGAAAAAATCCTGCTTTTTGGGCAGCTCCGGCACACTTTTGGTCTCCCGTGTCGGTCTGTCCTCTATCTGTAAGCAGTCCAAAACCGTATGGTACACTGCATCAAAGACCTCCCGCTCCCGGGCAAACTTCACCTGCGTCTTTGCAGGATGCACGTTTACATCGACTGCTGTCACCGGCAATGTGACTGTCAAAACACAGCCGGGGAATTTTCCCTTCATGATCTGGTTCCGGTAGCCCTCTTCCAGAGCCGCCGTCAGCAGTTGGGACTTGATGAACCGTCCATTGACGAAAAACACCTGCATGGTGCGGGAGCCTCGTCCATTGAGCGGGGCGGTGATGAATCCGCTGACAGACACCTCGCCCCCGCTGCCCTCCACCGGAATCAATGTCTTGGCAAAGTCTCGGCCCAGGGCGGCATAGACCGTGGAGTCCAGGCGGCCGTCACCAGGGGTATGGAGGCTCTCGGTACCGTCTTTAATAAACTGAAAGGACACGGTAGGGTGGGACAGTGCCAAATGCTGCATAAGGCCGGCCACTGCCGCCGTCTCGGCGCTGTCCTTCCGCATGAATTTCAGGCGGGCGGGTGTGTTGTAAAACAGGTCCCGGACGTGGATGGTGGTCCCCTCCGGAGCTCCTGCATCCTCCACCTGTCCCGGCACGCCGCCCTCCAGCCGGAGCAGAGCTCCGATGTCATGGCCGGGCTGTCGGGTCAGGATCTCCACACGGCTCACAGCAGAAATGGCCGCCAGAGCCTCGCCACGGAAGCCCAGAGTGCCGATCTTGCCCAAGTCATCGGCAGACCGGAGCTTGGAGGTAGCATGGCGCAGAAAAGCTGTGGGCAGCTCCTCCCCGGAAATGCCGCAGCCATTATCCGTGACACGGATGTCGCCCATGCCGCCCCGGCGAATTTCCACCACCACAGCGGTTGCGCCGGCATCAATGGCATTTTCCACCAGTTCCTTGACGACGCTGGCAGGCCGTTCCACTACCTCTCCGGCGGCAATCAGATCGGCCACATGAGATTCCAGTTGTTGAATATGAGGCATATTGTCACCTTCTCGTGGTATGATTTACAAAAATAGGGCAGCAATCAGGGGAATGGTGACAATGGAGACCACTGTAGTCAGAAAGGTGACCTGGGCCAGCGCCTCTGTATCGCCACCGTACTCCATACTCATGAGCGTCCCGTTGATGGCTACCGGCATGGCCATCTGTGTAACAGCAATGCCCAGGATCATAGGCTGCAGGCCCATGGGACGCAGTGCAAAATACAGCACCGCGGGCATCACCAGCAGCCGCACCGCAGACAGCAGCCAGATCTTCGGAGAAGTCAGCATCTGTCTGGCTGGCAGGGACGCCAGAAGCGACCCAATCACCAGCAGAGAAAACGGAACCGTGACGCTGCCCAAAAAGTCCAGGATCTCTCCGATCATGGCAGGCGGCCGCAGATCCGCCAGCACGCACAGCAGGGAAACCACCGCTGCCACAACGCAGGGAGACAGAAGCTGCTGCCACCGGAAGCGCTTGGCTCCAGCCAGCATCAGCGGTCCCAGCGTGTAGGAGAGCAGATTGCATGGCAGCACCAGAATTGCAGCGTAGAACAGGGACGATGGGCCAAACAAAGCCACCGCCACCGGATAGCCGATAAACGCCACATTTGCAAATGCAAGCGCAAACCGCCACGCGCCTTTCTCATCCCGGTTTCCCCGTATCAGGCAAGGGACGAGAAGGGCGAAGGCGAAGGCGATCCCGTAAAACACCACGCTTACCCACAGCAGCGATAAAATCTCGGAAAGAGTGGCTCGGTTGTCCCCATTGAGCACCGATGACAAAATCAGCGCGGGCATGGTGATATTGAGCAGCAGCTTACTCAGCTTCTGATCCGTCTCTCCGCCCAGATATCCCAGACGGTTGGCACCGTACCCTGCCGCTATGGTGAACAGGATCACGGCCATTTTCCCCAATACTTCAAAGAAATCCATGGTGCGTTCTCTCCTTACTGCTCCTCGATCCAGTGCTCGCCGTAGCCCAGCGCCGTCACCAGGTCATGGAGCCGTTGGACTGAGGACGCACAGTCCGCACCCTCCTCCACAGAACACAGCACTCGGTTTTTCCCCGTGGTCTCAATATTCACGGTCCAGCCCGGCAGCTGATGTCCCAGAGCGTCCCGATTGGGCCAGCAGTAAACCATTTTGATGGTATGAAGAGGCACGATATCCTCCCCCAGGTGCAGCTCATCGCCGGTCAGTTCCCAGATCACGGTGCTGTCCTTATCGCCGCCGGGCATCATCTTGACCAGGACGGGATAGAGCACGCGAAACAGGATGTAGGTCACCAGTGCCGCCATGACGCCCCGCATCAGGCCCTCAGCCTGTACCCGGGTCATCAGCGGCCAGACGCAGGCAAAGGTGATCACCGCCGTCAGCGCAATGGCAGGCAGTGTCTGTTTCCAGCGCCCGCTGTTTTTCAAAATCAGTTCTCCGCGCATATGTTGCAACTCCTTCTTAAATCATGGTCCAGACCGCCAGCGCATTGGCTGACGCATGGAGTCCGATGGAGGTCCAGAGGGTCCCGGTGCGATCATAGACCCACGCCAGAACCAGCCCCGGCACCAGATACTGCACCATCAGCAGAAAATAGGTCACATCCCGCTGCACCACCGCAAACTGCCACACGTGCATCAGGGCAAACAGTGCACAGGAGACCACATACGCCAGAATGCGGCTCTTGGCTTTCAGGTTCCCGAACACCAGCCCCCGGAAGAGCACCTCCTCTACAAAAGGTGCCAACAGAATCACGATCAGCATCGTGGTGCGGGGAGCGTCGCTGATCTGGGCGGAGATGGTGGTATTGTTCAGGTTGGTCCGGTTGTTGAGCAGGAGATTTGTCAGCCGGAACACCAGCTCATTGAGTCCGTACAGCGCCACCAGCCCGGAGCCCATATACTTAGCAAAGCCGCCGAAATTCTCCACAAGGTGGCGGGAGGTCCGGGCCAGAAAGCCGTGGAAGATCAAAATGGTCACTGCGAACAGAACATAGTAATAAATGAGGTTTTGGAGCGCCGGGCGGATGGTGACGCCCAGCAGATCTCCTGCCAGACGAAAGAGCTGCCCGGTGACCAAAGGCAGCACCAGAAGATAGATCACGAACAAGATCACACCTGCGATCTGCTCCCCTGGCGCCATATAGGGGGCACTTTTTTGTTTTGCCATGTTTTCCCCTCCAGGGATCTTGTTTTCATGCCGGGCGGGGTGCTGCCCCGGCGGTTTAGTTCAGCTTTTGCTTCAGCTCATAAAGCAGGCTCATGGCCTCGATGGGCGTGAGTGTATCCGGCTGGCAGCGGCGCAGCGCGTCCAGCACCTCCCCTTCACCAATGGCTTTCAGAGATACCTGTTCCGCTTCCCGTCTGGGTGCGGTGTACTGCACGCCGTTTTCCGCTTCCAGATCACTCAGCACCTTTTTGGCGCGCTGGACCACCTTGTCCGGCAGTCCCGCCAGCTTGGCCACTTCAATGCCGTAGCTGCGGTCAGCACCGCCAGGGACAATTTTACGCAGGAAGGTAATGTCCTCCCCCCGGGTCTTGACAGCGATGTTATAGTTCACGGCGCCGGGCAGGGTGTCCTCCAGCTCTGTCAGCTCATGGTAGTGGGTTGCAAACAGGGTCTTGGCTCCCAGCAGACGGCGGTCAGCGCAGTATTCCAGCACCGCTCTGGCGATGGACATACCGTCGAAGGTAGAGGTTCCCCGGCCGATCTCGTCCAGAATCAGCAGTGAGTTCTTCGTGGCGTGGCGCAGAATATCCGCCACCTCCGTCATCTCCACCATAAACGTGGACTGACCGGCAGAAAGGTCATCACTGGCGCCAATCCGGGTGAAAATGCGGTCCACCACACCAATGTGGGCAAAGGCAGCCGGCACAAAGCTGCCCATTTGGGCCATGAGGACAATGAGGGCCACCTGGCGCATATAGGTGGACTTACCGGCCATGTTGGGTCCGGTGATGATGGCCACCCGCTCCTCCTTTTCCCCCATGAACGTGTCGTTGGGGACAAACAGCGTATCCTTGAGCATCCGCTCCACCACCGGATGGCGGCCGTCCCGGATTTCGATGACTCCGGACTCGTCCACATCGGGGCGGCAGTAGTGATCCCGGACAGCCACGGTGGCAAAAGACGTCAGCGCGTCCACCTCCGCCACCACAGCAGCACTCTTCTGGATGCGCTGGGCTGCGGCGGAAATTTCCTCCCGCAGAGCCGTGAACAGCTCAAACTCCAGAGCCACCACCCGTTCAGAGGCCGTGAGGATCTCCTGTTCCAGGTCCTTGAGTTCCTGCGTGATGTAACGCTCGCCATTTACCAGGGTCTGCTTGCGGATGTATGTCTCGGGCACCTGGTCGGCAAAGGACTTGGAGACCTCAATGTAGTACCCAAAGACTTTGTTGTAACCGATTTTCAAGGTGCGGATGCCGGTAGCCTCCTTCTCGCGGGCCTCCATCTCCGCAATAATGCCCTTGCCGCCCTTGAGGATATGGCGCAGGCGGTCCACCTCTGGGTCAAAACCGTCCCGGATGAAGCCGCCCTCCCGGACGGAGAACGGTGGCTCATCACAGATGGCAGCAGCAATGCGGCCGCCAATGTCGTCCAGAATATCCAGTTCTGTTGTCAGCTCGCTGAGCCGGCGGTCCTGAAAACCGGAGATCTGTTCCTTCACCTGGGGCAGCTTCTCAATGGCCGCCCGCAGAGAGGCCATATCCCGGCCGCCGGCGGTGCCGTAGACAATGCGGCCGATCAGCCGCTCCATATCACCCAGCCCCGTGAGGGCTGCTGTGAGTTCCTCCCGACGGATGGTGTCGTCCACCAGTGCCCCGACGGCGGAATTCCGCTTGCAAATGGCGGTAACAGACAGCAGGGGGCGTTCCAGCCAGCCCCGCAGACAGCGGGCTCCCATGGGCGTCCGTGTCTTGTCCAGCACCCACAGAAGACTTCCCTTCTTCTCTTTGCCCCGCAGGGTCTCGGTAAGCTCCAGGTTCCGGCGAGCCGTCAGATCCAGCTCCATGAACCGGCCCTGCTCGTAGTAGTCCAGATCGTTGATGTGGGAGAGGTCCGTCTTTTGGGTCTCATAGAGGTAATTCAAAAGGCCGCCCAGTGCCATAGCCGCTGCCGGATTTCCGGCGGGCAGCTGCTTGAGAGCCTCTTCCCCGAACTGCTTGCGGATATGTTTTTCTGCCTCTGGCAGCAAAAAGCGGTGTTCTCCTCCGTTTTCAATGCGGCAGGAAAACTTATCCCGCAAGACATCCGTCAGAGCCGTCTCGCTCATGGCACCGTCATTGAGCACCGCTTCTGCCGGAGAAAACCGCCCCAGCTCGTTGATGACGTGTTCCATCCGGTCCTTGCCCGTAAACGCCGTCAAATGGGCCTTTCCGGTGGTGATGTCGCAGAAAGCAACACCGGCGCACCGGGAGTCCTGATACACGCCGCAGATGAAGTTGCTGGACTTGTCGTCCAGGCAGGCGGCGTCAATCACAGTGCCAGGCGTCACCACCCGGATGATGTCCCGCTTTACCAGGCCTTTGGCCTTGGCCGGGTCCTCCATCTGCTCGCAGATTGCCACTTTGTACCCCTTGGCGATGAGCCGGGCAATGTAAGCCTCGCTGGCATGGTAGGGGATGCCGCACATTGGGATTTTCTCCTCGGCGGATTTGTTGGGGTCCTTATCCCGGCTGGTCAGGGTCAGATCCAGCTCCCGGGACGCAGTCCGGGCGTCATCGGCAAACATCTCATAGAAGTCGCCCAGCCGGAAAAACAGAATGGAATCAGGATTGTCTTTCTTGATCTCCAGGTATTGCTTCATCATGGGGGTTAGTTCCGCCACGAAGATCTCCCTCCTGCATCTTGATTTTCTTTTAAAGTTCTTCGACGCAGCCGCCGCCCATAAGCCGCAGCCGGTCGCCTAATATCATGTTCAATCGGTTGTAGGCGTAGTCTCCTGTGCAGTGGCCGGTATAGTACACCGTGTTCCCCTCCAACAGCTGATGGCCTATGGAATCCACCAGCGCATGGGACGCCGGGTCCTCCGGGTCCAGCTGGAAGAGATGAAAGCCCCCAAACACCGCGTCCGGCAGACGTCCCAGGTGTTTTTTCGCCGCCGCCGTGATCGGAGTGACCGTGGGCCGCGTGGATGCCCTCCCCATGGGCGGTATTTTCCAACAGTGTTAGGATCTTCACAGGAGTCTCTCCTTCCGCTGGTTACTGCGCCTGGCCGTACAAGGCCCAGGTGTTGCTGCCTGTGACCTTCACATCCACGAACTGTCCGATCAGGGACTTGTCGCCCTTGATGCGCACCAGGCGGTTGCCCTCGGTCCGGGAAGCCAGGGGGAAGGCTTCATCGTCACTCTCGCCGTCCACCAGGACCCGCACGGTGGTCCCTACATAGGCGGCATGAAGGCGGGAAGAGATGTCGTTCTGGACTTCCAGCAGCTTGTCAAACCACTTCTGCTTCTCTGCCCGGGGGACAGGGTCGGGCATGGCTGCCGCCACCGTACCGGGGCGAGGAGAGTAAATAAAGGTAAACAGGGCGTCAAACTCCACCTCCTGCACCAAAGAGACCGTATCCATGGCCTCTTCCTCGGTCTCGCCTGGGAAGCCGATGATGACATCACTGGTCAGCACAAGGTCCGGCATCTTGCTTTTGGCGTAGCGGATGAGGTCCAGATAGCTCTCCCGGGTATAACGCCGGTTCATTTCCTTGAGCACCCGGTTGTTGCCCGACTGGAAGGGCAGGTGCAGCTCGTGGCAAACATGCTGGCTCCCCGCCATCACGTCAAAGAGCTGGTGGGTGGCGTCCTTGGGGTGGCTGGAAATAAAGCGAATCCGGTAGTCCCCGGGGATCTGATCGATCTCCCGCAGCAAATCCGGGAAGTGATAGTCGATTTCCAGGTCATTGCCGTAGGAGTTGACGTTCTGACCCAGCAGCGTGATATCCTTATATCCTGCAGAGACCAGCTCCCGGACCTCCTGCAGCACACACTCCGGCTCCCGGCTGCGCTCCCGGCCCCGGACGTAGGGAACAATGCAGTAGGAGCAGAAGTTGTTGCAGCCGTACATAATGGATACCCAGGCCTTCACTCCTGCCTCCCGCACCACGGGAATGCCCTCGGCGATGGTGCCGTGCTCGTCATCCACGGCAAAAACACGCTTCCGACTCTCGTAAACCTTCCAGAGAAGCTCGGGGAACTTCCACAGGGCGTGGGGGCCAAAAACCAGATCCACCTGGCGGTAGGACTCCTTGATGCGCTTGCTCACCCGCTCCTCCTGGGCCATGCAGCCACAGACACAGATCACCTGCTCCGGATTCTCCTTCTTGGTGTGGGACAGGATGCCCAGGTTGCCGAAAACACGCTGCTCGGCGTGCTCCCGGACGGCGCAGGTATTCAGCAGCACCAGATCCGCTTCCTTGGAATCCTCCGTAAAGGTAAAGCCGCAGGCTTCTAGCATTCCCATAATCCGCTGCCCGTCAGCCACATTCTGCTGGCAGCCGAAGGTATCCACGCAGGCCACGGGATGGGCCTCCCGGGCCTCAAACATTCCCCGAATCTTTTCTTCAAAGACCCGCTGACGGGCCAAGTCGTTTTCTGGGACCAGCACATTTTTACGCTCCAAAATCATTCCTCCAAATTGAGATACTTTAACTGAAGTATCATATCACAAAAGGTCATTCAGAACAAGAAAAAGCCGCCGGTTTTCTACTGTTTTCCACCGAAAATAGCAAAACGACAGTCCCGCCTCTGCGTGACCGCCGTTTTTTCGGTTTCATGCCGTATCTTTTGCAAAAATCCCGGGCAGAACGAGAAGTGTCTCCATTCATCCAGGAAGCGAGCAGGAGCAGCCACCCCCGCATACTCAAGCCATCTTCTTGACCAAACGTGCAAATGCTTTGGGATCGGCGCTGTCACCGGCAACCACGTTGGCCTTCTTGCCGACCAGTGCAAATAGTCCCAGCAGAGAACGGGCATCCAGCATCATGGCGCTGTTGCTCACCCAAACGGGATAAGACACATGGCATGCCAGTTCATGGATCTTCACAACCTGTTCCTTATCCTTAATCATAATTTCCTTAACCATGCCATTGTTTCCTTTCATTCCGCATTGATTTTCATGGGATTCTCTCCTCATCCCCAAGCCGGACACATTCTAACAGCAGGCAATCTTTTCGTCAACTTCTAATATCATCAAATATATTGTTCGTAAACGTTTGCTTTTTGTGAAAACTCATTGTGGTATGACTATTAGATTGAGATTTCCGCCTTATTTTTATGAGAGAACATCCCTGATCCATCTTGTTTTTGTTCTTTCACAACAATCTGGTTTCGGGACGCAGGCAGCGCAAAATACCCCAGCCGAAGAATGGTTTCTCCGGCTGGGGCACAGATTGCGAATCAGTTTAGATGGTCATCTTGCTGACCAGGCGGTCAAATGCCTTCTCATTCACCGTGTCCTCGGCAACAACGCGGGCCTTCTGGCCTACCAGAGCAAACAATCCCAGCAGAGAACGGGCATCCAGCATCATGGTGCTGTTGCTCAGCCAAACCTCATAGGGCACCTGGCTGGCCAGTTCATGGATCTTCTCCACCTGTTCTTTACTTGTAATCGTGATCTCTTTAACCATGCCTATGCTTCCTTCCTAATGTCATGCTGTGTTCTCGGCACAGCCTATTTCTTTCTGTGTTCGCACACATTCTAGCAGTAGATCTACCTTTTCGTCAACTTGTATTTTCTTCAAATATTTCGCCCGTAATCGTTTGCTTTTTGTATAGTTTCTGATAAGTAGTACGTTAAGTACGATATATTTTAATTTGTTCCCAGATGTTCTGGTGCCCGCACTACACTCTTTCATTCGTAATGTGACACACATTGTTTGGCCTTTTGATCTTCAGGCCCCCAGCAAACATTTGCACGCAAAAAGCCGGGACAGCGAACGGTCCCGGCTTCAATCACGTATGAAGATGACGCAGTTTGAACAGCTGCTTTTCAAATTCCTCCGTCAGCGGGCAGGTCAGCTCCATTCGTTCTCCCGTGCGTGGATGAATGAATTGCAGCCCCATCGCATGGAGACACTGGCCCTGGAGACCGGGCACCGGCTTTTTGCCGCCGTACACGGTATCGCCCAAGATCGGATGCCCAATATGGGCCATATGGACCCGAATCTGGTGAGTACGTCCCGTCTCCAAACGGCATTCCAGATAGGTATAGCCGGGATATCGCTCCAATACGGTCCAGTGGGTCACAGCCGGTCTGCCGTCTGCAACCACTGCCATCCGCTTCCGGTCCACGGGATGCCGTCCGATGGGGGCATCCACCAGACCGCTGTCCTCCCGGAAGTTGCCCAGAGCCACACAGCGGTAAATGCGGGCAAGCGTGTGGTCTTGCAGCTGGTCCTTTAATTTCAAATGGGCCTCGTCGTTCTTGGCCACAATCAGAAGCCCCGAGGTATCCCGGTCAATGCGGTGGACAATGCCCGGACGCTCCTCCCCACCCACTGTGGACAGGTGGTCCCGGCCGCAGTGGTGCAGCAGCGCATTCACCAGTGTCCCAGAGGCATGGCCGGGGGCTGGATGCACCACCATTCCCTTGGGCTTGTTCACCACCAGGACATCCTCATCCTCATACACAATGTCCAGCGAGATGTCCTCCGGCTGCAGCTCCCGTCGTTCTGCCTCCGGCAGCTCCACCGACAATGTCTCCCCGCCCCGGACCTTATAGTTCTTTGGCAGAGGCTTGCCGCCGCAGGTGACGCGGCCCTCCTCAATGAGCTTTGCCGCCCCGGAGCGGCTCAGAACCGGTAGATGCGCTGCCAGCCAGGCGTCCAGGCGGGTCCCTGTCTCCTCCTTATTCGGTTGGAGCAGCGTTTTTTCCATAGTCATTTCCTTTTTTGTCAAACTTGTCGTAGAACCAGAGGTAGTAGACAGCTCCCAGAATGGCACCTCCCACCACGCAGATATCCGCCACATTGAACACCGGATACGAGGGCCAAAACTCGAAGTGGAACATATCCACCACATACCCCAGCCGCACTCGATCCATGATGTTGCCAACGCCGCCGGTGATTATCATAGAACAGGCAAAGACGCCCAGCGGATGCCGGACCACCTTCTTCGCCAGCAGCACCGCTACCGCCAGCACAATCAATGTAGTCACCGCCACCAGCAGCCAGCGCATCCCGGAAAAGCTGGACCAGGCAGCACCATAGTTATGGACGGTGCGCAGCTCCATAATCCCAGGCAGGAAGGGCTGCGCCTCCCCCAGCGGAATGTTGGCGGAGACATAGGCTTTCAGCCACTGATCCAGGCCCAGAAAGGCCACCGCCAGCAGCGCGCAAATACCATAGAGCATACAGAAGTCTCCTTTTGTCTCAGTTTTCCTTGCTAGTGTACACGATTTCCCCAATAATTGCAACAAAACTGCGCCTATCAAAAAAGAATGCCGTGGGTTTTCTCCTGTGAGCAGCTGGGACTGTGCACAGGAGCGGATGGTCTCCTGCGACCCACTGCAAGCTTTTCAGAAACTGAAAAAGCGGTTCAACTTGATCAACAGCCTTTTCAAAAGCGAAGCCCCCGAAAGAATTCTTCCGGGGGCTCAAATGTTTCATGGAAACCATCGGTTTTTTGCACAGTTTGCGGGCTTTCCGTATGCCGCCTGCCGTGCGTCTACCCCGACAGGATCAGAACTGGGGCAGCTTTGCCACCACAGCAGCGCACCGCGGGCACAGTCCATCGGCATGATCGGTGACGGAGTGCTTCCAGCAGCGGGGGCACTTAATGCCGGGAGCATTCTCCACAGTTGCGGAAATGGCGTCACCCACGGTGACATTCACCTGAGAGACGATCAGTAAATCGGCCAATGCCTCACCGTCCATCTCAGCCAGGAATGCATCCTCTGCGGGAACGGTCAGGGCCACAGAAGCCTCCAGAGCCTTGCCAATCTTCTTCTCAGCACGGGCAGTCTCCAGAACACCGTTGACCACGCCGCGGACCTCGATGATCTTGTCCCACTTTGCCAGGGCATCCTCGCTCAGGGCATAGTCAGTGTAGGGCTTGTTCATCTCATTGAACAGCACGTTGCGCACATCGTCGCCCTCGCGGTGGGTCATGGCCTGCCAGATCTCATCACCGGTGAAGCACAGGATGGGAGCCATGATCTTGGTCATGGTATCCAGGATCAGGAACAGAGCCGTCTGAGCGCTGCGGCGCTTTGCGCCGTCGCTCTCCTCGCAGTAGAGGCGGTCCTTGATGATATCCAGATAGAAGTTGGACATATCCACCACGCAGAAGTCGTTGACTGCATGGGTCACAATGGAGAAGTCATAGCTGTCATAGGCAGCAAAGCATTTTTCCATCAGTGCATTCAGGCGGGTGATGGCCCAGCGGTCCAGCTCCTCCATTTCATTGGCGGGAGTCAGGCGGTTGGGATCGAAGCCGTCCAGGTTGCCCAGGCAGTAACGGGCGGTATTGCGGAACTTCAGGTAGTTCTGGGAGAGCTGCTTGAAGATGGCATCGGAGCAGCGGACGTCGGCATGATAGTCGGCGGAAGCGGCCCACAGACGCAGCAGATCCGCGCCGTACTTATCCATGATCTCATAGGGGTCCATGCCGTTGCCCAGAGACTTGTGCATGGCCTTGCCCTCGCCGTCCACAGTCCAGCCGTGGGTGACGCAGGTCTTGAAGGGTGCCTCAGCCACGCCGGTGGAGCCCACAGCCGTCAGCAGAGCTGCCTGGAACCAGCCGCGGTACTGATCCAGGCCCTCCAGATACATATCCGCAGGCCAGAAGCCCTGGTCGCGCTTCATAGAGGAGAAATGGGTGGAGCCGGAGTCGAACCAGCCGTCCAGAGTATACTCCTCTTTCTCAAAGCCCTCTGCGGCATCGCAGTGGGGGCAGGTAAAGCCTGCGGGCAGGATCTCCTCGGCGGTCATCTCAAACCAGGCGTTGGAGCCCTTCTCGGCAAACAGGTCGGAGATGGCCTGGATGGTCTCGTCCGTCACGATGGGCTTGCCGCAGTGCTTGCAGTAGACCACAGGGATGGGCAGACCCCACTTACGCTGGCGGGAGATGCACCAGTCGGTACGCTCGCGGACCATGGCTTTCATGCGCTCCTGGCCCCAGGCGGGAACCCAGCGCACCTTGTCAGCAGCCTCGCAGGCCACATCCTTAAAGGAATCCACGGAGCAGAACCACTGGGGAGTTGCGCGGAAGATGATGGGATTTTTGCAGCGCCAGCAGTGGGGATAGCTATGGACGATCTCCTCCTGGGCGAAGAGCACGCCGCTCTCCTTCATGTCCGCCAGAATGACGGGGTTGGACTCGTCCGTCTTCATGCCGGCATACTTCCCGGCGTAGTCGGTGTGTCTGCCCTGGTCATCCACAGGCACCACCATCTCCATGTCGTAACGGCGGCAGGTCTGATAGTCGTCTGCGCCGAAGCCAGGTGCGGTGTGGACGCAGCCGGTACCGGAATCCATGGTGACATAGTCTGCCAGCACCAGACGAGAGGTCTTGGGCAGGAAGGGATGATCAGCCAGCATATTTTCAAAGAAGGAACCGGGATGGGTCTCCACGATCTCGTAGTGTTCCACGCCGCCGACCTTCATCACCTTGTCCGTCAGAGCCTCAGCCACGATATAGACCTCGCCGTTGTCGGTGTTCTTCACCAGGGCATAGGCCTCATCGGGATGGAGGGCGATGGCCAGGTTGCCGGGCAGAGTCCAGATGGTGGTGGTCCAAATCACGAAGAACAGCTTGCTGTGATCGAAAGCAGCCAGCTTACCCTGGTCGTCGTGCATGGGGAACTTCACATACACCGTGGTGCAGGGATCGTCCTGATACTCGATCTCGGCCTCTGCCAGAGCGGTCTCATCGTGGGGGCACCAGTACACGGGCTTCAGGCCCTTGTAGATATAGCCTTTCTTATACATCTCGCCAAAGACCTTGACCTCCTCGGCCTCAAAGCCGGGATTCATGGTCAGGTAGGGGTGTGCCCAGTCACCCACAACGCCCATGCGCTGGAATCCCTCGCTCTGGATATCCACATACTTTTTGGCATAGGCGTGGCATGCAGAACGGAAATCAGGGATGCTCATGGCCTTGCGGTTGAGCTTCTGCTCCTTGATGATGGCAGACTCGATGGGCATACCATGGTTATCCCAGCCGGGAATATAGGGGGTGTAGTAGCCCCGCATGGCATAGGAACGGACGATGGTATCCTTCAGGGCCTTGTTCAGGGCGTGGCCCATGTGCAGCTTGCCGTTGGAGAAGGGAGGGCCGTCATGCAGAGCAAACCGGGGCTTCCCCTCGTTCTTTTTCAGCATTTCACCATAGATATCCTGCTCCTGCCAGCGTTTGAGCATCTCAGGCTCACGCTTGGGCAGGCCTGCGCGCATGGGAAAATCGGTCTTTGGAAGATTGATGGTCTTGTTGTAATCCATAGGGAATTCTCCTTTAAAATTTGGTAAGAGAAAGAATACAAAAAGCACCCTGTCTCTTTTGAAAGAGACAGGGTGCTGAACTTACACACTCTGCGGTACCACTCTTCGTTGCAGGCCCCTCACGGAGCACCGCCGCTCAACGTCTGCATACACAGGCTGACGGAATAACGCCCGTCACACGTCCACGCTTACTCGCGTCGTCTTTCAGCAGGAAGCTCCAAGGTGATTTTCACGATTTGTGACCGTCTGCCTTCCACCAAATCGGCAGCTCTCTGAGCGGAACAAAAGCGCTACTCGTCCTTTTCTACGCCAAATATATGATTCTGAGCCATATGATATCACGTTCTCCACGTTTGTCAACCATTTTGTGTGGAATTTTGCTTATCTCCCATTCGTATGATTAAATGTTATTGGATGCGCACATCCACATTCTCCACATGGACATAGACGGTAAGATCCTGGTCTGTGTCGTTTCCCATGGAAACGCCCACGCGGAACCAGGCCCCCTTCTCTGCATCCAGTTTCTCAGAGATACCATGCGTCAGGTAGACAGATTCGTCATAGGCAGTCTCGGTCTTGCCCTCCGTGGGCAGCAGTCCCACACTGCAGTCTCCCAATCCGTCCCCGGCAGAGAGCTTGACGCTGCCGCTTCGCGGCGAAATCTCCTCGTCCGACCAGATCATCTCTTCCCCGGTACTTCCGGCAGGAATGACCACTTTCACATCATGGTCCCGGCCTCCGCAGCCGGTGCAGAGCAGCAGCACCAACAGCATCAGTGCCGCAAATACTTTCTTTTTCACAGAATTCTCCTATCTGATCACTGATACCGATACTGCATCCCGGTATATTGATCGACGCAGCGGAAGAACATCTCCCGGTTGCGGAATTCCAGCATCTGGCACCCCTGTTCCTCATGAAAGGACACAATGCGGCGGGTGGTGTCAATCCAGACACGCCACAGGTTTTCGGAGGTCTTCTTCGTTTCCATGAAATCTTCCCTTCTTTCCCCACGCAGATTTGTCGTACACCTTATAAGACGATTCAGCTACCGGTTTTGTTTCACTTTTTTGAAATTTTTTTAGCTCTGGTCCCCGGAAGGCCCGGAAGTCACCGCCGCCGAAACAGCACTGCGGAAAGTATCCCAGGCATCCGGGTGTTCCACATAATATTTGGGACAGATCTTTCCCGTCACGTCATAGTGACGGATGACGTCCGTCTCCGGGTCCAGTCTGAACTCCCGGCACAAAAAGGCCGTCAGCTCCACCACCCGCTCATAGGTTCCCGGAGAAAATTCCCCGGTACTGTCCGGATGGCAAACCTCAATGGAGATGGTGTCCACATTACGCTGCTTGGTGGCATAGGCAATCTCGGACAGTGGAACGCATTGGACGACTTCCCCCTCAAGGCCTACCACAAAATGGCTGCTGGCATAGGTCTGTTCCCTGCCATCGGAGAGAGATGCGAAGTAATTTCGATTTGCCTGGGCCGTGGTCCCCGGATTTCCCACGTAGTGAATCACCACGCCCTTGATCTTTCTCAGAGGATCACCGGGACGGGACCAGTCGTTGATGGGGATCAGCGCTTCCTGCACATAGTCCGGCAGCTTCACGCCCTCTCCCGGCAAGTTCCGGTGTGCCCCCCACACCGCCCAGCCTGCCGCCAGCAGCAGGACGGTCAGGCACAGGGCGACAAAGCGGGGATTCAGACGGCGATGAGTTTTCCCACGAGTACGTGACATCGCTCAGTTTTCCCCCTCAATCATGGCAACTGTGGCGTTGTCAATGGGCTGCTCTCTTTCATCAGAAGTGCCCTCTTCGTACGCTATGGAAGTGGCATGGGGGGTGTCGTCCTCCGTCTCAACAACAGTCAGCTGATCGGGCTTCAGGACACCCAGCTTCCGCAGGCAGGCAATGGTTTCACGCATGCCGGGGCGTACCCGAATGTAGAGGGTGGAAGAAAGCGCTTCATCTTCAGGAGTCTGATACCAGATGTTCAGCTCGGCAAAGGGGTCGCCCAGCTGTTTTGCCCGCTCCATCAGCAGCAGTATCTCGTCCCGGTCAAAAGAACCATCCTCCCGGAAGAAATTGTTGTTTGTATTCAGAATTTCCTGCAGCGTTCCCAAATCTTCAAACCAGATCTCCCGCCCCCAATTTCCGTTTTTGGCATCCTCTAGCACCGCCTCATAAGCCTGGCGGGCCTGGGTGGCATTCAGGCTTTGGTATGCGCCGGTTGTGTACCCAGACAGCTCCGCACTCCGGATTTTCAAATCCGTCCGATCACCGTGAAGGCGAGCCAGCAGCGTCTCTGGGTCGTTGCACAGCTGGTTGAGCAGGTAATCCACGGTTCCTTCCTGGTTCATCCGCTCCCAGGTCAGCCGCACATCGTAATTACGATGCACTGTACGGCCATCTTTCAGCGTGTACCGCAGATTCACGACATCATCGCGCTTATTATAGTCATAGTCGGAAGCCTCGATTCTCGCTCCCTCATCCTCTATCAGCGTCTGATGCAGTGCCAGCGTCTTCTGAATGAGGGTATCATTCCGGCCGCTCTCCAGGGTAAGATCGTTGCCGCCGACACGAAGCTCCACCGTCTGGATCTTCTCCGTTTTCGGCACATACCGCTCGACGCCGAAGACATCAAACCGGAAGCCGGCACAGATCAGGCACAAAACCACCGCCACAGCTGCGGCGCCGGGAACGCTGCCCCGGAACACCCGCAGAGACTTTTCCAGAAGCATACTGACCGCATAGTAACCAATGAGGCCCATAATGACCATGCAGATCACCAGAGGAACAATCTCCAGATCATCGTAGGTTATCTGGAAAGGTCTCCACACCAGCGTGTACAGGAGCATACCTCCGCCAAGACCGGCCAGCAGCGCGCCGCTGTACCGGAACACAGGGCGCATCCAGCCAACAGCTGCCACATCTCCCGCCCGCTCACTGCTGCGGCGGCGGTAAATGGCATAGGCCAGGGTCAGCAGCACCACGCCCACCAGGGCATAGACGCCGATGACCCAGAAATTCTGGAATTCCACCGCTACAAGTTCTTGAGACATCACCTGAGTCTCCGGGTCGAGCACCTCGTTGTAAATGTGGTTGACATCTATTTTGCGCAGCAGGTAGACCGTGGGGCACAGGTTTTCCAACAGGCCGGAATATCCGCCGGACACGCCATAATAGAACCCACTTTTCAGAGTGCCCATCAGCATATCCAGCGCCGGTTCCAGGAAGTGGAGCAGGAAGTACAGGACCGGCATTGCAGAGGCATTTCCGGTGAGGAAAGCCACAAAGGTGGCAGATGAGAAATAGAAAAAGCTCTCCAGCAGTACGCCCAAAACCGTCAGCAGCAGGGCCTTGACCGGCAGCTGGCCCATCATCACCGTCAGCAGCACAGTGAGGGCACCGGTGATAACATAGGGAATCAGCATCATGGTCATGCCAGACAGGAAATTGGTCACAAACAGCCCCTCCCGCCGAATGGGCAGGCGGTGCATCAGTCCCTGGCTGCGGGAATTATACAGATAGCCCCACACCGCCGCCGCGCAAAGAACGGCGTACAGCAGAGACAGAATCGGAACCAGTGTGTGCAGAGCTGCATAATAACTCTCCGTGATCGTCATTTCCTCCAGATGGAAGTCCTTCTGACGGACCATCTGCAGCAGCATGGTCGTGGGAACCAGGGCGCCTCCGAAGGAAGGCAGAGCCCAGAGCGGCCAGAAGCGGCTCAGATTCTTCTTGTACAGCGTTTTATTAAAGAATGATGTCTTTGACCGCATAGTCTGCACCTCCCAATTCGTAAATAAAGATCTCCTCCAGCGTCAGGGGCACAGCGTCCACCAGCATGGGGCTGTACACCATAAGACGCTCCGCCGCCTCCTGAGCGCTCATCCGCATGATCAAGGTATGTACCCGGCCCAGACGGCTGGCATGAAGCACCGGCAGATCCGCGGGGACCTCCTCCATACCGTCGGGAAATACCACCTGCATCTTCACCATGTTGTCCTGGAGCTGGGCCAGGGACCGCTCCAGCAGCACCTTGCCGTGGTCCATGATGCCCACATGGTCGCAGACATCCTCCAGCTCCCGCAGGTTATGGGAGGACACCAGCACCGTGGTGCCCCGCTCCGCCACATCGCCCATCATCAGGGACCAGACCTGCCGGCGCATCACCGGGTCCAGACCGTCCACCGGCTCATCCAGCAGCAGATAGTCCGGCATACAGCTCATGGCCAGCCAGAAGGCAGCCTGCTTCTGCATGCCCTTGGAAAAGCGCTTGATGGGCTTGTGCTCATCGATGCCAAACACATCTTTCAGCTTTTCATAGCGCTCCATGCTGAAATTGGGGTAAAAACCCTGGTAAAAACGGCACATATCCCGGATGCTGGCCTGGGAAAAGAAGTACCAGTCATCTGGAATCGTGACAATCCGGGCCTTCAGAGCCTCATTTTCCCACACATCCTCCCCGTCGACGGCAACGCTGCCCTCATCCAGACGGTAGACGCCGCACAGGTTGCGGATCAATGTGGATTTACCGGCACCATTGGGACCAACCAGGCCGTACACGCTGCCTTTCGGCACCGTGATATTGGTCCCATCCAGGGCCGCGAAGCCGTCAAAACGCTTGACAGCGTCCTTCACTTCAATCATTTTTTCTCCTCCTTGAGTAACTCTATGAGCTGACTGTCGGTGACACCCAGATAGCGCAGCTCCGCTGCCAGTTCCCGGATCTTGACTTTCAATTCCTGCATTCTGGCTGCCTCCGCGCCGGAGCGGGCCGAGGCAAAGCTGCCTTTGCCGGGAATCGAATACGTATATCCCTCACTTTCCAGCTCTGCGTAAGCACGCTGTATGGTGTTTGGATTGATGGCCAGCTGACTTGCCAGGGCACGCACAGAGGGCAGCTTCTCATCCGGCTGCATGGCTCCTGTAATGATGAGCCGCCGCAGTCCGTCTTTAATCTGTTCGTAAATGGGTCTGGAATCTCGGTAGTTCAGACTGATCAAGCTCCACACCTCCTTCTTTTCTGTGTAACAGCAGTGCTGTTACAGAAATTTTCATGTATGGCAGACGCCTTCCACCTCCGCATCAGCCACTTGCGGCGGACTTTCAGGCTTTGCCTCCTCGACTGTACTAACCGTACTAGTACAGATAGGATAGCATAGGATTTTCTGGCTGTCAATACGCTTCAACCTGAATTTTCTTTGGAAATAGTGAAAATTTCGGTTAAAATACCCTTTACAAGAGAAAATAGGTATGGTATATTTGCAAAGTGTGTAATTCACACAAAATTAGCACCCCGGCGCTTCGTTTTGCGGACTTTCACCGGCCCAAGACGCAGTCCCGTGGGCATATTATTGAAAGGTGGATTTTTCCATGCTGCGTAAAGAAGAAAAGGCCGCTATCATCAGCGCCAACCGTACTCACGAGACCGACACCGGTTCCCCCGAGGTTCAGATTGCTATTCTGACCGAGCGGATCAACACCCTGACCAAGCACATGCAGATGAACCCCCAGGACAAGCACTCCAACCGTGGTCTGCTGAAGATGGTCGGTCAGCGCCGCAGCCTGCTGGATTACCTGATGAAGAAGGACATTGAGCGCTATCGTGCTCTGATTGCCAAGCTGGGTATCCGTAAGTAAGATTTTTCTGGAAATCCGCGGATTTTCCAAGAGAAGTCTTTTGGCTTGCATTGCCGCTCTGCGGCAGCATTCTGTGAAACTTTCTCCGCAAGAGAGTTTGTGACAGTCCTAAGGTGGCGGAGAATCCCTCCGTCACCTTTTCTGTTTTTGCGCAATTCGCCGGGAGTCGCCGCTTTTTGTGTTTGAACGCGTGCCTGCACATCGGACATGGGTTCAAATACGAAAAGAGCCTCTCCTGAGCACTACTGTAAAGGAGAATAATTTATGTCTACCATCATTACTCAAAGACAGTTTCCTGGCTATCATAAGTATGAGATGGATCTGGCAGGCCGCCCTCTGACTCTGGAAGTGGGCAAGCTGGCTGAGCTGGCCAACGCTGCTGTCATGGTCGGCTACGGTGACACCCGTGTGCTGGTGTGCGCCACCGCAGCCGCCCGTCCCCGTGACGGCATTGATTTCTTCCCGCTGTCTGTGGACTTCGAGGAGAAGATGTATGCCGTGGGCCGCATCCCCGGTTCTTTCAACCGTCGTGAGGGCCGCCCCGGTGAGAAGGGCATTCTGACCTCTCGTGTCATCGACCGCCCCATTCGTCCCCTGTTCCCCTCTGACTTCCGCAACGATGTCTCCATCATGGCTACTGTCATGAGCGTGGACCACGACTGCTCTCCCGAGATTGCCGCTCTGATCGGTACCTCCGCAGCTCTGGCCATCTCCGACATTCCCTGGAACGGCCCTGTGGGCGCTCTGAAGGTTGGTCTGGTGAACGGTGAGCTGGTCCTGAATCCCAACTCGGAACAGCGTCAGGTCTCCGACCTGGACGTCACCGTGGTCTCCACCGGCAAGAAGGTCGTCATGATCGAGGCCGGCGCCAACGAGGTGGACAACGACACCATGTTCCGCGCGATCAAGCTGGCTCACGAAGAGAACCAGAAGCAGATCGAGCTCATCAACCGCATGGTTGCCGAGATTGGCAAGCCCAAGTTTGAGTATCCCCATGCTGACTTTAACCAGGAGCTGTTTGACAAGATTGTCGAGGCCACCATGGAGGATGCCAAGGCCGCTATGGATACTGACGACAAAAACGTCCGTGAGGCTCGCTGGAACCAGCTGATTGAGAAGTGGCACGACCTCTTCCTCGAGGACTACCCCGAGATGGATCAGTATCTGGACGAGATCACCTACAAGTTCCAGAAAAAGATCGTCAAGGCCTGGCTGCTGGAGGGTCATCGTGTGGATGGCCGTCAGAAGAACGAGATCCGTCCTCTGGCCGCCGAAGTTGGCGTGCTGCCCCGCGTCCACGGTTCCGGTCTGTTTACCCGCGGTCAGACCCAGGTCCTGTCCGTCTGCACCCTGGATACCCTGTCCGCCAACCAGAAGCTGGACACCATCTGGGAAGAGACTGAGAAGCGCTACATGCACCACTACAACTTCCCCGGCTACTCTGTCGGCGAAGCAAAGCCCGCCCGCTCCCCCGGTCGCCGTGAGATCGGTCACGGCGCTCTGGCCGAGCGTGCTCTGCTGCCCGTGCTGCCCTCCGTGGAGGAGTTCCCCTACTCCATCCGCGTAGTCTCTGAGGTTGTTTCCTCCAATGGTTCCACCTCTCAGGGCTCCATTTGCGGCTCTACTCTGGCTCTGATGGATGCCGGCGTACCCATCAAGGCTCCCGTTGCCGGTATCTCCTGCGGCCTGATTCAGGACGACAACGGCGGTTTCACCACCTTCATCGACATTCAGGGCGTCGAGGACTTCCACGGCGAAATGGACTTTAAGGTAGCCGGTACCAAGAAGGGTATTACCGCCATTCAGATGGACCTGAAGAACGACGGTCTGACTATGGAGATCATCCAGAACGCTCTGGACATCACCTACGACGCTCGCTGCGAGATTCTGGACCAGATCATGCTGCCCTGCATCTCTGAGCCCCGCAAGGAAGTTTCCAAGTATGCTCCCAAGATGATCACCATGCACATCGACCCGGATAAGATCCGAGACGTCATTGGCAAGGGCGGCTCCGTCATTCAGAAGATCGTGGCTGACACCGGTGCCAAGATCGACATCAACGACGACGGCTCTGTGTTCATCTCCGCTCCCAACCCCGACAGCTGCGATGCTGCCAAGAAGTGCATCGACGACATCGTGTTTGTGCCCGAGGTCGGCTCCCTGTACTACGGCCGTGTCGTCCGGCTCATGACCTTTGGCGCTTTCGTTGAGCTGGCTCCCGGCAAGGACGGCCTGGTGCACATCTCCAAGCTGGCTGACCACCGCATTGAGAAGGTGGAGGACGCCTGCAAGATTGGTGACATGATGTGGGTTAAGGTCACCGATATCGACGAAAAGGGCCGCGTGAACCTTTCCCACAAGGACGCCATGCATGAGATCAAGGCCAAGGAGGCCAACGGTGAGCGCGTGAAATAATCACCCTCAGAGGCATCTCATGTTGTTTTGAAAACCCTGACGGGGCGGGCTGCAGCCCGCCCCGTTTTTCCACATTTTTTGTTAAGGAGTTGATTTTCATGGACGTGATTGCCGCCATTGCCACCGGCGCTGCCGCCACGGCCATCGGCGTTGTTCGAGTCTCCGGCCCCGGCTGCTTTGCCCTGTGTGACCGGGTATTCCGCACCGAAAAGGCCGCGCCCTTTGACCAACTGGAACCACGCAAAATGGTCTTTGGTCAAATGCTGGATGCCCAGGGCAGGGAGATTGACCGCGGCCTGGCCGTGCGCTTCCCTGGCCCCCACAGCTACACCGGCGAAGACTCCGCCGAGTTCCATTGTCATGGCTCCCCCGTGGTGCTGCGGGAACTGCTTAACGCACTCTTTACCGCTGGTGCCCGCCAGGCGGGCCGGGGCGAGTTTACCAAGCGCGCTTTCCTCAATGGCCGTCTGGATCTGACTCAGGCCGAGGCTGTGGTGGATCTCATTGACGCAGAAACGGCCGCCTGCGCACGCAACGCCATCGCCCAGCTGGACGGTGCACTGCGCCGCCACCTGGAACCGATCCAGGAGTCGCTGCTGGAGATCACCTCCCGATTTTACGCCGTGGTGGACTACCCCGATGAGGATATTCAGGACACTGATCCGGCCCAGATCTGTGCCTCTCTTCAAACTGCCGATGACACCCTGACCCGACTGCTGGCCACCTGCCGCCGGGGCCAGGTCCTTAAGTCCGGCATCCGCACCGCAATCGTGGGCCGTCCCAATGCAGGAAAATCCTCGCTGCTCAACGCTCTGGCCGGCTATGACCGGGCCATAGTCACCAACATCCCCGGTACCACCCGGGACACGGTGGAGGAATCCGTCCTCTGCGGCGGCATCCTGCTGCGGCTCATCGACACCGCCGGTATTCGGGATGCCCGGGACGAGGTGGAAAAATTGGGCGTGGAACGCTCCAGAAAGGCTATGGAATCCGCCGGTCTGATTCTTGCGGTAGTGGACGGTGCCCAGCCTCTTACCGCCGAAGATTGGGAGATTCTCAGCGATGCCGCCCGCCGGGCCATCCCTTGGATTCTGGTCTGGTCCAAGCAGGACCTCACCTCCGCCCCCGTGCCCGTCCTCCCCTGGACACAGGCGGACCATGCTCCCGCCGCCGTCGTCTCCCTGTCCTCTGTCACCGGCGAGGGACTCAGCGATCTGGAAGGCGCCGTGGCAGACCTCTTCCCAGCCGGCGATCCCAGAGACACCGGCTCCCTGCTCACCGATCAACGCCAGGAGGAGGCCGCCCGCCGGGCAAGAGACGCCGTCCGCCGGGCAAGAGACGCCCTGGACGCAGGTCTCACCCCGGACGCAGTACTCACTGACGCCGAAGAGGCCCTGGATGTCCTGGGCGAACTCACTGGGCGCACTGCCAGGGATGCCATTGTCTCCAGAATCTTTGACCGATTCTGTGTCGGAAAATGAAGGATACCAGCAACACCGCGTTTCTTTTCTGGAGACGTGGTGTTGTTTTTCTGTGAAATCGTATCAGATTCCGCAAAACGCGGTTTACAAAATCACCTGCGAATGGTACACTGTATGCACAATGGCAGGATACCGACCGTTTACCCAAAGCTTCCTCAGGCGTTTTTGCCTCTGGATTCTTGGCAAACTGCCTGAAAGGAGCGTGCTTTTTTGTACGATTTGTCTGAGCTTGAAGAGCGGCTGCGAACCCAGCGCCCTGCTTCCTGGGAGCAGCTGCCGGACTTCTCCCTGTACATGGATCAGGTCCTGAGCTACATGGATCGACAGGTCATCCGACTTGATGAGTCGGACGGTCTCACCGCCGCCATGGTGAACAACTACACCAAAACCGGCCTGGTCCCCCGGGCCGAGGGAAAGAAATACAACCGGGAGCACCTGGCCTATCTAACGGCCATCTGCGTAATGAAGCGGGTCATGTCCACCAAGGATATGGATTTGCTGATTCGGGAGGAACTACAGGGTGAGCGCTCCGTGGAGGACGGCTACGCCGCCTTCTGCAAAAGTCTGGACAAAGCCCTGACCATCGCCGCCAGCGAAATGACTGAGCGGTCCGCCGCACAGCCGGAGCAGGCAGACCCCAGTGATCTGGCGGACTCCGCCATCCACTTTGCGCTCATGAGCTACGCCGCCGGCGTAGTCAGCAGCCATTATGTGGCCCTGCTGCGCCAGCAAAAGGGCACGGATGCGGGCGATGAAAAAAAGTCCAAATCCCATAAAAAAGACAAGGAGCGTGACTGATATGTCCAATTTTGTGTTGATGACCGACAGCTGCTGCGACCTCAGCGCCCAGATGCAGACGGAACTGGATCTCCATATTTTACCCATGCTGCTGCAAATTGGTAAGGAGACCTACCGCAACTGGCCCGATGGCCGGGAAATTGGATTCCACGAATTCTATGAACGCATTCGCAGTGGTGAAACCGCCAGCACCTCCGCCATCAGTATGGGTGATTTTGAGCAGGCTATGTCCCATTATCTGGAGCAAGGCATGGATGTCCTTTATCTATGCTTCTCCTCTGGCCTCTCCTCCACCTTCCAAAATTCCAATATTGCTGTTGAGGATCTAAAGGAACAGTTCCCTGACCGCACCGTGCTGGTGGTGGACACCCTGTGCGCCTCTATGGGGCAGGGCCTTCTCACATACCTGTGCGCCAGGGAGAAGGCCGCCGGAAAATCTTTGGAGGAGGTCCGGGACTTCGCCGAGGCCAACAAGCTGAAGGTCAGCCACTGGTTCACCGTGGACGATCTGAACCATTTAAAGCGGGGCGGCCGCATCAGCGCCACCACAGCTCTGGTTGGCACGATGCTCGCGATCAAGCCCGTCATGCATGTGGACAATGACGGTCATCTCATCCCCGTGAGCAAAGCCCGCGGACGGAAGGCCTCTCTGACTGCCCTGGTGGATCATATGGAAAAGACTGCCATTGATCCCGCTCACCAGACCATTTTCATCTCCCATGGTGACTGTCTGGAAGATGCGCAATGGGTCGCTAACGAGATCACCCGACGGTTTGGCATCACTGACATTCATATCAACTACATTGGCCCCGTCATTGGCAGCCACGCCGGCCCCGGCACGGTGGCTCTGTTTTTCCTTGGAAAGGAGCGCTAACCCTTGAATTGGTTGGAATTACACATAGATACCGTCCACGACGGTCTGGAAACCGTGGAAACCATGCTTTCCGCTATGGACATTGACGGTCTTGTCATTGACGATGAGACCGAGTTTCAGGACTTTCTTGAGAACAATCACCAGTACTGGGACTATGTGGATGAGGACCTGGAAAAGACCATGCAGGGCAAATCCCGGGTCACCTTCTATCTTCCTGCGGATGAAACTGGCTTTGCCAAAATGGCGGAAGTCCGCATTGCCCTGCAAAAGCTGAAAGAGGAACACGACGACTGCGGCACCCTCCTGATGACCATGGAGCAAATGCAGGATGCCGACTGGGAGAACAACTGGAAGCAGTACTACAAGCCCATGAAAATCGGCAACCGGCTGATTGTCATTCCCCAGTGGGAAACCGCCGATGCCGGCGACCGGGTCCCCCTCATTTTGGAGCCAGGTCTGACCTTCGGCACCGGCAGCCATGCTACCACCCGCCTGTGCCTGACAGCCCTGGAAAAGGCCATCCATGGCGGCGAGACAGTGGCCGACCTGGGCTGTGGCAGCGGCATACTGTCTATTGCCGCCCTCAAGCTGGGTGCCGCCTCTGCTGTGGCGGTGGACATTGACGACAAGTGCCCCGATGTGGCCTATGCCAATGCCGCCATGAACAGCATCTCCAGGGACCAGTATACAGTCCGGGTGGGCGACATCATTACCGACAAAGCTCTGCAGGCAGAAATTGGCGGCGGCTACGACGTGGTGCTTGCCAATATTGTCTCCGATGTCATCATTGCCCTGGCTCCCCGTGTCCGCTCCCTGCTCAAGCCCGACGGTCTGTTCCTCTGTTCAGGCATCATCGACGACCGGGCCGAAGAGGTGGCCGACAAGCTGAAGGAAGCAGGTCTGGAGATTTTGGAAACCCAGTCTGCCGACGGTTGGTTTGCCTACACCTGCAAGTAAATTTGTTCTTTTTCCAAAAGGCTGCGCTACGGCGCAGCCTTTTTTGCGTGGGTTTTGCGGCCTGTCGACAGATTACAGCGAACTTTTTCCACAGTTCTGTGTAAAATGAGGGGCAACTGGAAAGGAGGCAGTTCCATGGTACATCAGGAGGAAAAACAGGTATTGTCCCTCCCTGTGGGGGAAATCCGTCCCAACCCGCGCCAACCCCGGCAGGTCTTTGAGCAGTCCGGCCTGGACGAGCTGGCGGCGTCCATCCAACGCCACGGCATTTTGCAGCCGCTCACTGTTCGCCGACTGAAGGAGGGCTGGGAACTGGTTGCGGGAGAACGGCGCCTGCGGGCTGCAAAACTGGCGGGATTGTCCTCCGTCCCCTGCATTGAGACAGAGGCGGACGACCGGGAGTCGGCCCTTCTGGCTCTTGTGGAGAACTTACAGCGGCGGGATCTCCACTATTTCGAAGAAGCGGAGGCCATCGCCGGCTATCTCAGGGATACGGGTCTCACCCAGGAAGAAGCTGCCGCCCAGTTGGGGCGCTCCCCCTCCGCTGTTGCCAACAAATTGCGGCTGCTGCGCCTTTCCCCGGCCTGCCGTGGCATTTTGACCGAACACCATCTGACGGAGCGCCACGCCCGGACTCTCCTGCGGCTGGATGATGAGACCGAGCGGCTTTCTGCTTTGAAAACCGTCTGTAGCCGATCTCTGAATGTGGCCCAGACAGAGCAGCTGATAGAGCGCCGGCTGGCTGCCTTGCAGCAGACGGCCCCCGCAGGCCGCCGGACCTTCATCATCAAGGACGTGCGGTTGTTTCTCAACAGCGTGGACCGGGGACTGCGGCTGATCCGGGATGCGGGTATCGACGCCATCAGCCGCCGGGAGGAGACAGAAGACGATATTCTGCTCACTATCCGTGTACCCAAACGGCGGCGGGAGACCCGGCAAAAGACTGGCTGATGTTTCCGTTTTGTTGCAAGATTGTAACCTTCTTCTGCCAAATTTATGCTATAATGATACCTGCTGAAGAACCTGTGGGGAGCACACTCCCCTGTTCAATACCGCAGCAGGAGGTCTCATCTATGGAACCGACGATCAATGATGCCATCCCAAGCCCTCAGACGGGCGGAAAGCGCTTGGCATCGACGCCCAAAAAGAAAACGCTCCCCGTCATTCTGGGGATTGTGGCAGCCCTGCTGGCCGTCTATTTGTGCCTGTGCGTTTACACCTCGAAGCGGAACACCATTTTCCCCGGCATCACCATTGTTTCCACAGATTTGGGCGGTCAAACCGTCCAGCAGGCGACATCTGCTCTCTCCGAAGCCAATTTGATGATTGCGCCGTCCATTACCATGAACATTGTGGATGAAAATGGGAACCTGCTCTCTCTGCCCGACTATGAAACTGCTCTGGATTTTGAAGATTTGGGCGGTGTGCAGATCGACAGCGCCGCCTCCGCTCAGAAAGTCTGGGATTACTGCCACGGCGGCAGCTTCTTTTCCAGCGGCTGGCGCTTTTTAAAAAGCGCCCTGCTGCACCAGGTCATCACGCCTGTCCTGACTGCGCCCAACCTGAACGAGCAGGCTCTGGCAGAGCGTATTTCTCTGCCCGCTGTAGATGCCGCTTACCAGCTGGGAGAAAATTCCGTTGCTGTTACGATGCCCCGCAATGGCTATTCCGTTGCCCCCGCCGCTTTGCGTGAGGTGATCGCGGCCGGCCTGGCTGACTATGACTTTGTGGTGATGGACTGTCCCGGCACGCCGGTTATTGCCCAGACCCTCACCGCCCAGGAAATGCTGGACCAGGTGTCGGGTAAGATGAAAAACGCCGGTTATGACCCGGTAAGCAAATCCATCACTCCGGAACAGGTGGGCGCCAACTTTGACGTTGCCGCCGCCCAGGCTCTGATGGATGCCGCCCAGCCCGGTGAGACCATCAGCGTTCCTGCTGATATCCAGATGCCGGACGTGACCGCCGAGGAATTGAACAAGGTTCTGTTCCGGGACCTTCTGGGCGAATGCACCACCGAGGTGCGCGGGTCTTCTGCCCGAAGGAGCAATGTCCGGCTATCCTCCGCCTCCTTCAACGGGTATGTGCTCAATGACGGCGAGGTATTCTCCTATAACGGCGTGGTTGGCAAGCGAACCACTGCCAAGGGCTATCAGGCTGCTCCCGCCTACGTCAAGGGTGAGACCGTGGACGAAATCGGCGGTGGCGTGTGCCAGCCGTCCTCTACCCTGTATCTGGCCTGCCTCCGCGCTGACCTGCAGATCACGGAGCGCTACGCCCACCGCTACATTCCCTCCTACATTCCCGCCGGTATGGACGCCACCGTATCCTGGGGTGGTCCGGACTATAAGTTCACCAACAACACCGGCTACCCTCTCCGCATTGAGACCATCTATGCGAAAAACAAGCTGACCATCAAGATCTGGGGCACCAATGCCGACGGCATCTCCGCCAAGATTACCAACAAACACCTCTCCACCACCCCCTTCCAGGAGGTCATCGAGGAGGATCCCACACTGGCTCCCGGAACCACCAAGGTGAAGGTCACCCCCTACACCGGTCATAAATATCAGACATACCGCAACCGCTATGACGCAAACGGTAAACTGATCTCCTCCAGCTTTGAAGCCAACAGTGATTATAAGGCTCGGGACAAGGTTATTCTCAAGGGTCCTGACGCAGCTCCCTCCGTTCCCAGCGTCACCCCTGCCCCGCTGCCGGAGACCCCTCCTGCAACAACGCCGGAAAATCCGGAGACTCTGCCGCCCACCCCTGAAGTGC
>JAHHSA010000068.1 GCA_020025475.1 Oscillibacter sp.
GGTCGGTTTCATCAGTCTAGCACATCGGCTTTGAATTGTCAATGCAAAACGCGTCCGCGTTCCATTTGAATGGAACGCGGGCGCGCTGGCGAACGGGATTCCGGGCGACAACTGCTTTGGATGGGAAAGAAATGCTCTGCCTGCAACCCGGATGGCTGCACGCAAAATTTTAGACGAGGGATCTTGGAGCGCAAAATGGTTAGACGAGGGATCTTGGTGAGTGGTCTCTTTGTTTTTAACACAACCGTCAGCTTCCGTCAAGAAGCAACTGCGCCGGCAAACGTAAAACGGAGAAGTGTCCAAAGCAACGCCCGTTGCTTTGGATAAAATCACAAGGAAGCGCCGATTGGTCGATTTTTCACCCCCTCATGTCCAATAAGCGATTAAGCAAAATAGTCAATTTGCCTTAGGTTTGCCTATATGATACCCACAAAAATGTTCAGAGCAAACGATTGCCTATTGACAGACAGGCCGATTTTTACTATGCTATGCGACAGAGAGGCATCTTGGACAGAGTGGTCCATTTCATGCGTGGTCTTCCTGGCAGCTCGCAGTCATTTTTCCTTTGCAGCACGTAAAACTACCAGGGAGACAATTTTTATCCGCAGCAGGCAAACGTTTGCTTGTTGCTTGGTAAGGGTGATGTAGACAGGGAAGGAGACTTCCTCGCGCGTCGGGAGATGTGACATGACCGCAGCCCTTCTGCAGCGATTCTGCACCCTGCTCTGTGCTGCCGCTCTCAGACCGATCAAACGTCAGAGAAGAGGGAAGATCATGGGCGAAAAATATGCCACTCTGAAAGATGTCGCGAAGCTGGCCGGCACGACTGCGCCAACCGTATCCTATGTACTCAGCGGCAAGGAAGGGCGCTATATCAGCGACGAGATGCGCGCACGGGTCCTAAAAGCAGTGGAAGAAACGGGATATGTCAAGAGCAGCGCAGCCAGCAGCCTGCGGGGGAAAAAGCGTGGGATCATCGCGGTGCTGGTTCCGCAGTTTTCAAACCAGTTTTTCACGCGCATGGTCCTGGCCATCGAGGCCGAAGTAGAGAAGGAGGGTTACATTCTTTCCATCTGCAACACCTTTGACGATCCAACGCGCGAGATGGAGATCATCAACCGCATGGTGCAGCACCGCGTGGACGGCTACATTCTGATTCCCACGGTCAAGGGGAAAGAGAACACCGCGCTGCTGCGTCAGCTGGATGTGCCCATCGTTGTGCCGGATCGTCCTCTGGAAGGTGTGGATAATTACAACTGGGTCACCACAGACAACTACCGATGCGGCCGACTGGCCGCCGAGCATCTTGTCCAAAAAGGACATCGGCACCTGGCGTTCATCGGCTGGAATTCCCATATCGCCGACCTGGACTGCCGCCGCCGGGCTTTTCTGGATGTGACACAAGAGGCCGGGATTCCACCTGAACAGGTCACCATCATGCAGGATGCCTTTTCCGAAGCGGCCGGCTATACCATGACACAGCAGCTTCTGGAGGATCATCCTGATGTGACGGCCATTCTTTACGCCTACAATGTACAGGCGGAGGGCGGTGTCAACTGTCTCACTGAACGGGGTCTGGTCCCCGGTCGGGATATTTCGGTCATTCTGATCGGCTCCCCCCGATGGGCCACCGTGGGGCAAAATTGTTTTACCCATATCGACCAGCGGGAGTATGAGCTGGGCAAATGCGCCGCCCAGCTGCTCCTGGAAAACATCAACCATCCGGCGCACACACAAAAAAAGCAGGAGATCTGCCTTGCGCCCTTGCTTCAGGAAGGGACTTCGGTTGTGGATCTCCGCACAGAAAAGGAGTCATTGACATGAAGAAATTCACCACGTTCCTTGCCGCAGCCATGGCTGTAGCTATGCTGGCCACCGGCTGCAGCGCCGGTCAGCCCGCTGCCGACAAGTACCCCGAGCGCGACATCAACATGACCGTGCCCTTTGGCGCCGGCGGCTCCACTGATCTGACCGGCCGCGTGGTAGGCGAGGCTATGGGCCGTGATCTTGGCGTCAACTTTTCCGTCACCAACACCCCTGGCGCAGGTGGCTCCGTGGGCACGCAGAGCGTCCTGCGCGCCAAAAATGACGGCTATACCGTCCTGGCCGACGGCCTGCTGAGTTTCACCTCTCTGCCCGTTATGGGTCTGCTGGACACCATGCCCGATGCCTGGGACATCTGGCTGGCCACCTTTACGCCCAACGTCATTGCCGTGTCCAAGGACTCCCCCTATCAGACCATCGACGATCTGATCGCCGCCATGAAGGCGAACCCCGGCCAGATCACGGCCGGTACGGCTGGCCCCGGCTCTGCCGGTCACATCGGTGCCGAGCTGCTGGCGGGTGCATCTGATGCAGAGTACAAGCACGTCCCCTATGACGGCGGTAATGCGGCTCTGGTCGCCACCCTGTCCGGCGAGGTCGATTTCGCCCCCCAGCTGCTGGTTGAGATGAAGGACATGATTATCTCCGGTGACCTGCGCGCCCTGGCCTGCTACACCACCGAGGATATCACTCTGGAGAACGGTACCGTCATCCCCTCCATCACCAAGGCTCTGCCCGATCTGAGCACCAAGCTGCCCATGGGCGAGACCACCGGTCTGCTGGTCCCCAAGGGGCTGGACGAGGGCATTCTGGCCAAGCTGGACTCTGCCTTTGATACCGCCTGCAAGGATCAGGCCTTCCTGGATTTCTGCGCCACCAAGGGCTTCACTGTGACTGCTATGGGCCGCGCGGATTCCGCTGACTACGTCAACAGACTCCAGAGTGTCGTTGCCTGGACCCTGTTCGACGCTGGCGTTGCCAAGACTAACCCCGAGGACCTGAATATCGCCAAACCCGAGTAATGACACCACAAGCACGGGGGCGCGGCTGGGTTCCAGCCGCGCCCCCTTTGTTGAAAACGGACTATGTCTGAATTGTTTCCAGCTGTTCCAAAAGGAGGAACCTTGATGAGTGAACACAAGCACTACGACTTTCTGGGCGCAGTCGTCATCCTGCTCCTATCAGGCGCCGTCATCTTCGGCAGCATCAAACTCTACACGGATGCCGGCGAGCCCATGTACCTCTCACCTGGGCTTATGCCCCTGATTTTGGGCATTTCCCTGCTGCTTTGCGGAATTCTCTATCTGATTGGCAGTCTCAAAAACGGCGGGCTGAAGACCCGCTTGGCAGAGATAAAAGCCTGGGCCGCCATGCTGACAAAGGATGAGGCCACCCGCAGCATGATCACCGGCGTGGCCATCATGGCCGTCTATGTCTTTATCCTGATGCATTTTCTTCCCTTCTGGATCTCCTCTCTGCTTTTCATTGCCGGTCTGATGTTCTATCTGAAAGCCACCACCCCCGTGCGTATCCTGCTGCTGAGTACCGCCGCCGTAGGCGGAATCGTGCTCCTGTTCCAGGTGCTGTTCCGCGTGCCGCTGCCGTAAGAGGAGGAGAAGAGAAACGATGGATCTTATGTATTTTTTTCAGGCACTGCAGACCGTGTTCCAGCCACTAAATCTTGTCATCGCCCTTGTCTCTACCTTGGCCGGTCTGATCATGGGTATGCTGCCCGGCCTGAGCGCCACTATGGCCATTGCCCTGCTGACTGGCCTAACCTATAACCTGCCGACCCAGTCCGCCCTGATCTCTCTGCTGGCTGTGTATGTGGGTTCCATTTCCGGCGGCTGCCAGTCCGCTATTTTGTTGAATATCCCCGGCACCCCCGCTTCCGCCGCCACCGCATCCGACGGTTTCCCCCTGGCCAACCAGGGCAAGGGCGGCTACGCGATCTTTTTGGCCACCACTGCCTCCTGCCTCGGCACCCTCATCAGCGTCGCGTGCGTCATGTCCCTGACTCCGATGCTGACCAGCGTTTCGCTGCAATTCGGCACCTGGGAGTTTTTCCTGCTGGCCATCTTCGGCATTGTGATCTGCGGCAGCCTGACCTCCGGCGGCAACGCCATGCGGGGCTGGATGGCTGGCATCATGGGGCTGCTGGTGGCGCAGATTGGTCTGGATAAGCTCTCTGCCACGCCCCGCTTCTGCTTCGGCAACCTCAATTTGATGGGCGGTATCCAGCTCATTCCGGTTATGATCGGCTTGTTTGGCTTCCCGGAGATCATAAAGGCCTTTAAGAACACCGACCATACCATTCTCAAAATGTCCCCCTTCCATATTAAGGAGGGTCTGATCACCATCTGCCACAACATCGGTGCAATCGTCCGCTCCGCTCTGATCGGTGTGGGCGTAGGCATCATCCCCGGCGTCGGCGAAGATGTGGGCGGATGGCTTTCCTACTGGGCCAGCAAATCAACCAGCAAGGACCCTGAGTCCTTCGGAAAAGGAAACCCCAAGGGCATCGTCTCCGCCGAGGCGGGCAACAACGCCTGTGTGGGCGGTGCCATTATCCCTGTGCTGTCTTTGGCTGTGCCCGGCTCTGCCCCCGCGGCCGTGCTGCTGGCGGCCTTTCTCATGCACGGCTACCGCCCCGGCCCCCTGCTGATGCAGGAGACGCCCGAGTTCCTCTTCCAGGTCTGCGTCTATCTGGGGGTGGCTGCCATCGCCATGTGGGGCCTGGCTCTGCTGGTCTCCAAGTTTACCGTGAAGATCCTGGGGCTGAAAAAGGTCATCCTCATGCCGATCATCTTCGTGCTGTGTGTTGTGGGCTCCTATGTCATCAACTATAACATGTTCGATGTAAAGGTCATGTTCGTGTTCGGAATTCTGGGCTTCTTCCTGTCCGAGCTGAATTTCCCGGCCGCCCCCTTCCTGCTGGGCGTCATCCTTGGGCCTATGGCCGACACCAACCTGCGCCGCGCCCTCACCATCACCAACGGCAGCATCGCGCCTATGTTCCAGCGCCCCATCTGCCTGGTATTTCTGGCCTTGATCGTGCTGCTCGTTCTCTCCCAGACTGGCCTCTTCCAGAGACTGAAAAAGCACCGAAAGGCTGCCCAGTAAGAGGGCCGCACGACCAATGCAAATGAAGCGCTGCAGCAAGCAGATTGCCGACTGCCTTTGCCACGGGCACAGAAGCCCCAGGAATTGGAGGTGGTCACATCGCCCCTCGCTTGCTGCTTAGGCACAAGATGGCAGGAACGCCAGCCCGGCTGCCCAGCGTTCCCGCCCGAATGTTATATAATAGGAGTTGATATTATGATTGGAGTTGCAATCCTTGGTACCGGCGACATCGCCAATACCCATATTGAGGCATATCAGAAGCTGGCTCCCCGCTGTGAGATCCGTGCCCTGGTTGACGTGAACCGGCAGAAAGCCGAAGAGAAGAAACAGAAGTATGGTCTCCTCTGCGACGTATATACGGACTATCACGACCTGCTGGGCTGTGAGGACATCCAGCTCGTCTCCATTTGTCTGCCCCCGTCTCTCCATTGCCAGACCTCCGTGGACTTCCTGCTGGCCGGGAAAAACGTCCTGTGTGAGAAGCCCATGGCCCCCACCCTGAAGGAGTGTGACGAAATGCTGGCCGCCGCCAAAAAGGGCGGAGCCAAGCTGGCTGCCATCGCTCAGAACCGCTTCAAGCAGGACGTCATGCGAACCAAGCAGCTGCTGGACAGCGGCAAGCTGGGCAAGCCCCTGTTTGCCCAGGCCAATTCGCTCTGGTGGCGTGGCGACCACTACTATGACCTGGTGTGGCGCGGCACCTGGGAGAAGGAGGGCGGTGGCTGTACCTTCATTCACGCGGTACATCACATCGATCTCTTCCTCTGGCTCATGGGCGGCGTCCAGTCGGTGCAGGCCATGGTGGCCAATCAGAATCATAGCGGCAGCGAGGTGGAGGACGTCTCGATCAGCACGATCCGCTTCCAGAACGGTGCGGTAGGCTCTCTGGTAAGCTCTCTGCTCCACCACGGTGAAAAGCAGAACATCATCATCGACACCGAGAACGCCAGCATCGAGATCCCCCACCAATTGGCCGTGAGCCGTCAGCTGGAAAACGGCTATCCCGTCCCCGATGACACCGCCTGTGCTGCGTTGGAGGCTGCCTTCAACGCCCTGCCCCAGCTTCCTTATGTTGAGCACTGCGGCCAGATCGAGAATATGCTCTCCGCGATTGAACAGGGAACCGAGCCTCTGGTCACCGGAGAAGATGGCCGCCGCACGGTGGAGTTCATTGCCGGCGTGTATCAATCTGCCTTTCTGGGGCAGACGGTCCAATTCCCCATGACCCAGGCAGACCCCTTCTACACCAAGGAAGGGATTCTGGAGCACGCCGTGCGCTTCCACGAGAAGCGTAAGAGCGTGGAGAGCTTTGCCGATTTGGGCATCTCCGTGGGCGGCACACTTTGAGTTGGGAGCATACAGTATGCAAAAAGCAGATGGAATGAATTATGCGCCCGTATCGCAGGGGAAAAAACACGTTGTTTGCCACGGGGACCAGTTTCCGTTCGGTGTGGTTGGCTTGGACCACGGTCATATCTACGCCATTTGTAACGGGCTGATAGAGTCCGGGGCCAAGCTGGTCCGCGTCTATGACCCTGACCCCAAAAAGGTAGCCGCGTTTTTGGAGCGCTATCCTCAAGCGGTAGCTGCCAAAAGTGAGGAGGAGGTGCTCTCCGACCCCGCACTCAAGCTGATTGCCGGTGCCCCACGGCCCGACCTGCGCTGTGATCTTGGCCTGAGGGTCATGCGCCACGGGAAAGACTACTTTGTGGACAAGCCTGGGATGCTCACCCTGGACGAGATCGAGGCCGCCCGGTCCTGCTGTGCCGAGACCGGTCGGAAGTATATGGTCTACTTCGGCGAGCGGGTCCATGTTGAGGGTTCTGTCTTTGCCCAGCAGCTCATTGAGCAGGGTGAGATCGGCGAGATCCTCCAGGTCACCATCCTGGCCCCCCACCGGCTGAATAAGGCTACGCGGCCCGACTGGTTCTTTGTGCCCGACCAGAATGGCGGCATCATCACCGACATCGGCAGCCATCAGATTGAACAGTTCCTGGCCTATACCGGTCAGGAGGAGGTAGAGGTGCTCAAAAGCGTCGTGGCAAACTACGCAAATCCGGACCACCCCAGCTTTGAGGACTTCGGCGAGGGCATCCTGAAGGCCAAAAATGGCGCTACTTGCTACTTCCGTGTGGACTGGTTCACCCCGGATGGGTTGGGCGCCTGGGGCGACGGCCGGGTATTCATTATGGGCACGAAGGGAACCATTGAGATCCGCAAATATATCAATGTAGGCGAGAGCAGCGAGGGGGACAACGTTTACCTGGTCACCGCCGACAAGGAGCAGAAATACCATGT
>JAHHSA010000069.1 GCA_020025475.1 Oscillibacter sp.
ATATGCCCTTCTAGGGCTTGTGCAAACCACCAGTTCAACTGGTGGTTTTGATTATGAGGGTCGTTGCAGCGATGCTACGGTATCCTGGCTGAAATGGAGCAGCGGGTCCTGTGGCTGACCGTCTACCCGCACCTCAAAGTGGAGATGCGAACCGGTGGACATACCCGTATTGCCAACCAGGGCAATTTCCTGCCCGATATGCACCTGCTGATTCAGCTCCACGGAAATTTCCTGGCAGTTCTGATAGTAGGTGGCAAGACCGTTTCCGTGATCGAGGAGTACATAGTTTCCGCCCTTTTGGTCCATACCGATTTCCGCCACTGTGCCGTCCGCGGCGGCCTGAATGGGAGTTCCCTTTTCAGCAGGGAGATCTACGCCGGGATGGAAGATGGCGGTCGTGCCTCTCCAGCTCCGGCCAAAGGGGCTGCTGATGCGGGTGGTCTCCTGTGTCAGCGGGAAGCGCAGCTGAGGGGTGCTTGCCGTATCAGAGACCCGAACGGACAGGGGGCGGGCGTCACTGTAATAAGGACTGGGTGTCAGCGTGGAATTCCCTGTCTCAGCAGAGGGAGCTTCCTCGTAGAGACGGTAGGTTCTGGAAGAGCGCTGACCAGTGGAAAACTGAACGGCAATGGTGAGAAAGCCCACCTGGTCGGACAGTCGGAAGCCGTAGCGGGCTTCCGGGTCAAATCCAATCTCTCCGGTGTCATTCCCCAGCCGCTCAAGGGTCTGCGCTTCCTCGTTGAAGAGGTACAGCGTCCCTTCCTGAATGATAAGCTGTATCGTGGAGATCTGAGAGCCCTCTACCTGAAAGAGACAGCAGCGATCAGCCCCGCCAATCGGCTGGGCGGTGAAGGAGAGAGGGGTATCAGGGGCGGATGCTTTGCTGTCCAGAGCGCAGGCGGTGATGCCAAATTCCAGATGGGGGAGCATTGCTTCCGGTGAAGCGGCGGGTGCGGTTGTCTCCGATGGGAGACGGATGCTGCCCAGCACCAGCACAAGCGCACAAGCGGCACAGACGGCGGCGGGAATCCAGGGGCGTTTTTTCGGGGGAGCGGTCTGCCGTCTGGCGTTTTCCAGCACCTGGTCATTGAGCCCAACGGGGACGTGGATTGCATCCATCAAGGTTTCATATGGATTCTTCAAATTCATTCCCTCCCAATAAGTTTTTGAGTTGTATCCGGGCCCGGTGGAGACGGGTGCGGACGGTGACGGCGGGGATGCCAAGCATCCTGCTGATCTCCGCGGTGGAGTATCCCTCACTGTAGTGGAGATGAACCGCGGTACGAAGGTTGGCGGGCAGGCGGCTGACCGCCTCCCACAGCTCTGTGGCTTCGTCAGTGGATGAGACTGCGATATCCGGCAGGGCGGAGAGGGGCAGCACAGGCCGGCGTAGGCGGAAGCGCCCTACATCTGCGCAGCGGTTCAGTGTTACGCGAATCAGCCAGGCTTTGGTGTGTTCTTCGTCCCAGCCGTCGGTATTTTGTTTCAGCAGCCGGAGAAACACGTCTTGATAGACATCTTCGGCATCCGCCGTGTTTTGCAGGCGGCACAGAGCCAGTCGGTAGACGGTGTCCCCGTGGGTTTCCATGGCCCGGCGAAGAAATTCTTCCATGGCGGGCCTCCTTTCTTTGAAAAGCGCTTTCACTATACAAACGCCGGACAGCATGAAATGGTTCCCAAACAAAAAAATCTCCGCAAGGCTAGCCTGCGGAGCGGAAGAGAAGAACAGGGAAAGGCAGCTGCCTTTCCCTGTTGGAGACATCAGACGTTAAAGCGGAAGTAGATCATATCGCCGTCCTGAACGACGTACTCCTTGCCCTCGCTGCGGAGCAGACCCTTTTCCTTGGCGGCGTTGACGCTGCCACACTTCATCATATCCTCGAAAGCAATGACCTCAGCACGGATAAAGCCGCGCTCAATATCGCTGTGAATCTTGCCGGCGGCCTTGGGAGCCTTGGTTCCCTTGGTAATGGTCCAGGCACGGCACTCGTCCTTGCCATAGGTCAGGAAGGAGATGAGACCCAGCAGTGCGTAGGAGCACTTGATGAGGCGGTCCAGACCGGACTCCTCCACGCCCAGCTCCTCCAGGAACATCTGCCTGTCCTCGCCCTCCAGCTCGGCAATGTCCTGCTCCATGCGGGCGCAGATGGGCAGCACCTGTGCGCCCTCTTTGTCGGCCAGCTCCTTCACCTGCTGATAATATTTGTTGCCCTCCAGGTTGGTGAAGCCCTCTTCGTCGGTGTTGGCGGCGTAGATGATGGGCTTCAGGCTCAGCAGATCAGAGGTGGCGATCAGTTCCATGTCCTCGTCGGAGCACTCATAGGTGCGGGCGGACTTGCCGGCGTTGAGATGCTCGGCCAGACCCTTGAACACATCCACTTCGTGGAGAAACTTCTTGTCGCCCTTGGCGGCTTTGGCTGCCTTGTCAATGCGGCGATTCACCATCTCCAGGTCGGCCATGATCAGCTCCAGATCGATGGTCTCAATATCGCCCAGGGGGTCTACGGGCACGTTGGTACCGGCATCAGCCACCACATGCATAATGTTCTCGTCGTCGAAACAGCGGACCACGTGAACAATGGCGTCCGTCTCCCTGATGTTGGAGAGAAACTTGTTGCCCAGGCCTGCGCCCTGGCTGGCACCCTTCACGAGACCTGCGATGTCCACGAACTCAATGACGGCGGGAGTCTTCTTATCCGGCTCGTACATCTCAGCCAGCTTGTCCAGCCGCTCGTCGGGAACAGCCACCATGCCCACGTTGGGGTCGATTGTGCAGAAGGGGTAGTTGGCGCTCTCTGCGCCGGCGTTGGT
The DNA here is from genome assembly GCA_020025475.1 of Oscillibacter sp. GTDB lineage: Bacteria > Bacillota > Clostridia > Oscillospirales > Oscillospiraceae > Oscillibacter. The sequence continues at coordinate 2,812 of JAHHSA010000069.1, forward strand.
GATTGCGTTGAACAGGGTTGACTTGCCCACGTTGGGCAGACCCACGATACCTAATTTCATAAAAGCAACTCTCCTTGCTGTATTTTTCGACTTCATATTGTACCATCCCGGAGCAAGAAGCGCAAGACGGAGAACCTGGGGAATGTGGAAAACGCAGTGGCCATTTTTCGCTGGAGGCAATTGCAATCCGTATAATTTTGACATATTATACGAAATGTATCAAAAATCTCGGAAGTATCTACATTATCTTTCAAAAAAAGAAAGGTTTGAAGGCACGCAGCGTAGGAGGACGAAAACGGCCCGGCATCCAGATGGACACCGGGCACGGCTTGTGGTGAAAGATTCCTGGGGAAATTCCCAGCGCAGGGACGGCAGATCAGGGGGCTTTGGAGAAGGAATCAGTGGGGGATGACTGGATCATTTCCATAAAGGCCACGGCAGCCGCACTGGGGGATACATCCCGCAGTGTGCACATATCCAGTGCCCGGGACGGAATCTCAAAGTCGGTCTTCAGCTGGCGGATATCGCCCTGTTCCAGGGCGTCCTGGACAAATTCCAGGGTTACGCCTGAGACGCCCAGGCCAATCCGGGCCAGGGACACCAGCAGGCTCCGGGAACTGAGTTCAATCTCCGGGTTCAGTTTCACGCCGCCGTGGAGAAAATACTGCTCCAGGAACAAGCGGCTGCTGGCCTTGCGCTCCAGGAGAATCAGAGGAAACTCCGCAATTTCCTTCAAGGTGTAGACATGGTCAAAGTCGCAGTTGTAATTGCGGCCGGCCACAAAGGCGGTATGGGTGTGAAAGCAGGTGTGACAGGAGAACACTTCATCCGAGGGAGCGGAGGCAAATGCGATATCCACAGAACCGGACTTCAGAAGACTCAGTACCTTACCGCTGCGACCGCTGACCAGCTTCATGCGGATGGCAGGGTGCTGGCGGTGGAAAGCGTCCAGATAGGGGGTGAGGAACTGACTGGTGACGGTGTCGCTGGCGCCAATGACCAAGGTCCCCATCAACAGGCGCTGGGCCTGAGAGAGCTTATCCTCGCCGGTGGCGATCAGCCCCAGAGCACTGCGGACGTAGCCATAGAGCATCTGCCCTTCGTCGGTCATCGCTACGCCTCGGGGGCTGCGGGCAAAAAGACGGGCCTGCAGAGCCGTCTCCAATTGCTTGATCGACTGGCTGACGGCCGATTGAGAGAGAGCCAGATTTTCAGCGGCGGCAGAGATGTTCCCGGCTTCTGCCACTTCCTTAAAAACACGATATAATTCCAGTTTGACTGCCATGGACGCCTCCTGTTGGATGTTTTCCCTGGGGCGGCAGGGAGAATTGAGCGTTCCGGCCGTGCCGCCCTTTTCCACAGCTGCATACACAATTGTTGATGATGGGCTCCGGCTCAGAACAGCTGCTCCTGCAAGATGGGCAGGATGACCATTGATACAAATCCACGGCTATCCATTCGCACCAGAGGTGTCAGCGGCCCTTCTCGCAGCCGGACAGACCAGTCAGGGCAGGACTGCAATGGGAAGGAGATACAGCACAGCCATCCACAATCCGGCCTTTCCGATTTGTCTCTTACTACATATTATAGAGGCAATGCAGAAAAAACACAAGTGATGGTAGAAAGTTTCACAGTGCCCTGCGGAACTCTTTGCAAAACCCTGATTCTTTGGTATACTAATAAATTGAGAATTCTATCCTAAGGAGGACGCCATGCTGTATCGGATTTTGGCTGTAGGCGATGTGGTGATGGAGCCAGGACTCCGCCATTTGGAAAAAAACTTACGGCCTCTGCAAAAGCACGAGGGCATTGATTTTACAATAGTCAACGGAGAGAACGCCTCAGGTGTGGGTTTGACGGAGGACCAGGCGTGGCGGATTTATGACGCGGGTGCCGATGTGGTGACTCTGGGCAACCATTCCTTCGGCAAAATGCAGATTTCCAACATGCTGGATGATACATCCTGGATTCTTCGGCCTGCCAATTATACAAACCGGGCACCGGGCCGGGGCTGCGGGATCTATGATCTGAACGGTGTCCGCATCCGGGTGATGAACCTGATTGGCCGCTGTGATTTGGCCTGGGGAGCCGAGAATCCCTTTACCACCGCGGATCGTCTGCTGGAAAAGGAACAGGCAGATTTCACCCTGGTGGATTTCCATGCGGAGGCAACCAGCGAAAAGCTGGCGATGGGCTATTATCTGGACGGCCGCATCTCTGCCATGTGGGGGACCCATACCCATGTTCCAACGGCGGACGAGCGGATCTACCCAAAAGGCACCGGTTATATCACAGACCTGGGTATGACCGGCCCCATCGAATCGGTGCTGGGGATCGAGCCATGGCAGTCGGTAGAGGGGTTCCTGGGAGGCCTTCCCGGTCGCTATAAAGCACCCGTCGGACCCTCCAAAATGCAGGGGGCTATTTTTACGTTGGACAGTGAGACTGGACTTTGTACGGCGGTGGAACGGGTGGATGTCCGCTGAGTGAGATCGGCCCCCTGATCAAAAGCAGGAAGAAGGAGGAATCATCATGTCTATACAGAAAGTGAGAGCCTATTTTCAGCAGTTTGGCATTCAGGACAGAATCCGGGAGTTTGAAGTCTCCTCTGCCACTGTGGACCTGGCTGCAGTGGCAGTAGGGGTGAACGGTGCCCGTATTGCAAAGAGTCTCAGCTTCAAGGTGGATGATCAGCCCATCATCATTGTGACAGCCGGTGACGCCAAGGTGGATAACAGCCGCTACAAGGCACAATTCCGCACCAAGGCCAAAATGCTGACCCATGAGGAGGCTCATACGCTGATCGGGCATGATGTGGGTGGTGTGTGTCCGTTTGCGCTGCCTGAAACCGTCAAGACCTATCTGGATGTATCGCTGCGGCGGTTTGAAACGGTGTTTCCCGCTGCTGGCAGCGACAACAGCACAATCGAGATGACCTGTGAAGAGTTGGAGCAATATTCCTCTAACTTCACGGCCTGGGTCGATGTGTGCAAGGACTGGCGGGAGGATTCGTTGCAAAAAACACGGTGTGAGGGGGAAACAGACCATGTTTAAATTTATTCATGCTTCGGATTTTCATCTGGACAGCGCCTTCGGGGCACTGCCGGCCCGCAAGGCGGCAGCACGGCGTCGGGAGAGTCGTGAGATGATGGACCGTCTGGCGGTCTATGTCCGGGAGCATGACATTGACGCGGTGCTGCTGGCAGGTGATTTATTTGACAGCGCATCGGTCTATCAGGAAACCGGCGAGCAGCTGGCGGCAGCTCTGGGGCGGATGCAGGCCCGGGTGTTTATTGCGCCGGGCAACCATGACTGGTATGGGCCGAACAGCCCCTGGACCCGGGTACAGTGGCCAGATAATGTGACCGTGTTTCAAGAGGACCGAATCACGTCGGTGGAGGTGCCGGCCTGGAACGCTGTGTTTCATGGCGCAGCATTTACAACCCCAGAGCGGCGGCTGGGGTTTTTGCGGGGGTATATGTGCCCCAGGGATGGCAAAGTTCATATCGGAATTCTGCACGGAGAGCCGGAATCCGGCGAGCCCCGGTATGCGCCCATCCGAAAGACGGAGATTGCGTCCAGCGGCTTCCACTACCTGGCAATGGGGCATGTGCACCGCCGCAGTGAGCCAATGCAGATTGGCGGGACCCTGTGTGCATGGTCCGGCTGCATGGAGGGGCACGGATTTGATGAGCTGGGCGAGAAGGGCTTTTACGAGGGAATTGTGTCCAATGACGGGGCAGTGGAGGTGAACTTTGTGCCATTTGCCCGCCACCGCTATGTTTCCGTGAAGGTAGACGTCACGGGACAGTCCCCCAAGGAGGCCCTGCTGGCGGCGCTGCCGGAGGGAACGGAGCAGGATCTCTACCGAATCTCCCTGGTCGGGGAGACCGGAGAGGGTGGCGTAGATACAGCAGCTTTGCAGGAGGATCTGGACAGTCGATTTTATGCCCTGGAGCTGCGGGATCATACGGAGATGAGTCAGGATCTCTGGCAGCGAGCTGGGGAAGACTCCTTGCGGGGGCTTTTCCTACGGGAACTGCTGTCCCAGCGGGAAGAGGCATCTACGGAACAGGCACGGGAGATGATTGACCGGGCAGCCCGGTTCGGCCTTGCCGCGCTGGACCACCGGGATTTGGGCTGACAGAGTGTTTTCATAGGCTGCAGACCTCTCTGCATCC
>JAHHSA010000070.1 GCA_020025475.1 Oscillibacter sp.
CAATTCCTGTCGCAGTCAGATTGCAGAAGCACTTGGAAAACATCTTGCCGCAGAGGTATTTGAGAGTTACTCCGCTGGGACAGAGCCGAAGAAACAAATCAATCAGGATGCCGTGCGTTTGATGAAGCAGCTTTACGGTATCAACATGGAGCAGAGCCAATCCTGTAAGCGCCTATCTGAGATACCAGAAGTGGATGTGGTCATCACCATGGGTTGTCATGTTCGGTGCCCAGTCCTCCGCTGCAGGCGGCGGGAGGACTGGGGGCTGGATGACCCGACGGGAAAAAGCGATGCTGTGTTCTTGGAGGTCATTCGGCGCATTGAGCAGAATGTTTTGCAGTTAAAACAGGAATTGAATATCAAGCGATTATGAGTGTACGGGCAGAGTCTATTTACTCAGAAATGCGAGCTTGAGAACAGTAATGATTCAAAATCTTTGCGAAAGAAAATGGCAGTCTACTTTTACTTGACAAGTTCACTTTAGCGGCGACCTGAAATATGATGCGGTCGGTACACTTTTTCAAAGCCTCTTGAGAGGCAGTTGGTAATATGCCATTCTAGGCTGGTGCAAAACCACAGTCTGTCGAAAAAGTCCAGCTTATGCTGGGCTTTTTCTCATTGATATGGCGCAATGCCATCAGATTGCATGGGCTGAACCAAAGGCGCTGATCAGGAAAAATTGGACAATCGGGAACATTTTGGAGATGGGAAACGTCTTTTTATCAATGGGATATCAAACAGGATGAAAAGTGCAGGTCATATATGGCGTTTTGATTCTGTTAGGATTTTATGAGGAATGAAAATCCTGTCTTGCAAGGGTGGGAAAAACCGTATATAATAAATTTTATAAGAATTATGTCGACTTTCCGTCCGGCTTGCGCAGCAGTTTCGGAAATAGAAAGCGATTCTGAAAATATGGCATGCGAGGTACATACATGATACGCTTAAAAGACGTAGAAATGGAATATGACAACGGGACTCAGGCCATCAAGGGCATCTCTCTGACCATCGAGGACGGGGAGTTCGTCTTTCTGGTGGGCCCCTCCGGTTCCGGTAAATCCACAATCATCAAGCTGCTTACCGGTGAAGTGGAGCCCTCTGAGGGGCGCATCATGATCAACGGCTTTTCTGTCAGCAATATTTCTGAGCGGCAGCTCCCGCTGATGCGCCGTACACTGGGCATCATCTTCCAGGACTTCCGCCTGATCGAAAAAAAGACGGTGTACGACAATCTGGCTTTCGTCATGCGGGCTGTGGGCGCTTCCAACAAGGAAATCCGCAGCCGGATTGAGTATGTGCTGCGCCTCGTTGGTCTGGAGGATAAGATCAACAGTTACCCCACGGAACTCTCTGGCGGCGAGCAGCAGCGTGTTGCCATCGCCCGTGCCCTGGTGAATAACCCCAGCACCATCATTGCCGACGAGCCCACCGGCAACCTGGACCCGGAGAGATCTATGGAGCTGATGGAGCTTCTGGTGAAGATCAACGAGCTGGGAACCACCGTGGTGGTGGTCACTCACGAGAAGGATCTGGTGGACCACTTTGGCAAGCGTGTGGTCACCATTGATTCCGGCCATGTCATCGGAGACGGTGTCGGCGGCTATGTGGGAGGAAACATCCATGGATAAACACAATTTCGGTTACTTTTTCCATGAGGGCATCTCCAATATGTTCAGTCATGGATTTATGTCCTTTGCAGCCATTGGTATCACGGTGGCCTGCCTGCTCATTATGGGCACATTCACGCTGGTGGCGGTGAATGCGGATGCGCAGCTTCAGGAGTTGGAGCGGGAAAATGAGATCATGGCCTATGTGGATGACACATACACGTCGGAGCAGGCCCGGGCGCTGCAAAAGAAGCTGGAGGCTGTTCCGGGCGTTACCTCGGCCACCTTTATCAGTCGGGAACAGGCAACGGAGGAGTTTATCAAGAAGTACCCGGAGGACGAGGTGTTCCAGAACCTGGACCCCAAGATCCTGGAGGATCGTTACACCATTCGGATTACAGATCTGAAACAAATTTCCAAAGTGGCCGCTCAGGTGCGGGAGGTGGAGGGTGTTTCCGATGTCCGGGCCCACGAGGAGATCGCTGGCGGCTTCATCACCATCCGCAACATCGCCACAGTCATCTGCGTGGCTTTGATTTTGATTTTGTTTGTGGTGTCGGTGTTTATCATCTCCAATACCATTCGCCTCACGACCTTTGACCGCCGGGAGGAGATTGCGATCATGCGTATGGTGGGTGCTACAAACGGCTTCATCCGCTGGCCCTTTGTATATGAGGGCTTTTTGATGGGCCTGATGGGTGCGGCTATTGCTTTCTTCCTTCAGTGGCTGCTGTATAATGCGGTGTCCCATGGCGTTGCGTCCAATGATACGCTGCAGCTGATCCAGGTTATCCCCTTCCAGGAGCTGTGGGGAGTGGTGGCAGGTACCTTTGCCGCCTCTGGCATTGTGATCGGCGTGGGCGGCAGCCTCTCTGCCATCCGCAAGTTCCTCCACGTCTGATTTCTGAAGGAGTATGATATGAAGCAATACGCAAAGAGGCTGGCCAGTCTGCTGATGGCGGTGGTCTGTGCCGTTTCTCTCTCCGTAACCGCCCTGACACCTGCATACGCAGTGTCCAAGGCAGACATCGACGCACTGAAAAAAGACCAGGCTTCGCTGGATCAAAAGAAGAAAAATTTGCAGTCCAAGCTGAAGGAACTGTCCAAGGATCGGTCCAGAATTCTGGAACAGCGAAAGCTGCTGGACAATCAGGCTTCTCTCACGGCCCAGGAGATCACCAATGTGGAAAAGCAGATCAGTCAGTATGCCGCATTGATCGCCCAGTCCCTTGCCGAACTGGCGGAGGCAGAGGCCAAGGAAGAGGCACAGTATGAGCTGTTCTGCAAGCGGGTCCGGGCGATGGAGAAGGAGAGCAGGCTGGATTACTGGTCTGTGCTTTTCCATGCCAGCAGCTTCAGCGACTTGCTCAGCCGGATGGATGATGTCAATGATATTATGAACGCCGATCAGCGAATCATCGATGATCTCAAGGCCATGCAGGCGGATATCACGGCTCGCAAGGAGGCTTTGGAAAGCAACAAGAAGGAATCCGAGGCTGCCAAGGCCACTTTGGTTAGCAAGAAGAAATCCCTGGATGACCAGCGGGCAGAGGCTGTGGCCCTTATGAAGAGCCTGGATTCCAGCAAGGCTGAATATCAGGCAGTCTACGACGAGCTGGAGGCTGAGGAAGAGCGGGTCCAGAAGCGGATCGTAGCCCTCTCCAAGAAGCTGGCGGAAGAGCAGGCTGCCAAGAACGGAAATAAGCCAAGCAACGCGGCTTTGGGCGGCTATATCTGGCCTGTCAGCAGCCACCATGTCAGCTCTCCCTACGGAAAGCGTCCCTCTCCCGGCGGCATCGGCTCCCGGTTCCACAAGGGTATGGACATCGGACGTGTGGGCTACACCACAGAAGTCCATGCAGCGAAGGCTGGTACCGTTATTGTCTCCCAATATTCCAGCTCCTACGGAAACTACGTGGTCGTTGCCCATGGCAGCGGTAATACCACACTGTATGCACATATGAGCAGCCGCAAGGTGGAAGTGGGCAAGGCTGTCAAGCAGGGCGACGTGCTGGGGATCACCGGTTCCACCGGGCGTTCGACCGGTCCGCATCTCCACTTTGAGATTACGGAGAATGGTGAGCGCATTAATCCCGCCAAATACCTAAAATAATGTATACTCAGATCTCCCGCCCCATATCATGGGGCGGGAGGTTTTTTTATGCTTGGAATGATGATGTGGAGCCCTGGCAGACGGGGCAAACGGTCTGTGATTGTGGGGGAGCGGTGTGTGCTGCACGCCCGCTTTGCCTGTGCCGAGATCCGACGGACGGAGACAACGCCGGAAGCAGTGGTTCGACGCCGGGTGAGGAGTGCGGCCCGGCGTTTGCAAAAGATGGGGGTTACAGAGGTGGTGCTGCCAGCGCAGTTTCCGGAGAGCAGTCTGCCGGAGGACATGGGATTGCGTCCGGTCTCGACCCTGGCGCTGCGTCGGATGGTGGTGTCGGACTGGGTGCGGGCGGCGCTGGAGTCCAGGGGGATCTCTGGCACCTGCGTACGGATCGCTGTGGCTGCGGAAACGCTGAACGGTGAGCTGGTCCGGACGGTAACGGAGCTGAGTCTCCGATATCGCTATGTGCTGCTGGATCTGGAACATGGTGGGGAGGAACTGACACGGCATCTGCGGCGGGAATACGGCGTATCGGTACTGCTCTCTCCCTCTGCAGAACAGGTGGAGGCGGCGGAGGCGGCTGTACTGTTTGCACCCAGAGAGGGGTGGAGCGGGGGAAATCCGGTGTTCCTGAAGATCTGGGACGAGCGCTCGCCGCTGCCGACACTGGTTCTGCCGCCGACCATGGAGGAACAGCTGCCGGAGGGGGTGGACCGGAGTGGTCTGCTGGCGGCCCTGGGGCGGGCAGGCGTTCTGCGTCCGGGACAACTGCATGTGGTATCCGGGGAAAGACCATAGGAGGATGGGCGTGTACACATCGGACAATGGTGCCTTGTTTTGAAACAAACAGCTAAAATTTGCAAGAAAGTTCCAATTACGGAGCAAGGGACGCCCTTGACAATTTATAATCCAGACTCTATAATACGAAGCTATGATAATATAGAATAAGTATGTTCAGAGAGATGGATCTCCATTTCTCTCTCAAAAGAATGCAGAAAGGAATCTGTTGTTATGGAAAGAGAATACAAAATGAGCGCTGCCCGCGCCGAGGAACTGGAACAGGAACTGAAGTATCTGAAGACCACCCGTTCTGACGAAGTGGCTGAACAGATCAAGATCGCCCGCGGTTTCGGTGACCTCAGCGAGAATAGCGAGTACGATGAGGCCAAAAACGAGCAGGGCAAGCTGTATTCCCGCATTGCCGAGCTGGAGGAGATTTTGCAGCATGTGGTAATCGTGGATGAGAGCTCCGCTCCCAGCAATGTTGTCTCAATCGGCTGCACGGTCACCGTGTCTGACATCAACGGCAATGTTCTGCCTGTGTCTTATAAGATTGTCGGCTCTCAGGAGTCTGACCCCATGCGCGGTATCATCTCCGAGGAGTCTCCCTTTGGCAAGGGTCTGCTGGGCGCCAAGGAGGGCGACACGGTTTCCGTGGAGGCTCCCAACGGAACCATCAAGTACGTGGTGAAGAAGATCGAGCGATAAGGAGAAAGAGCATGTCTGAACAGAAGAACAACGTGCAGCAGCCTGAGCAGGATCTGGGCCAGCAGATGAAGGTTCGCCGGGAGAAGCTGGCCGCACTGCAGGCAGAGGGGCAGGACCCCTTCCAGCAGACCCGCTTCGACTGGAACGCGACCTCTCAGCAGATTAAGGATCACTTCGATGCCATGGAGGGCCAGGCCGTTAAGGTGGCCGGCCGCCTCATGAGCAAGCGCGGTATGGGCAAAGTCAGCTTCTGCGACCTGCAGGACCGGGACGGCCGCATCCAGCTCTATGCTCGTCAGGACGAGATGGATGAGGAAGTCTACAAGAAGTTTAAAAAATATGATATCGGTGATATTGTGGGTGTGGACGGCGAGGTCTTCCGCACCCAGCGCGGCGAGATGAGCGTCCGGGCACACAACATCACCCTGCTCTCCAAGTCTCTGCTGCCCCTGCCTGAGAAGTTCCACGGCCTCCAGGATAAGGAGCTGCGCTATCGTCAGCGCTATGTGGACCTGATGGTGAACCCCGCTGTGAAGCGTAACTTCGTCGTCCGCTCTCAGTTTATCAAATTCATGAGAGACTACCTGGACAACATGGGCTACATTGAGGTGGAGACTCCTGTTCTGAGCACCATTGCCGGCGGTGCTGCCGCCCGTCCCTTTATTACCCACCACAATACGCTGGATCTGGATATGTACATGCGCATTGCCACCGAGCTGCCCCTGAAGAGGCTGATTGTGGGCGGCATGGACCGGGTGTATGAGATCGGCCGTATTTTCCGCAACGAGGGCATGGACCCCAAGCACAACCCCGAGTTTACCAGCGTGGAGCTGTATCAGGCCTACACGGACTTCCATGGCATGATGGACATTGCAGAGGGCATCATCTCCGGTGCTGCCATGAAAATCCACGGTACCTACGAGGTGGAGTGGATGGGCGAGAAGATCAACCTGGCTCCCGGCTGGCGCCGGCTCACCATGGTGGATGCCGTTAAGGAGTACGCAGGTGTGGACTTCGGTGCCATCACCGACGATGCTGAGGCTGTGGCTGCTGCCAAGGCTGTGGGCGTGGAGTTGGCTGACGCTGCGGAGAAGACCTGGGGTAACGCCCTGTACGCCTGCTTCGATCAGAAGGTGGAGGAGAAGCTGATCCAGCCTACCTTCATCACCATGTACCCTGTTGAGGTGTCCCCTCTGACCAAACGTTCCCCCGAGGATTCCCGGCTGACTGAGCGCTTTGAACTGTTTGTCTGCCACAGCGAGTTGGCCAACGCCTACTCTGAGCTGAACGATCCCATCGATCAGCGTCAGCGCTTTGAAAAGCAGGTGGAACAGCGTGAGCGAGGCGATGACGAGACAGAAATGCTGGACGAGGATTTCCTGAACGCTCTGGAGTACGGTATGCCGCCCACCGGCGGCATGGGCATGGGCATCGACCGCTGCGTGATGCTGTTGACCGGCGCCGATACCATTCGTGATGTTATTCTCTTCCCCACAATGAAGCCCTTGGATGATGGTAAGAAGAAAAATGATGTACAAAATGCGGCTCCTGAAGCTGCTCCCGAAGTCAAAAATGATGTAAATGAAGCACCGA
>JAHHSA010000071.1 GCA_020025475.1 Oscillibacter sp.
TGTGATTCGGCCAATTTCTGTTCTGATAAGGGAATGTTTCTTTGCGTTGCTTGCCACAACCAGCGATTTTCCATATAATCAGAGGCAATCAAGCATCCATTGGAGGATGGGATATGCTCAATGAGAACATCAAAAACAAACGCCGGCATACGGTCTGGAAGGTTCTTTGGATTACAATACTCGTCGTTCTAATGCTCAATATTCTGGCCGCTGTGGTGGGTACTGCTCTTTTTCACCCCACAAAAGTGGATGTGATCAATACGACGGAAACCGTAGAGCTGCTGGAGCCGTAACCTTCCGTGTTTAAGGCAGGCAATGCTAAAATTTTAGTTCAAACAATCAGTGTAAAGCATTTTCACATGTCACTTTTTCAAGCAGGGCGCTCTATCCCCATGCAAACACTCCATAACGGACAAGAGACAGTCTGTGAATATCACAGACTGTCTCTTTGTTTTGGAGTCAGTGCGGTTACACTTCGCCGCCGATGCCAAACTCTTCGCCCGTACCAAACTCGTCTCCGGTACCGGGAACGTCCTCATCCTCCGTCGGCTCCTCCACGGCCAGGAAGAATTCCTCCATCCAGACCTCCTGGGGAAGCCCGGCCAGCATGGCGGGCACATTGATCAGCACGTTGTCCATACCATAGGGTACCTTCATAGTGAAGGGAATTCGCTCAATCTGACCACCCTTCTCCCACTCCACATCCACCGTAACCTGAAAGGTCTGACCGATGCAGGGAATCTGACCGCGGTCTTTCTTGGACAGCTTGCCAACTTTTTCGGCACCGTCCCAGATGGTAACTTTATACGGGGCCTCATAGGTTTTGCCTTCATACTCAAAGGACTTATTCTCCGGATAAATGGTATGGCCACGGCCAATGACAAACATCAGCGCCGCCACGATCAGCAGCACTGCCAGAGCAGCCACCCGAAAGACGACAACCCGCTTGGAAGTGGGTTCCCGCTTGGTTCCGTTCTTTTTCACTGTGCGTCAGCCTCCTTCTGTGCGCGAGCCAGCTCCTGCCCGATGCGGCTCTTGGCCTTGCGCTTTTTGGTCTCATACATGACCAGAGCCACTGTGATAACACCGTAGGAGATAAACACACGGAAATACTCACCGATCATGGAGTCGCCGGTGATAATGGTGCCTGCGGTGGGTGCCACAATGAACATGGTGTGGAACAGCAGCACGCCCAGGAACACATTCCCGATGGAAGCCTTCTCAACGGAGGCACCGCCAACCAGGAGAGCCGCAATAGAAAACATACCGATCTGGGTATGAGCACTGTAGGTAGCCATGTTGCCCATGTTCTGCAAGTAGATGATCATGCCGAAGCCCGCAAACACGGTGGACATGACAATGGCGATCATACGGGTGCGGTCCACCTTGATGCCGGCGTCCCGGGCCACGTCCATATCCTGACCCACTGCGCGCATGTCCTGGCCCAGCTTGGTCTTGCGGAACCAGACCAGAAACAGACACAGCAGTGCAATAATGATCAGCGTCAGCACGGGGATCTTCACGCCGCCGATGTTGATGGCCAGAGCGTTATCCAAAGACTGACGCATGTTCAGCAGACTGGTGGTATTTCGGATACCGTAGCCGCGGGGCAGCTTAACGGAGGCGTGCATAATGGGAATGATGGAACCCATCATGAACAGCACAATGAGTTGGTACACACCATTCATGAAGAAGCTGATGATATAGCTGGTAATCATCTCGCGTCCCCGTGCCATATTCATCATCTGGCCACAGAAGAGGCCCAGAACGATGGAAAAGGGGATGGAGACGATCATGGCCAGAATAATACCGGGGATCCCCCAGATCTGCCAGTCCGTGACGAAAATCAGTGCCAGCTCACCGGCCATGGCACCCAATGTCATACCGAAGTTCAGGCCCATACCTGCCATAATGGGGATCAGCAGACTCAGAATCAGGAATGCATTGCGGCCCAGGCGGGTCATCAGCTCATTGATTAAGTATGCAGGGGAAAAGCCCGAGAGAGGAATGCAGACTGCGCAGATCAGGATGAACATGATCGGCACGGAGTTGTCTCGGATCAGAGTGAGAACACTCTTTCCGGTCAGGGGCTGTGCTACGTGTTTCTTACTCATTTCGATCCCTCCGTTTTTCTCGTCAGGGCATACAGAATCATGCCGTTGGAGACGACAATTCGGATGACCTCGCTCATGTCCGTATGGATCACTGCGTTCATCACGGTCGGCGTCATCGTGACAATTCCCTGGAACAGGAACGTGCCCAGAATCACATTGGTAATGGACGCCTTGTTCACCGATGCGCCGCCGATCAGGATTGCGGAAACAGCAGGCAGTGCCATGTTAAAAGGAGCCATATACAGCTGGATGAAGCCAAAGCCCTGCTGATAGACCAGGATTCCCACGGCAGCCAGCCAGGTGGACATGATGACAGACAGCGCACGCGTTCTGTCAATATTGATTCCGGAAGCTCTGGCAAAAACGGGATTGGAACCCACAGCCGTCATAGCGGTACCGGTCTTGGTATGCAGGAAAGCCCACATCAGGAAGGCCAGTACGCCAAAGAAGAGGAGGCTTCCGGTGGGGATCACCAGGTTGCCAATCTTGATCTGCATAAATTGGGACAGGACGTTGCTATAGTAACCTTCCACGGAGATGGTGGTACGCAGGCCCTTGCCAGCCAGGCCCCAAACCATGTCCTCCTTGTGATAGGGCAGCAGCAGCCACATCATGCACATGAAGGAGACGGAGGAGAAGCCCACATAGGTCGCGATCATCATTTCGCCGCCCTTGATCCGGTTCAGCAGCCAGCCATAGCCTGCGCCAAAGAGGATTGCAAAGGGTGTGGCAATCAAAATTGCCATCACAAAGCTCATGCCGCCAGTGAAACCCAGCTCAATGGCAATGGTGCCGCCCAGCAGGCCGGAGATGATCCCCAGCGGCAGACCGAAGTTCAGTCCGCAGCCAGAGTGCACCATCGGCACCATAGCCAGCACCAGTACGGCATTCCAGCTGAAGCGGTTGATGGTGTTGGTCAGCTGAGTGGGAAGATCGGCGCCAACCATGGGCGCCATGATGAAGAGAAGCAGCAGGAAGCAGGTGATAATCAATCTGGGGATTCCAAAATTGTCCACCAATTCCCTGAATTTCGTCTTCTCTCCGAGACGAATGTTTTCAGTTTTGCCCATGTTGCCCTCCTTATTTAACCTGACTGACCATCAGCATACCAAAGTCCTCGGAGGATTCGGATGCCGGCAGAATGCCGGCAATCCTGCCTCCGGAGACAATTGCGATACGGTCGCAGGTGCTGCGAAGCTCTTCCAGCTCAGACGAGATCACCACCACGGTGACTCCAAGCTCATGGTTGAGCTGTTTCAACGCTTGGAGCACCAGGGCCTTCGCACCAACGTCAATACCGCGGGTGGGCTCTGAGACAAACAGGAACCTCGGCTCCAGCGCAAATGCCTTTGCAAGGCACACCTTCTGCTGATTACCGCCGGAGAGCTCTCTGGCCTTCTGCTTGGAACTGGTGCATTTGATTTGCAGCTTTTCAATGTATTTTTCCGTAACATCGTGGATGGATTTATCATCTCTCCACTTGATGGGCCCGTACTTTTTCAGGAATTGATTCTGGATCTGCATGGCCGGAAAGGAGATGTTCCACTCCAGGCTTTCATCCAGCAGCAAGCCCACTCCCCGGCGGTCCTCAGAGACGAAAGCCAGTTTGGCATTCAGGCACTGGCGGGGATTGTTCAGCGGGATTTCCTGCCCGTCAAAGATCACGGTGCCGCCGGCCTCGCACAGTCCCATGACGCCGTTAGGGATGCCCAGCTTGCCCTGGCCGGCCAGACCGCCGATGCCCAGAATTTCGCCCTCCTGAATGTCGAGGCTGACGTCACGGACGGTCTCACCGGGCATATCCACCCACAGTCTCTTGATGGACATAATGGTTTTTCCGGTTTTTTCGCCTCTCCGCTCCTCAGGTTCTCCCTTGGCTCCAGCCTGGACACTGCGGCCCACCATGGCGCGGGTGATCTCGGGAATACTGGTCTCCTTGGCCAACACATCCTTCACGACCTGACCGTCGCGCATGATGACCACTTTATCGCAGACATCCAGAATCTCCTGTAGTCTGTGGGTAATGAAGATCACGGCGATGCCCTTTGCAGACATGGCACGAATAGATTCCAGCAGAGCTGCCGCCTCTTTCTCTGTTAAAACGGCGGTCGGCTCGTCAAGGATGAGCAGCTTCAACTGATCTTTACTCAGCTCGCGGGCGATCTCCGTAAATTGTTTGTGTCCGACGGGCATATCACTGATGACCATTTCGGATTCGATCGCAACACCCATCTTGTCAATGGCCTTGTCGGACTGCTTGGACATCTCCTTATAGTCCAGAGTATTGAGACGATCGCCGAAGATCTCGGAGATAACAGTATGCTTTTTCGGCTCGCGGTTGAGCAAAATATTCTCATTGGCCGTAAAGCCGGGAATCAGGGAAAACTCCTGGTGAACCATGCCAACGCCGGCTTCCAGTGCGTCAAACGGGGTATTGAACAGGACCTTCTCGCCGTTAATGAGCACGTCGCCGCCATAGCCGCCGGTGTCCCGGATCACTTCCATACCGAAGAGGATCTTCATCAGGGTACTCTTACCGGCTCCATTTTCACCGACCAGACCCAGAACCTCTCCTTCATTTAATGTAAAATTGATGTCAGTCAACACCTGGTTTCCGAAGAACTCCTTTTTGATGTTGCGCATCTCCAACAGAGGGGAATGATTTGTTGTCATAATTTCTACCCTACCTAAAAAGACAAGGGGGGAACGGAGTGTGACGTCCTTCCCCCCCTCGTTTCAGATTTTTATGTGTACTCCAAGGGAAAGTGATGAATGTGTCTCTTACTTCACCGTGAAGTAGCTCTCAGGCACCTCAACATCCGTTGCACCCATGAAACGACCGGGATCGCCCATAATATAAGTATCCTGATACACCAGGAACACGTTTTCTGCCTTCACGCCGGTAGAGACGTTGGTGTAGTTGGAACCGTTCCAGTTGGCCTTGGGAGAGAACTCCTTATAGGCCTTGGCGATGTCGTCCATATCACACAGTTCACTCTCGCCGTTGATGACGTTCATTGCGTGCTGAGCAAGGCCAGCAGAGGTGACGTAGCCGTAAGAATACGCCCAGGTACCGAACTTGCCAGCGCCGCCCTGCTCAACAACAGAAGCCTCAACCTTTGCCAGGATCTTCTCAAAGTCGCCAGCTTCGGCGGTCAGGTCGATGCCCAGGGCACCGGGATAGCCCATCAGCGGAGAGGGCAGGTCGGCCTCGATGAAGTAACCGCCGTATTCGAGCAGCTGCTTGAGCAAAGGCTCGGTGTGCGCATCGTTGGTGCAGAAGTAAGCGGCGTTCTCTCCATAGGTATTGACCCACTCAGGCACCTTCTCCAGGATGTATGCCTGTGCGCCGGGGACACCGACGTCAGAGGTGGGGTCAGGAGCAGTTTCCATGACGAACTTCATTCCAAACTCCTCGCAGGCAGCCTTCATGACTGCCACGCGGCGGCTCATGGTCTCATAGGACATATGACGGGGGAAGGAGATGTGGACGAAGGTGTCACAGCCCAGCTCGTGGGCGGTGCGGATAATCAGATAACCACGGGCAACGAAGTCGTTGTTGCAGACCAGATCCGCCGCGGAGCCGATCTCAGGCAGGTCCTCGTGGGACTCGCCGGCAATGCAGAGAATGTCAGGCCGGCGCTCCTTAATCTTACGGAAAGCTTCCGTAGTTCCGGGAACAGACTGGTTCATGACAATGGCCTTCATATCAGGGTCATCGGACAGGTTCACGATGGTCTGAATGGTGGTCTCCAGCTCATCATTGAAGTTATCGGGATAGATGGCCAGCTTCACACGGTCCTCACCGTACTTGGCCTGGAATGCCTCGGCACCACGGCGGTCATCCTCAGACTGAGAGACAGAACCAGTCACGATACCGATGTGGAAATCGTCTCCAACGTTGCCCTCGTCGCCGTTAGAAGTAGAGACTTCGTTCTGGCTGTTGTCTTCCACCGGAGGCGGTGCATCATTTCCGCAGGCCGCCAGAGAAAGGAGCATTGTCGCTGCAAGTAAAATACCCAGTAACTTTTTCATATCTTCCTCCAAAAACACGTATTTCGGCAGGCATACATTTGTATGTGCTACGTTGACCATTATATTACATTGCTGTGGCAAAGTTGTCAACATATTTTATTGCTATTTTCTGTTAAAATTGCATAAAAATTCTGCTATCCGTGTATCAATGATAATTTTATGCTATTTAGTCCGCATACTGCGGACTCAGAACCATCTAAGACCACATGAATCTTCCTAACCAGTGGGGATGAATGTCTTTCTTGCACAGATCTCCTCTGTCATATCAGGTCGGCAGTGTGCATAGAGTGAAGCAACAAGAGTCGGGGAGTGGGTGTTTTTTGAAGGGTAATATGGAAGAGCGGGCAGAACGGCTCGCGCAGTACATCATCGAGAACCGGACCACCGTCCGCGCCGCGGCACAGAAGTTTGGCATCAGCAAGTCAACAGTCCATATGGATGTCTCCAAATGGAACGGTTTGCAGCGGCCGAAGTGTGGTATATAAAAACAGCAGGCAGCTATGTGACCTGATATGTCACATAAGCGCCTGCCTTTAATCATTTCCGCGGAAACGGCGGCAGCCGGAACTCATTCCCCGACTGTCGCCGTTT
>JAHHSA010000072.1 GCA_020025475.1 Oscillibacter sp.
CAAGGCTGCTGAGGCCAGGGCAAAGAGGGAAGCGGAGAAGGCTGCCAAGACTGCTGAGACCAAGGCAAAGGCGGCGGCTGTTGTGGTCAAGGCTCCGGAGACCATTGCCGTGAAGCCTGCGGAAAAGAAAGAACTGGCTGTGAAGCCTGAGGTGAAAAAGGATCTGGCTGTAAAGCACGAGACCCCTGTGAAATCTGAAAATCCAGCCGCCAGAGCGGCTGCGGCGGTTCAAGAATCTGCCGATGAAGAGAAATCCACACAGAAAGGGTCCGCTGTCAAGGAGTAACAGGACAGCGGCATAAAAACGTGATGACTCAATTTACGACGAAAAATATGGAAGAAGCACTGGCTGCCAAGTTGACGCTGAACTTCGGTAAAACGCCCGAGGAAGCAACTGATCAGGAGATGATGAAGGCCAGCGCTCTGGTTCTCCGCGATATGATGGCAATCCGTGAGGTGGAGACCCGGAAGCAGACCAGCCGGATGCACAAGAAGCAGGTGCACTATCTGTCCCTGGAGTTCCTGATGGGCCGCAGCCTGATGAAAAATGCTTACAATCTGGGAGTTCTGCCCCAATTGAAGGAAGCACTGGAGCACATGGGCTACAAGGCCGGTGACATTTTTGAGACCGAGCCCGACGCAGGCCTGGGCAATGGCGGTCTGGGCCGCCTGGCTGCCTGCTACCTGGACTCCATGACCACACTGGACATTCCTGCTACCGGCTATTCCATCTGCTACGAGCTGGGCATCTTCAAGCAGAAGATCGTCGAGGGACAGCAGGTGGAGCTGCCCGATGACTGGAAGGAGCTGGGCGCTGCCTGGCTGCTGCCCAAGCCAGAGGACGCGCAGGAGGTCCGCTTTGGCGGAACGCTCCGTGAGTTCTGGGATGACGGACACCTCCACATCATCCACGAGAATGCCACCATTGTGCGTGCTGTCCCCTGCGATATGGAGATTGCCGGCTACGGTACGGATCATGTCAACGTCCTGCGTCTGTGGGATGCGCAGTCCACCAAGCCGGTGGATATGTCTCTGTTCTCCCGGGGCGAGTACCTGAAAGCCGCCGAGGAGGAGGCCATGGCTGAGACCATCGCCAAGATCCTCTATCCCGAGGACAATCACTACGAGGGCAAGTCTCTGCGCCTCAAGCAGCAGTACTTCTTCGTCTCTGCCACGGTCCAGTCCATTGCAACCCGGCATCTGGCAACCTATGGCACCCTGAAAAACTTCCATGAGAAAAACGTCATCCAGATCAATGACACCCACCCGGCACTGGTCGTGCCGGAGCTGATGCGAATTTTCATTGATGAGGCCGGTATGAACTGGGATGAGGCATGGAACATCACCACCCAGTCGGTGGCCTATACAAACCACACCGTTCTGGCCGAGGCCCTGGAGCGCTGGCCCCAGGAGCTGGTGCAGCAGCTGCTGCCACGGATCTGGCAAATCATTGTGGAGATTTCAAACCGCTGGCAGGCCAAAGTGGAGAACTTTTACCACGATCCCTCCAAGACCGAGAAAATGGCCATCATCTGGGGCGGTCAGGTCCGCATGGCGAACCTCTGCATTGCAGGCGGCATGGCTGTCAACGGCGTTTCTGCCCTGCACTCCGACATCCTCCGCAAGGACGTGTTTAAGGACGCCTACGGCATGGAGCCGGAGAAGTTCCAAAATGTTACCAACGGCATTGACCATCGCCGCTGGCTCAGTGAGATCAATCCTGGCCTGGACTCCCTGATCAAGGAGCTGACCGGAGGGGCCGACTATCTCGTCAAGCCCCTGACTCTGCTGAAACTGGACGATTATGCCGACGACACGGCCGTGCTGAAGCGCCTTGCGCAGATCAAACACGACAATAAGGTGGATTTTGCCAATTATGCCAAAAAGCAGCAGGGGGTTGTCCTGAATCCTGATTCCATCTTTGATGTGCAGGTCAAGCGTCTTCATGAGTATAAGCGCCAGCTGCTGAACGTGCTGCACATCATCGCCCTGTATCAGAAATTGCAGGACGACCCAAACGCCATCACCCATCCCCGGACCTTCCTGTTCGGAGCCAAGGCTGCTCCCGGCTACGCCGTAGCCAAACGGATCATCCGCCTCATCAACTCCCTGGCAGACCAGATCGCCCATGATCCGATCTGCAAGGATAAGCTGCAAGTGGTGTTTCTGGAGAACTACCGCGTCTCCCTGGCGGAACACCTGATGCCTGCCAGCGAGGTCAGCCAGCAGATCTCCACCGCAGGCAAGGAGGCCTCCGGTACCGGCAACATGAAATTCATGATGAACGGTGCCCTCACTGTCGGAACCCTGGACGGTGCCAACGTGGAAATGCACGATGTTCTGGGCGACGAGAATATGTTCCTGTTTGGCCTCCATACTGAGGAGGTTAACCAGCTCAAGCGGGAGGGTTATGTCCCCCAGCGGCTGTACAACCGGGACGAGGATCTGCGCCGCTGCCTGGACGCTATGCGCAATGGCTTCCGGGACGGCGTCTGCTACGACGATCTGTACCAGCGCCTGCTGTTCGGCGCCGGCGGGAGCCCTGCAGACGAGTACCTGCTGCTGGCTGACTTCCGCGCCTACTGCCGCGCGGAGGAGCAGATGGCCAAGACCTATGCGGAGCCCGAGAAGTGGAACCGCATGAGTCTGCACAACATCGCACGCAGCGGCATTTTTGCTGCCGACCGTGCCGTGGCCCAGTATGCAGACAATATTTGGCATGTGGAGCACAAGTAAGAGCAGTATGACAGGGAATCAGAAACGGAGCGTATCATTTTGATACGCTCCGTTTTCTAATTCCGGTGCAGCCAGGATGGACAGACGAACAAATCTTTTCCAATCTGATGAGTCAAAAAACAGGCGGAGTATTTGCTCCGCCTGCTGATGGTTTCAGTGATGGGAAAGGATACACAGGCCTTCGTCCTTCTCGGAGCTGCGCATCGGTATCTGAAACAGAATTGCGCCGCCGTGTCTGAAGGACGAGGCGGTCAGGTCCCCTGTGTTATCGACTTTTGGAGAGCCCCAGAAGATAATCTGTGCTGACACCGTAATACTGACTCAGGGTAATGAGATGATGGATGGGCAGCTCGTTGGCTCCCCGCTCGTAGCGGGCATACATGGTTTGAGAGGTTCCCAGAACCTCAGCAATCTGGGTTTGCGTTTTGTCAGCGTCTTCTCGCAGATCGCGTAGGATTCGTACATAGTCCATCTCATCCACGGTTGAACACCTCCTAAAAAAACGACACAGCAGTGTATGCGTTTAATTTACCATAAAATGTACCACTGTAGTGCACACAATAAATAATTTTACTACTATTACACAGTATTTCTCAACGAAATTGTTGAATATAGCCAAAAAAGAACCGGAAAACCAACCAATTTAACTGGTAAGAACTACCACTAAAAGGGGGATGCTTTACAAGCCAGACAAGAACGGGTATAATTACTCTATCTGAAAGTTCGTAAAAAAGAAAAAGAAGAGGATTTTACTATGGAATATACGGAAGGCGTGCGATTTGACAGTCTGGGGCTGTCCCCGCAGATCATGCGGGCGCTGTTGGAGCGGAATATTGAAATGTCCACCCCCATTCAGGCCGGCTGCATTCCCCCCATGCTGGACTGGCAGGATGTGACGGCCAAGGCGCCCACCGGTACTGGCAAAACCTTTGCTTATGGCATTCCCATCGTGGAGCATATTGACCCCGACGATGAGAGTGTGCAGGCGGTGATTCTGGCCCCCACCCGGGAGCTGGCCATTCAGATCACTGGTGAGCTGCGGGATGTTGCCAGCTACAAGCCGGGTGTGCGCTCTGTCTGCCTCTATGGCGGCCAGCCCATCCACAAGCAGATTGAGACGCTCAAGAAGCGGCCCCAGATCGTGGTGGCTACCCCCGGTCGACTGGCTGACCACCTGAAGCGGCGTACCGTGAAGGTGGAGACTGCCAGGACCGTGGTGCTGGACGAGGCGGATCGGATGCTGGATATGGGCTTTATCCACGATGTGACCCAGCTGCTGGATAAGATGAAGAACCGGAAGAATCTGGGACTCTTTTCTGCCACAATTTCCCGGGAGGTTATGGACATTGCCTGGGTCTACCAGCGGGACGCTGTGGAGATCACCGTCCGGGAGGACGAACAGAATAAGCCTGATATCAAGCAGTTCCGCATGGAGGTTTCCATGAATGAAAAGGCGGATGCCATTGCCCATATCCTGCGGGAGACCGGCTTTGACCGTGCAATGGCTTTCTGCAACACCAAGGGTTCCACGGAGCGGGTGACCAAGTTCTTGCAGTTACAGGGCATCAATGCTGAGTGCATTCACGGAGACATCCCGCAGAAGCGCCGGGAGCAGGTGATGGAGCGGTTCCGTCAGGGCAAGCTCCGGGTGTTTGTTGCCACTGATGTGGCCGCACGCGGAATTGACGTAGACGACGTGGATATTGTATTCAACTGCGATGTGCCGGACGAAAACCAGGATTATGTCCACCGGATTGGCCGTACCGGCCGCGCCAAGCGGCAGGGGATTGCGGTCACTTTTGTATCGGACTACCCCGCCAAAATGCGGATCGATGACATTGCTGCCAAGACCCGGAATGAGATCGTACCGGTGAGGTTTGGCGCGGATGGAGCACTGGAAGTCATCCAGAACTGAGTGGGCAAGTAAAAAGCTGTGCAACAGATGTTGCACAGCTTTTTTGCAGCTTGTACTGGAATCAGCCAGCAGTCTTGGCATCGGTCAGACGGCTCACAATGAGGCCCAACAGAGCAAAGATGGCAGAGGGAACCAGCCAGCCGAAGCCCAGAGAGGCCAGGGGGAGCGCCTTCAGGAAGGAAATCTCCAGCCCCAGATAGGGAGGCAGGGTGGCCAGCAGGCTGAAGAGCAGGGCACCCAGCGTGGCCATGCGGTAGACAGGCAGGCCCAAGGGCTTGCAATAGGACAGGGCGATGAGCACCAGAGTGGGAGGATAGACAATATCCAGCACGGGCGCAGCAATGGATACCAGTTGATCCAGACCTACGTTGGAGACCACAGCACTGAAAGCGCAGATGATACCAACCAGCAGAGAGTAGCTGAGCCGTCCTTTGGACAGGGAGGAGAAATAGTTGGCACAGGAACTGACCAGGCCGACGGCGGTAGTCACGCAGGCCAGAGCCACAACGATGGCGAAGAGAATCGTGCCCTTCTGACCCAGCAGGCCGCGGACAATAGAGAGAACCAGGTTGGAACGGGAGATGGAGAGGTCGTAGATGTCAGACACGGTAGCGCCCAAGTAGGTGAGGCCGCCGTAGACCAACAGCACAATAAAGCCTGTCATCAGACCGGACTTGAAGGCCACGTTCCGCTTCTGTGTGTGCTCCACATAGCCCTTGCTCTCAGTTGTACGCAGAATCAGCTCACCGAAGAGCATGGTGGCCAGCACATCCATGGTCTGGTAGCCGGCCTTGATGCCGTTGGCAGCCACGTCGGAAGCCTGTGCCACGGCGGAGAAGTCACCGAGAGGGGTGATGATGCCCTTGACGATGAGAACCAGCAGACCAAGCAGCAGCAGGGGGGTGAGGATCTTGCCCACAATGTCCACCACGGAAGTCTCGCGAACGGTGAATGCAAAGACAAGGATGAAGAACAACATGGAGAATACCACAGTGTTGATGCTGGAGGTCAGGGGAGCTACAGACATCTCGAAGGTGGTGGCAGCCGTCCGGGGAATGGCCAACATGGGGCCGATGCACAGCACGATGGCGCAAAGCAGCAGGGTGGAGGGCAGCTTGCCGATGGGGGAGATAATGGGATCGGCACCACCCTTACGGAACATGGAGAACAGGGCCAGAAGTGCCAGACCAATGTCTGCCAGGTAATAGCACAGGAAGCCGGTCACCCAGCTGGGGCCTGCGCCCATGCCAAGGTAGGGCGGGAAAATCACATTGCCTGCTCCGAAAAACATGGAGAAAAGCGCAAATCCAATGATGAATATGTCTCTGCGGGAGTGCTGATTCATGTGGTGGAAACCTCCTCAGTTTGCTTGGACTGAAGCGGAAAGATGCCGCTTCAACCAAAATTTACAATTGAATATCAATTATATAAAAGAAAGCTTATGAAGTCAATTTAAATGGGAAAAAAACATAACAAAATAAAAAAATATCAAATCCTGTCATACACCCATGCAAAAAAGTAATATGTAATTTTGCAAAAAGAGGGAACCTTTTGAAAAAACAGCCGTCCAAATCACCAGAAAAACCAGAGAACACGAAAAAACAAAAACGAACAGGAGATTCACACATATGAAAAAGATGATTGCTTTGCTGCTGACCCTGACGATGGTTCTGGCTATGACTGCCTGCGGCGGCAAGGAAGAGGATGCAAATGACCAGGATGCACTCCAGGTGGAGGAGCCCGTGAACCCCGAAAACGATCTCACTGAAGGGGAGGAGACACAGGCTCCGGGGGAACCCGCTGAGGGCGAGGAACCTGAGGCTGAGAAGCCCGCCGAGAA
>JAHHSA010000073.1 GCA_020025475.1 Oscillibacter sp.
AAAAAGCCTGTACCCCTTGATACTCTAGGCGTTCAGCCAAAAATATCTAAATGGTACAGGCTTTATGGTACGCCCGATTGGATTCGAACCAACGGCCTTTAGAGTCGGAGTCTAACGCTCTATCCAACTGAGCTACGGGCGCATACCTACCATATTGTCTTGCTTTGCAAGCACTATGGTAGTATAGCAGAGATTTCCCTGATTGTAAAGGCTTTTTCAGGATTTATTTTCTGTTTTTTCCGCCTGCTGCACAAAGTCACAGATGCGGGCAAAGGTCTCCTCACTCAGATCGTGCTCCACCTTGCAGGCATCTGTTGCAGCGGCTTCCTCAGAAACACCCATCAGAATGAACATCCGGGTGATGGTCTTATGTCTGCCGTACACGCGTTTGGCGATTTGCATACCGGTCTCGTTGAGTGTAATGCTACCGTCGTGGGCCATGGAGATATACCCGTTTTCCCGCAGCTTTTTCATGGCTACGCTGACGCTGGGTTTGGAGAGGCCCAACTCATTGACGATATCAATGGACCGCACAATGCCCAGACGCTCTTTGAGCATCAGAATGGATTCCAGATAGTCCTCCGCGGACTCATGGATCACCAAGACTAACAACTCCTTTCTTAAAAAAAGCGGCCATCAGTACACATCTGACGGCTGCAATGATCTCTCACGTATATGGCACCGCTGTCATATATTGTTAAGTATATCAAATCTTTACCCATTGCGCAAGTGTTTTCGCCTGGCGTCCTTGTCCATTTTAACCAGAAACCGGGTGCGGACCATCGGTGGGCACCCGGCTTTCTCACGCTTATTTTTTCTCCCGCAGCAGATTCTGCTTGATATCCCAGAGCTTCTGGGACAGATCCACATAGTAGTTATGGGGATTTTCGAAACGCTTGACCTCATCCCACAGGGCGTCCACCTGCTCCCTGCAATAGGTCTGAATCTCCTGGAGCGTGGGCTGCTGATAGACCAGCTCACCGCCCTTGAACACCTGCACCTGCAAAGGCTTGGCGGTGAAATTGGTATAGGTCTTGCGCTTCCAGGTGGCCTCCGGATCGAACAGCTCCAGAGGCTGGCTCTCATCCACCACCTCATCATAGACGGCGATATAGTCCGCCTCGGCCTTGCCGGTGGCGTTGTCGAAAATGCGATAGGTCTTCTTGAAATGGGGGTTCGTGATCTTTCCCACGTTCTCGCTGACCTTGATCTTGGGCACCACATGACCGGCCTCATCCTCCACGGCGGCCAGCTTGTAAACACCGCCGAACACGGGCTCGCTGCGGGCGGTGATCATCCGCTCACCCACGCCGAACATATCCACGCAGGCACCCTGCTGAAGCAGATCCTGGATGATATACTCGTCCAGCGCGTTGGATGCGGAGATTTTGCACTCGGTCCAGCCCGCCTCGTCCAGCATCTTCCTGGCTTCCCGGGTCAGGTAGGCGATGTCGCCGGAGTCCAGCCGGATGCCGCACTTGGTAATGCCCAGGGGCTTGAGGACCTCGTTAAAGGCCCGGATGGCGTCCGGCACACCGGATTTCAGGGTGTTATAGGTATCCACCAGCAGCGTGGCATTGTCGGGATAGATCCGGCAGTAGGTCTTGAAGGCCTCCAGCTGGCTGTCAAACATCTGGACCCAGGCGTGGGCCATAGTGCCGCCTGCGGGCACGCCGTAGAGCTGGTCAGAGATGGTGCAGGCCGTGCCGCTGCAGCCGCCGATGTAGGCAGCGCGGGCGCCGGTGATGGCGCCGTCGGCACCCTGGGCACGGCGGGAGCCGAACTCCAGCACCGTGCGCCCCTTGGCCGCACGGCAGATGCGGTTGGCCTTGGTGGCAATCAGGCTCTGGTGATTCACAGTCAGCAGCGTAAAGGTTTCAATGATCTGGGCCTGGATGGCCGGTGCCCGGACGGTGACGATGGGTTCCCGTGGGAAGATGGGCGTGCCCTCGGGCGCTGCCCAGATGTCACCGGTGAATTTGAAATTGCGGAGGTAGTCCAGGAACCCTTCGGAGAACATATTGCGTCCCCGGAGATAGGCGATGTCCTCCTCGCTGAAATGGAGGTTTTGGATATAGTCGATCAACTGATCCAGGCCGGCGCAGATGGCAAAGCCGCCCTTGTCGGGCACGTCCCGGAAGAACACGTCAAAATAGGTGATGCGGTTCTGGTAGCCCGTCTCAAAATACCCGTTGCCCATGGTCAGCTCGTAAAAATCACAGAGCATGGTCATGTTCAGTTTTTCTACGGTTTTCATAAAAACACCTCAAAGTCGTTTATCGCAAGGCGATTGTTTCTTTGATTATAGCTGTAAAAGTCCGCAAAAGCAATGCGTGGTGCAAATTTCCGCCTGGGAAAAGGGAAAACAGATAAAACTTGCTTTGAAAGGCAGCGTGCAGCCTTCCGTTGAAAAAACGCCGGTGTCCGGACAAGCGCATCCCCGGTTCCATTTCCATGAAACCGGGGATGCCAAATGCGTTCACAGCAATATCTGGGGATGGTTTCTGCGCAGAGATCAGTTGGCGCAGGACATCAGGGAGCGTTCCTTGACCAGAACAGGGTTGACGCCTGCCTTCTTGCCGTCCTGATACACATAGAAGCCGGCGCCGCTCTTGCGGCCCATATAGCCGGCGCGAACCAGCTTGCGCAGAATCATGGAGGAGCTGTACTTCTCGCCATACTCCAGAGCCATGACCTCCATGACGTTGAGCAGGATATCCAGACCGATCATATCAGCCAGCTCCAGGGGACCCATAGGATGGTTGCAGCCCAGCTTCATGCCGTCATCGATATCCTCAACGGTACCGACATGGACATCCAGGGCGCAGCAGGCCTCGTTGAGCATCGGCAGCAGGATGCGGTTGACGATAAAGCCGGGCTTATCGTCAGACAGGATCAGGGTCTTGCCCATCTTCTCGCCCACTTCCTTGATGGTGCTCAGAACCTCCTGGCTGGTCAGCAGGCCGCAGATGACCTCGCACAGCCGCATCTTGGGCACGGGGCTGAAGAAGTGGAGACCCACCACACGGTCAGGACGCTTGGTAGCGGAGGCCAGGGTGGTCAGGGAGATGGAAGAGGTGTTGGAGGCGAAAATGGTGTGCTCAGGGCAAATGTCCTCCAACTGTGCGAACACAGCCTGCTTTGCCTCAGCGTTTTCGTAGATGGCCTCGATCACCAGATCTGCCTCCTTGGCGGCAGCCATGTTTTCAGCCAGGGACAGTCGGCTCAGCGCTGCGTCCCGGTCAGCCTCGCTCATGCGGCCCTTTGCGACATCGTGGGCCAGAGCCTTCTCAATGCCGCCTCTGGCGCGCTCCAGCGTCTCCAGACGCTGGTCGTTCAGGATGACGTTGTAACCGGAGGCAATGGCCGTCTGTGCAATACCGCTGCCCATCAGGCCTGCGCCCACTACGAAAATATTCTGGATGTTCATGATTTGCTCCTTTAAACTGTTCATTCTCTGCGCTTTGAATGTCAGGATTTTATTGACCGGTCCCGTCAGGCCATAAGGTACGGCGGGCCAGAGATCACAATTTGATTTTGACAATAAAAACCCCGATTTCGAAACACGAAACCGGGGTTTGCACGGATTCCTTGTCTGCCGCCTTAATCGGCAGGCACGTATGATTGACTTGAGAGAAATTACTCCTCGTCCTGAGGCTCGGCGATATCCTCGTCCAGGCTGCCCAGATCGAACTCCAGCTTCTCGCCGCAGTTGGGGCAGATGATCTCGCCGTCTTCCAGGATGGACTCATCGAAGAAGATTTCCTCCTCGCAGGTGGGGCAGGTGGTTGCATAGCAATCCTCGTCCTCATCCAGCTCGTCGTACTCATACTCGTCTTCGTCGTCCTCGTCATCGTCCTCGTCGTCGAAGATCACGTCCTCTACGTCCTCCAGGTCGTCGCTGACTGCGTCCAGACCGTCCGCCAGCTCTTCCTCGAAGTCCTGCATGTCTTCCAGCTCCAGGGCGATATCGTCCAGAACGTCGATGATGGCAGCAAACAGCTTGCCTTCCTTCTTCTCAGTGTCCAGGTCCATGCCTTCGGCCAGGCCCTTCAGATAAGCGATCTTCTCAGTGATTTCCATGATGGTAGCTCCTTTCAAAATGCAAAAGTAGCGGTTGTTTCAATCATATTCCACACAAAGAGGCAAGCGTCAGCTTACTCCTTGCAGCGGCCCAGGTACTCGCCGGTACGGGTGTCGACGGTGATCTTCTCGCCCTCAGAGATGAACAGGGGCACCTGGATCACAGCGCCGGTCTCCAGGGTAGCGGGCTTGGTGACGTTGGTGGCGGTATCGCCCTTCACGCCGGGCTCGGTGGCGGTAACGGTCAGGTCCATGAAGTTGGGGACCTCAACGGAGAACACGCTGCCCTTGAAGCTCAGCAGAGTGCACATGGTGTTCTCGGTGATGAACTTGAAGCCGTCGCCCAGAACGTCCTCGTTCAGGGGGAACATGTCGTAGGTCTCGGGGTCCATGAAGTAGTACAGGCCGTCGTCATTGTAGCTGTACTCAGCGCTCTTGCGCTCGACAGTTGCCTGCTCGAACTTTGCGCTGGGGTTGAAAGCCTCTTCACGGACAGCACCGGTCATCACGTTTCTGTACTTGGTACGCACGAAAGCGGCACCCTTGCCAGGCTTCACGTGCTGGAAATCGACGACGGTCATAACTTTACCGTCCATCTCAAAGGTAACTCCCTTTCGGAAATCGCCAGCAGTAATCGTTGCCATATTTGTTTCCTCCTCACAAATCTATGAGAAAACGACCTGCGGGAGGACATTTTCTCTGTTGTACATTTTATTTGGTAAAATACCTTTGATATTTTATCCTATGTCAGTCGGTATTGCAAGTAGTTTTCCTGGAAATATCGGTTTTTTCAGGGCTTCCCCGCCCCGCGGCGTCGGCAGGCGGCCTTGAAGGGGGCCTGCATGGCGTGGAGCACCTTTTGCCAGAAGGTAACAGCGCCGCCCACCGGCTCCACCATCAGCGCCAGGACTCCCGCACGGTTGGCAGCCAGCACATCTGTCAGCAGCTTATCCCCCAGCATGGCGGTGTGTCTGCGGTCCCGTCCGGCCCGCTCCATGGCGGCTTCCAGACCCTTGGGGCTGGGTTTTTTTGCGTGGCCCTGGTAGGGGACCCCCAGGTCTGCGCAGAACTCCGTCACACGCTTGCCGGAGCGGTTGTTGGAGACGATCATAAAGGCGATGCCGTTGTCCGCCAGCAGGGCAATCCAGTCCCGCAGCTCCTGATCCGGGCGGCGGGTCTTTTTGGCGGCCAGGGTAAAGTCCAGGTCGCTGAGCAGCAGGGTGATGCCCCTCGCTTTGAGATAGTCGACGGTGATGTCCCCGTAGCGGTCAAATACCTGCTTTGGGATCAGGGAAATGGGCATAGGCGGCTCCTTCTCTGCATAGATTTACGCTGTGTATATCTTTAGTATATCAGTATGACCGGGAACAGACAAGGGGGGATCGGATTTTGCAGGTCTATTTGGGGGTGACACCCCGGGAATACCGGGCCGCGGCCCGGTACGGCCGTCCGCTGGCCCACGTGGCCTACCGGATTGGGGAGGGGTCCTCCCTGCTGCGTCATGAGCTGCTGATGAACGTCCGGGGCGGGCTGCTGACCGTGGGAGATCAGGACGCCCCGCTGGTGGAGAATCCGGAGGCCCTCACCAGAGCCGTGCTGCGGGAGTGCGGACGGCGGGGCTACCAGGGCGTGCTGCTGGACTTTGAGGGCCCGGTGCGGAGGGATCTGACCACCTTCGCCCGAACCCTGGCCGCCGGGCTGGGGTCTGTGGGGCCCCTCTATCTGCCGGAGCGCTATGCCCCCCAGGTTCCGGAGGGCATCCCGCTGGTGTGCACCGCCGTCTCCGGCGGCTCCTTTCAACAGTATCTCCGGGACTGCGCCAGACAATACCGGGGGCGCTTTGGCCTGGATGTTGAGCGGCTGCGGATGGACTTCTCCCTCCCTGCCCCCTCCGGCACTGGGACGCCCCTCACGGCCCAGGCGCTCAGCCGCCTGATGCAGGCGGAGTCCCCTGCCGTCTTTTTCTCACCGGAGCTGTGCGCCCGGTACTTTACCTACCGGCGTCAGGATGTGACCCACTTCGTCCTTTTTGACGACGCCGACACCATGGCCCGGAAGCTGCGTGCCGGAGACGCCATGGGTCTCCCTGCCGCCTTTCTCATGTGGCCGGAAGCATCGGATCTGGCGGACCGGCTGTTTCGGCGGCAGGGAGCCAACGGGAGCTGACGCGGAAGGGGTCCGCCCCCCCGCACACATGCCCCGCGCCTTACAAAAAAGTCTGTCGCTCAGCTTTGAGGCAGCCCTGTAAAAAAAGTGCTGTACCA
>JAHHSA010000074.1 GCA_020025475.1 Oscillibacter sp.
TCACCGGCTCTGCCGTGGGGCAGGGCTGTTGTTTGCGGCCCTGATGACGCTCACAGGTACAGCTCGTCGTCCGCGTAGTCGTCAAATTCGCTGCCAAACTTGCTGGCAACCCGCTTCTTCATGCCGCTGCAGCCCACAGACAGGTCATGCCAGCCGCCGATCAGCAGGCAGACGACTGCGGCAAAGGCCAGGCTGGCGCCAATGATCTTCATTACCATGCGTGCCGTCTTGTTCATACTCAAATCCTCCTGTTGGGAATTGTGGTTGGATGCGATTGGCTTTATGATACACCGATGTGATGAATTTTACAACACTTTTTGCGAAAGATGACCCCAATTACCGAAATTCGGCCCAATCTTTTTATGAAAATTTACAAATTGAGGTTGTTGTGCATCCCATTTTCCGGTACACTGTTGCTATCCACATGCACCCACGCGCCCCTGCGCGACAACGATAGAAGGAGTCATTGCTATGGAACGTATCATGAGAACCATTCAGGTGGACGGCAAGACCTACACCTACCCAGACGGAACCGCCTACCAGGACATTGCCGCCGACTTCCAGAGCGGCTGCCCCAACGATATTGTGCTGGTCAGCCGGGACGGCAAGCTGTGCGAGCTGCATAAAAAGCTGGACCGGGACTGCAAGCTGGACATGATCACCACCGCCCAGCGCCCGGGCATGCAGACCTACCAGCGCAGTGTGATCTTCCTGATGCTCAAGGCCTTTTACGATGTGGCAGGCCGGGACCAGGTGCAGCGTCTGACGGTGGACCACTCCGTGAGCCGGGCCCTGTTCATCCGTGTCAGGGGGTCCGTCCCGCTGACAGAGGAGCTGCTATCCCGGGTGGAGACCCGGATGCGGGAGATGGTGGACGCCGCCCTGCCCCTGCAAAAGCAATCGGTCAGCACCGATGATGCGGTGCGCCTCTTCCGGGAGATGGGCATGCACGACAAGGCCCAGCTGCTGGGCTTCCGGGTCAGCTCCCGGGTGAATCTCTACACGCTGGACGGCTTCACCGATTACTTTTACGGCTACATGGTGCCCAACACCCGGTATCTGCGCTGCTTTGCCCTCCAGCTCTTCGGCGACGGCTTTGTCCTGCGCCTGCCGGACCGGAACGACCCCCGCAAGCTGGGGGCCTTCGTCCCGCCCATGAAGGTCTTTCAGGCGCTGCGTGACGCCACCGCCCGTGCGGAGGTGCTGGGCGTGTCCAACGTGGGCGAGATGAATGCGGTCATCTCCTCGGGCGGCGCCACCCAGATGATTTTGTCCCAGGAGGCCCTGATGGAAAAGCAGATCGGCGACATCGCCCAGACCATCGCCTCCCGGAAGGACATCCGCTTCGTGATGATTGCCGGTCCCTCCTCCTCCGGCAAGACCACCTTCTCCCACCGCCTGTCCACCCAGCTGATTGCCTGCGGCCTGCGGCCCCACCCCATCGCCACCGACAACTACTTCAAAAACCGGGAGGACACCCCCCTGGACGCCAACGGGCAGTATGACTTTGAGTGCCTGGGGGCCATGGATGTGGAGAAGTTCAACCAGGACATGACGGACCTGCTGGCGGGCAAAACCGTGGAGATTCCCCACTTCAACTTCAAAAAGGGCATCCGGGAGTACTGCGGCGACTTCCTCACCATGGGCCCCCAGGACATTCTGGTGATTGAGGGCATCCACTGCCTCAATGACGAGCTGAGCTACGCCCTGCCCCGGGAGAGCAAGTACCGCATCTACATCAGCTGCCTCACCTCGTTGAACATCGACGACCACAATTACATCCCCACCACCGACGCCCGCCTGCTGCGGCGCATCCAGCGGGACGCCCGCACCCGTGGCACCAGCGCCCAGGCCACGCTGCGGATGTGGCCCTCCGTCCGCAGCGGCGAGGAGAGCAACATCTTCCCCCACCAGGACAGCGCCGATGTGATCTTCAACTCCGCCCTGGTCTATGAAATTGCCCTGCTCAAGACCTATGTGGAGCCGCTGCTGTTCGGTGTGCCCAAGGACAGTCCGGAGTACACGGAGGCCAAACGCCTGCTGAAATTCCTGGACTACTTCCTGCCCCTGCCGGCAGATGACGTGCCCAAGACCTCCCTGATGCGGGAGTTCATCGGCGGCGGGTGCTATCAGGTCTGAGCCGCCCCGCAGACGTTTATTTTTCAGAAATTCCGGCGGTGAAGCCCGGGAGTTTTTTGAACCTTCCCCTTTCCTCCATGGTTTTGCCTTGCCTGTGGAGCCGAATTGTCGTATACTGGTATCAGCAGGGAGCTTCTGTTTCATGGATTCCCTGTGAATCTGTAGAGAAAAGGGGTACGTATCATGGAGAAATTCTTTCATCTGAGAGAACACGGGACAACAGTCCGCACAGAGATCATGGCTGGTCTCACCACATTCATGGCAATGGCTTACATCCTGATGGTCAATGCCGGTATGTTTGCCAATCTGGAAGGGCAGGTCACCTACAACGCGGTCTATATCGCAACTGCGATTTCCGCCATTTTTGGCACAGTGCTGATTGGCCTTTTGTCCAATTTGCCCTTGGCGCAGGCTTCCGGCATGGGTCTGAACGCATTTTTTGTGTTCACGGTATGCTTCGGCATGGGTCTGACCTACGCCAACGCGCTGGTTCTGGTTCTGATTGATGGCCTCATCTTCATCCTTCTGACCGTCACCGGCCTGCGCAGAAAAATTTTTAATGCAATCCCCCCTGCTGTCCGTATGGCAATCCCGGCCGGTATCGGTCTGTTCATTGCCTTCCTGGGTCTGCAAAACTCCGGTCTGGTTGTGGATAACGGCGCAACGCTGGTGAGCCTGGCCTCCTTCAACCTGTATTCCGGCACCGCAACCTGGGCCGCCATCATGCCCATGCTGGTCACTTTCTTCGCTGTTCTGGCCATTGCTGCCATGAGCCGCAGGAATGTAAAGGGTTCTGTCCTTTACGGCATTCTGGGCGGCACAGCTGCCTACTACATTCTGGGGCTCACGATTCCGGGCTTCTATGACGGCTTCGCCGCCAACCTCTCTTTCAACCCGCTGGTGGCTTTCCAGGAGTTTTTCACCCTGTCCTTTGGCAAGGTTTTCACAGAGGGCTTTCATTTTACACCCTTTATTGAAGCGCACGGCATGGGCGGCTTTGTGGTGATGTTCATTACCACGTCCCTGGCGTTTTGCATGGTGGATATGTTTGATACCCTGGGCACCCTGTACGGTGCCTGCGCCAGAGGCAACCTGCTGACAGCCGAGGGCGAGATCCCCCACATTGATCAGGCCATGCTGGCCGATGCCTGCGCCACCACCTTTGGCGCAATCTGCGGCACTTCCACCGTGACCACCTTTGTGGAAAGCTCCGCAGGCGTTGGCGAGGGCGGCCGCACCGGCCTGACCGCCATGTCCACCGCGTTTTTCTTCTTCATTGCCATGTTCCTGAGCCCTGTTGCCCAGCTCATTCCCGGCTGCGCCACTGCGGCTGCGCTCATTTATGTGGGTGTTTTGATGATGGCCTGCGTGAAGGATATTGACTGGACCACTCCCGATGTGGCTGTGCCTGCCTTTATGACGGTGGCCATGATGCCCTTCACCTACTCCATCTCTTTTGGTATTGCATTCGGCCTGATTTCCTATACGATCATCGCCGTCTGCACCGGCAAGGCCAGAGAAGTAAAGCCGGCAACCTGGATCATCGGGATTCTGTTTGCACTGACCTTCTTCCTGACCCACTAACGCCGCCAGTCGGCCCCAGCACCCAACGAAAAGCGCCTCCTCTGCCACATTTGCAGAGGAGGCGCTTCTGCCTGCCGGTCTTGGGATGAGGCCATCCGCTCCATATGACCGCTGCGCCGTGACAATTGTTCTCCGGATGGATTGACGCATCCCCGCAAGAACCTTATAATTGAGAGGAAAAGAATGTGCAAGCCTGGGCGACAGACCGGCACAGCAAAAAACTTTTGATGGAAACGAGGGATCAATATGAACAGGGACGACCTGAAAAAGCTGATTGACACCGCAGCAGGACGGATTCCCGCTGATGTGGTCATCAAAAACTGCAAAATTGTAAATGTCTTTTCCGGGAAAATTCAGGAGGGGAATCTGGCAATTTCCGGGACGGAGATTGCCGGTATTGGCGATTATGAGGGAAAGACCGTGGTGGATGCCCAGGGCCGCTATGCGGTTCCGGGCTTCATTGACAGCCATATTCACATTGAATCTTCCTATGTCAGTCCGGAAGAGGAAGGCAGAATGCTGGTACCCCATGGAGCCACAACCATCATCGCCGATCCACACGAAATCGTGAATGTCTGCGGCATCAAGGGCCTGGATTACATGATGGAGGCGGCGAAAAATACGGCGCTGGATATTCAATATGTGCTGCCCTCCTGCGTGCCGGCTACGCCCTTTGAACATTCCGGAGCCGTGATCAATGCCCCGGAAATGGAAGAACCCCTGCAACGGGAGAACGTCCTTGGGCTGGGAGAATTTATGAATTTCCCGGGTGTCATCGCTGCCGACGATATGGTCCTTGATAAACTGATGTGCGCCAAGAGGGCCGGCAAGATCATTGACGGCCACGGCCCCGGGATTGCGGGAAAGGCGCTCAACGCCTATGCCTCTGCCCGGATTCTTGCAGACCACGAGTGTTCTACCGTGGAGGAAATGAACGATCGTTTGGAACGGGGCATGTACATCTTGCTCCGCCAGGGCTCGGCGTGCCATAACCTGCGGCCTCTGCTCAAAGGCATCACGCCGGAAAACAGCCGCCGGTGCCTGCTCTGCTCGGATGACCGTCAACCCAAGACCATTCTCAACGAGGGGCATCTGGACAATCATCTGCGGATCTGCGTGGAAGAAGGGCTGGACCCGGTGACCGCCATCCGCATGGCCACGCTGAACGCCGCTGAGTGTTTCCGGCTCTATGACCGGGGCGCTCTTGCTCCCGGCTATCGGGCAGATATCGTTCTGCTGGATGATTTGAAGGACTTTAACGTGGATCGCGTCTGGATTGCCGGTGCGCTGACAGCGGAAAAGGGCCGCTATCTGCCGGAGGTCAAAAAATACCCCATTGATTCGGTCAAAGGCTCCGTGATTGTCAAGGACTTCTCCAAGGAGAAGTTCAGAATGCACCTTAAGAGCAACAAGGTTCACGCCATTGGCATTCTTCCCGGCGGCGTAGTGACTGAGAAGGTTGTCACCCAGATTCAGCTGGATGAACACGGGGAGTTTGTCCGGGACCCGGATGTGGATCTGGTGAAGGTTGCTGTTGTGGAGCGTCACCAGGGCACGGGCAATGTGGCCTGCGGCTTCCTGAAGGGCTATGGCATCCGTGCAGGAGCCGTGGCGCTCTCGGTTGCACACGACTCCCATAATATCATTGTGG
This sequence comes from Oscillibacter sp., assembly GCA_020025475.1. Taxonomy (GTDB): domain Bacteria; phylum Bacillota; class Clostridia; order Oscillospirales; family Oscillospiraceae; genus Oscillibacter. The sequence continues at coordinate 5,375 of JAHHSA010000074.1, forward strand.
CAGGCGTCAGCGATGACGAGATGGAGTGCGCCGTCAATGCGCTGGTGGCCCAGGAGGGCGGCATCGTGCTGGTAAAGGACGGTAAGGTTCTGGAGCGTATGCCCATGCCGATTGCGGGTCTGATGAGTGATCAGACCGGGGAATGGGTGGATCAGCGGCTCACTGCCATTCACGAGAAAGCCTATCAGGAGCTGGGCATCCACGGCGATGTGGAGCCGGTCATGACCCTGTGCTTCATGTCTCTGGCCGTGATTCCTGAACTCAAGCTCACAGATGAAGGCCTCTTTGATGTATCCCGGTTCGGGTTTATTCCTGTGGAAGCGGAATAAACAGGACCCCTCCTGCAAGTGCACGGCGGATCGCTGGATGATCCGCCGTGCCCATTGCGCCATTTGACTGCGGCGGGCAAATTCAGTCCCGGAGTCCCTGCCGGGGACAGGGCGGGGGAAGCCGGGTTCTTTCCCCCGAAGTGTGGTCCTTTCTTCTATGGGTCCGGGGCAAATCTGCTGGAGATTGAAACCGGCGACAAGTTCAGACTTGACTTTTCCCGGAAAATCAGTAAAATAGAACAGGCAGAAGCATTCCGGCTGGATGGCCATGCAATCCTTCCGGCAGCTCAGGTGCTTTGAGAACATGTGCCAACCGCCGCAAAAATGAATATCGGGGTGTTGCGCAGTTGGTAGCGCGCCTGCTTTGGGAGCAGGAGGTCCAGAGTTCGAGTCTCTGCACTCCGACCATGCAGAGTGTCCTTATAGGATTTGAGAAAATCTTGTAATGGACACTCTGCTTTTTTATTCTCAAAATTCAACTTGCAATTTCTGCTGGGGAGTAGCTGACGGCTACTCCCTTTCTTGTTTCCATGAGGATGTCCAGCTCCGGGATGTCCTTACGATCCGGCACCACAAAAGGACCAATGCAGTTATAATGAATGACGATCTTCTGTGTGGTGATACCGTCCTGCTTTTCAG
>JAHHSA010000075.1 GCA_020025475.1 Oscillibacter sp.
CCACCTTGCCAAGGTGGAGGTAGCGAGTTCGAGCCTCGTCGCCCGCTCCATAAAATTCCTCAGTCGTGTGACTGAGGATTTTTTTTATGGATTTCTGTCAAATTCCAGAATCCTCCAGGCAAACTGAATTCACCATTCATGAAGGCTTGTCCCGTGCAAAATGCTACACGGTCGTCAGCCGGAAGTAAGATTTGGATCGCATCTCATCCATCCGGATGAGATGTTTTTATGCCTAAAGCAAAGTCTCTTTGGCCGTACCGTAGACTTCCTGCTCTCGTCACGCCCATTGCAATTGTCTTTTGTGATGGCTGTTGCCATTTGTCGCATGGACAAACCACATAGGCAGGGGTATAATATTTTCATCTTTTGTCGAAAGGGGCCTTTCCGTGAGACATACGAAACGACAGGAACAAACTGAGTCGCCCGCCCGGCAGCCCATGCCGCTGATTGAGCCATCCCCGGATACCGGCCTCACCGCGGAGCAGGCCAAAGCCCTGGCGGAGGGTGGATGGGACAACCGTCCTGTGGATTCTCCCACAAAGTCCGACAAGCAAATCATCCGGGAGAACCTCTTTACTTACTTCAACTTGATTTTCATTGTGCTTGCCACCTGTTTGCTATTTGTAGGTGACTTCAAGGACATGACCTTCCTCATCGTCGTTGCCGCCAACTCCGTGATCGGCATCGTGCAGCAAATTCGTTCCAAGCGGACGATCGAGCAGCTGTCTTTGCTCTCTGCCTCTCGTGTGCGCACTGTCAGGGACGGTCAAATCCGGGAGCTTCCAGTGGACCAGCTGGTGCGGGAGGACATTGTCGAGCTCACCGCCGGGTGTCAGATCCCCGCTGACGGCCCGGTCCTGTCCGGCAGCGTCCAGGTCAACGAAGCCCTGATCACCGGTGAGGCGGACGCCATCTCCAAGGCCCCCGGTGACACCCTTCTCTCGGGCAGCTTTATAATCTCCGGCAAATGCCGGGCCAGAATGGACGCCGTGGGTGCCGATTCCTACGCCGCCAAGCTGACCCTGGCAGCAAAGAAGGACGCCGGTCCCGGCAAGAGCGAGATGATGCGCTCCCTGGACCGCCTGATCAAATTCATCGGTGTGGTGCTGATTCCCCTTGGCGGCGCCCTGTTCTACACCCAGTTCGTCACCCAGGGTCTGGGGCTGCGTCGCTCCGTAGTCTCCACTGTGGCAGCTCTCATCGGCATGATTCCGGAGGGCTTATTCCTGCTGACCTCTGTGGCCCTGGCTGTCTCCGTTATCCGGCTGGCCCGAAACCGAACCCTCATCCATGAGATGAACGCCATCGAAACCCTGGCCCGGGTAGACGTGCTGTGCGTAGACAAAACCGGCACCGTCACCTCTCCTCAGATGGAGGTCCGGGACATCGTGCCCCTGGACGCGGACGCATGGACCGAGCAGGACATTGGTGACGTCATCAGCGCCTTCTACAAGGCCATGGAGCCGGACAACGATACCGCCCGGGCCCTGGCCGAGCGCTTCCCTTACGACCCCGGCTGGACGGCTCTGAGTACCGTTCCTTTTACTTCCGCCATCAAGTGGAGTGCCGTCACGTTTGACGGTCATGGCACCTATGTGATCGGTGCGCCCGAGAACATTCTTGGACCAGATGTAGAAGCCCTGCGTGCCCGCATCCGCTACTTTGCGGAAAAAGGCTGCCGGGTGATGCTGCTGGCCCAGTGTGACGGAGCCAAAGAGGGATGTCTCCACGGCCTGGTGCTGCCCATGGCCCTGCTGGTCCTGGAAAACCCCATCCGCCCTGGTGCTCCTAAGGTCTTTGACTTCTTCCACGAACAGGGCGTTGCCGTAAAGGTGATCTCCGGCGACGACCCGGTGACGGTGTCTGCCGTGGCGGCTCAGGCCGGCATTGACGGTGCCGGAGACTGGATTGATGCCAAGGAGCTGAAAACCGACCAGGACATTGCCCGTGCCATCCAGCACTACACCGTCTTTGGCCGTGTGGTCCCCAACCAGAAGCGAAAGATTGTCCGGGCTCTGCAAGCCGCAGGCCACACGGTGGCCATGACCGGCGACGGTGTCAACGACGTGCTGGCGCTGAAAGATGCAGACTGTGGTATCGCCATGGCCTCCGGTGCCGACGCTGCCTGCCAGGTGGCGCAGCTGGTGCTGCTGGACAGCGACTTTGCCGCCATGCCCAAAGTGGTGGCGGAAGGCCGGCGTGTCATCAACAACATTCAACGGGCCTCTGCGCTGTATCTGGTGAAGAATATTCTCTCCTTCTTCCTGGCCATCATCACCCTATTTGCCTCTTTCCCCTACCCCTTCATCCCCATTCAGCTGACGCTGATCTCCGGGCTGACCATTGGCATTCCCTCGTTCTTCCTGGCCCTGGAGCCAAACCACGACCTAGTCCACGGCAAATTCCTTCACAACGTCTTTCGCCGTGCCTTCCCCGGCGGTCTTACCGCCATTTTTGTGATCCTGTTTGCAGAGCTGTTCGTCTTTGCCCTGGATATGCCGTTGACAGAGCTCTCCTCCATCTGCGTAACTCTGATGGCCATCAACGGTTTGATGGTGATTTACTACGCCGCCCGGCCCCTGGACTGGAAACGGTGTGCCCTCATCATCACCATGGCCTGCGGTGTCCTGGGTGCCATTTTGTTCCTGGGGGATCTGTTCTCCCTGTCCTCCCTTAGCTTCGTCGGCACCCTGGTGCTCATTGTGCTGGCACTGCTGGTAGTCCCCATTCAGATGTCTCTGGAGCAGCTTTTCGACCGCTGCAGTGCCTTTTTGAATATCCGCCGGGAAAAGGTCCGCAAGCGCAGAAGCACCCGCAGGGCCTTCCGAGAGGGCCGCTGAGGCGTTTCTCTCGGTTGCACCGGAAAAAGATCCCTCACGAAATTCGTGAGGGATCTCAGCTTGCCCATTTCAACCTTTAAACAAGCTGGAAATGGGGTAAGATTTTACATGAAACTCGTCTGAGCACCTTGCATCCATTCCCCGCTACTGACGATAAAAAGGCTGACACACAGTTTGTAGATAACCTAGGATCTTGGTGTATTGGTTCACGCCAGCAGAATGCGGAGCATCTCTTCCGCCGGTTCGATGATGGAGAGTTCGGTGACGTTTTCCACCGCCTTCTTGATGTAGGGGAAGTGGGTGCAGCCCAGCAGCATGGCCTCCATGCCACAGCTGCGGAACCAGTTGGTCAGAGCCGCAAGATGGCGGTTGGCAACAATTTCTCCCGGGTCCAGCCCCTGCTCGATATCCAGCACCACCGGCAGCGTTGACACCCCCAGCAGGTCAAGCTGCGGGTTGGCGCCCAGCATCACCCTCTCAATCCCGGACAGGCCCTGCGCATTGGCCGCTATGACACCCAGCCGCTCGTAGCGGCCCGCCAGGCGGCTGTAGACATCCATGGGCGTCACAATCCGCATCCCGGTCTCTTCCGCCAATGCGGGAAAGTCCACAGCCGCAGACAGCGAATTACAGTAGACGAATGCCCTCTCACAGCCCTGCTCCTGGGCCTGACGCAGAATTTTCAGCGTCCGCTTCTGCTTCTCCTCCGGCTGAGAAATCTGAAAGCTTGTCTGCTCCCGGGGGTCCCGGGACAGTGGGAAGGGCAGGGTCTTTATGCCCCGTTGTTCCAGATAATCCACACCCATGCGGGTGTCCACCGGCGTTCCAGCCAGAACCGCAATCGGTCGCTCCATGAGATCTCCTCCCTTATCACTCCAGTTTTCTGGGAAAGTTTCCAATGACTCTTACATGCTCCTGCACAGTCACGAAGGCCTGTGGATCAATGGTGTGGACAACGCGCAGCAGTTCTTCAATCTCAAACTTGGAGAGGCAAATGCACAACACCCGGACATCGCTGCCGGTGTAGGCACCCACTCCCTTCCAATAGGTGACGCCCCGGCCCATCTTCTCCATCACGTAGTGGGCCACTTCATCGTCGTTCTGGTGGGTGAAGATAAATGCCTGAATGTTGATATTCTGCTGGTGCATCCGGTCCAAAACCATGGCGGTAAAGAAGTTATAGATCACGGAGTAGACCGCCACCTCAGGACTGAAGAGGATCAGGCAGAGGGTGTAGAGGACGGCATTGAAGCTGATGGAGAACTTGCCCACTGTGATATTGTACCCTTTCTTGGAGAGGCACAGGCCCACCACGTCCAGTCCGCCGCCGCTGGCACCGGCCGTCAGCACGATACCGTTGCCAACACCGGTCAGGATGCCCGCCAGCAGGCAGGCTGTTAGTGGATCCTCCACAATGGGAGCCGCAGGTGTGGGCAGAATACTATAGAATAGGGAATATGCCATGGTGCAGATCATGGTCTTGATCACAAAGGTCCGCCCCAAGTTTTTATAAGCGCCCAGCAAAATGGGGATATTAGCAAGAAAATAGAGGATGCCTGCCACATCATAAGGCCCGAAGTCCAGTCCAACATAGGTTTGCAGCACGGTGCGCAGCACTTGGCACAAGCCCAGCAGACCGCCGGTGTACAGGCCAAGTGGCACAATAAAGAAATTCAGGGCCGACGCCGCAATCAACTCGCCGATCAGAGCCGCAAGGATGCGCAGGCTCGGCTTGTGCAGAGTGTTGTAGAACATAATGAACCTCCTGTGTCCATATCAACAAACATTTTTCTCTCATTCAGAGACTCTATTCTTGATTATACGAGGTCTGCGCAGAAACCACAAGGGTTGTTACCGTTTTCACAGGATACTGTGTACGAAAACAGCAAAAAACTAATTGGAAAAAATAATTTAAAAAATTTGGATTTAGGTGTTGACAAATAGGCATGCGACTGCTATTATAATCACTGTTGCTACAACCGCTAAGGCGAGCAACCGGAGCTGCTGGTGTAGCTCAGCTGGTAGAGCAGCTGATTTGTAATCAGCAGGTCGGGGGTTCGAATCCGTCCACCAGCTCCACAAATTTCATATGGGGGAATTCCAGAGCGGTCAAATGGGGCAGACTGTAAATCTGTTGCCTTCGGCTTCGGTGGTTCGAATCCACCTTCCCCCACCAAAATGTGATCGTACCAAGTGGTACGGTCACATTTTTATATTTATATAATGTATTGTATCTCATTTTGCAAATAACATGATCCTCTCACATCTGTGAGGCGGTCTCAGCTTGTCGAAAAAGTCTTTTCCACAAGCTGAGTTCCAAGTTCCCCTTGAAATCGAAAATCATCCTCCCGTACCTGGATTTATACGATGAATCCTCCATCAGCCGCCAGCACCTGCCCTGTCACGAAGCTGGCTTTCTCCGAGGCAAAGTAGCTGACCGCGTGGGCGATATCCTCCGGTGTGCCCAGACGTCCCATGGGTGTCTGCTCAATCAGCATAGAGCGGGTCTCATCGCCTAGCATCTTCACCATATCTGTATCAATGCATCCGGGGGCGACGCAGTTGACCCGAATGCCTGAGGGGGCCAGTTCCAGCGCCAGAGAGCGGGTCAGGCCCACAATTGCTGCCTTGGTGCAGGCATAGGCAACCTCACAGCTGGCACCCCGCAAGCCCCAGATGGAGGAGATATTCACGATGCAGCCCCGCTTTTCGGAGATCATGTGGGGCAGGACCTCCATGCAGGCGTTCCGCGCGCCAGTCAGGTTGACCGCCAGCATCCGATCCCAGCCCGCATCGTCCACATCCTGAAAGAGGCCAGCGGTAGAGATACCCGCATTGTTCACCAGCAGTTCTACAGGACCCAGCTGCTGTTCACACAGACGCACCATCCGGCTCACCTGCGCCCTGTCTGACACGTCCGCCTGAACGGCAATGGCTGCGTGTCCCTTCTGGCACAGCTGTTCTGCCAGTGTCTCAGCCTCCTGAGTATGGGTAAAATAGTTGATACATACCGCCCAGCCCTCACTGCTGAGTTCTGCGGCGATGGCGTGTCCGATTCCCCGGGAAGCCCCGGTGACTAATGCTACCTTCTGCATGGATCGTTCCTCCTATACAATGAGCCTTTCCGGCCTGATAGAGTCAGTATAGCAAAAAGATAAAAAATTTCAACAAAAGGGTTGACAAACAGCGGTATATCGTGTATTCTAACAATTGTTCCGCGCATGACCTATGGACGATTAGCTCAGCTGGCTAGAGCACCTGCTTGACGTGCAGGGGGTCACAGGT
>JAHHSA010000076.1 GCA_020025475.1 Oscillibacter sp.
CACGCAGTTCTCATGATATTTTGAATTTTACTGTTTTACGGCCACCTTGCCATCCCGGGCCGCTTTTCATTCAGGGCTGTTCATTTTTGTAGATCACGCCGCCCTTCATCACGAAGGGCACACGGCTCAGAGACAGCACATCCTCCAGCGGATTGCCATCCACGGCAATGATATCAGCATCCAGACCGGCCTGAAGACTGCCGGTCTTATGATCGATGCGGCACATCTTTGCCGCGTTTACAGTGACGCCCTTGACAGCGTTGAGACGGCTTGCACCGCACTGCACGGCATAGTCCACCTCACGGTAGAGCAGGCTGTGGTAGGCGTCGGTACCAAGCGCAAATTTCACACCGCTCTTCATCACCTTTTCCATGCAGGCAAATGTTGCCTCACGGGTTCTGCGGCAGTGCTCGGCACCGGCAGGGGAGAGGAACTCCTCACGACTGGGATCCAGCAGAATACCGGAAGTCAGATCCAGCCAGCGGTCATATTTGGCCACCAGCTCCAGACCTTCCTCGGTGATGCAGTAGGCATGGTCAATGACCTCAACACCCTCTTCCACACAGTCCACAAGACCCTGACCGCCCACACAGTGTGCGGCGACAGTGAGGTTTTTGCTGGCTGCTTCCTCCACAACCGTGCGGATCTCCGCCCGGGAGAGGAAGTGAGGCACAAAGCCGCCGTCAATGGGGGGCATGCCAGGTGTTGCAAAAATTTTCAGAAAATCTGCGCCCTGAAGCATATTTTCACGGGCGGTGCGGCGGAATTCTTCCACACCGCTGTGGGGCAGGCCCACAAAGCCGTGGCCGTGGATGGCCCGCATTCCAATTCCGGAACACAGAAGGTTGGGTCCGATCAGACGGCCCTTCTGAATCTCCTTGCGGAGTTTCATGTCCAGATAGAAGCGGTCACCCATGCAGCGGGCAGTGGTAACGCCGGAGAGAAGATCGTCCCGCAGGGCCTTCACGCCGGTGACCGTCAGCTCACACTCGCTGCCGTTCATCATTTCCAGGTGACCGGGCAAGCGGGCATCCATACAGACGTGGTTGTGGCACTCTATCATACCGGGCATCAGCGTCCGGCTGCCCAGGTCCACCACATCACCAACACCCAGGTCCGCTGCCTGAAAGTCCGCGGCGGGCAAAATCTGTTCGATTTTCCCATCACGGAGCACAACGGCTGCGTTGTGGATAGGCGTCAGCTCCGCCCCGTGCAGAACGGTCTGAGCCAACAGAGCAGTATAGCGAGACATTCTCTTAGTCCTCCTTCTTTGCGGCGGCCTTTTTCTTGTCCATGGCGTTCTTGAAGAAGGGATAGAGGAAAGAGGTCAGCGTCAGCAGCAGGAAGATGACGAACAAGGGCCGGGTAAAGATCTGCATGGCCTTGCCGGAATAAAGGGTCATGGTCTGCATGAGACCCTGCTCCAGAACCTTGCCCAGCAGCAGTGCCAGAGCCACAGGGGACAGGGGGAAGTCGTTCTTGACCATGATGTAGCCGATCACACCGGCAATAAACATCATCAGCACGTCCCACATATTCTGATTGATGGAGAATGCACCCACGGTGGAGAGCACCACGATGGTGGTTGCCAGAACGGGCTTGGGAATCAGCAGAATCTTGCCGGAGACGCGGCAATAGAACCAGCCCACAAAGAACATCATCACGTTAATGACGATAAAGCCAACCAGCAGAGTGTAGACCTCACCGGCATTCTGAGTGAACAGCAGAGGACCGGGGCGCAGGCCGTGGATAATCATAGCACCCAGGAACAGTGCGGCGGGCGCGCTGCCGGGGATACCCAGCGTCAGCAGGGGAATCAGAGAACCACCGGTAACGGCGTTGTTGGCCGTCTCAGAGGCCACAATACCCTCCAGGGCACCGTTTCCAAACTTCTTGGGGTCCTTGGCAGACTTGCGTGCCTCGTTGTATGCGAAGAAAGATGCAATATCGGGGCCCGCAGCAGGGATAATGCCGATGGCCACACCAATAATGGAGGAACGAATGAAGTTGACAGTGTTCTTGCCCATCTCACGCAGGTTCAGCACCATCTTGCTGACACGGCTGACTTCTTTGTCGCCGTCCTTTTCCGCAAGATGCTCTTCCAGCATCTGCAGCACCTGAGGGAAGGAGAACAGACCAATCAGAATGGGAACCACATCCACACCACCGGTGAGCTGGTAGAAGCCTGCGGTAAAGCGGGGGAATCCCATAATGGGGTCCTGGCCGACCGTGGCGATCAGGAGGCTGATGAAGCCTACCAACAGACCCTTGAGCAGGTTGTCAAAAGAGAGGGTGCACACCACGCTGAGGCCGAAAATTGCAATCATCATCTGTTCAGGAGCACCGACCTTCATGGCAATCAGGGCCAGCAGGGGAGCGCCAATCAGCAGAGCAAATGCGCTGACAATACCGCCGATTGTGGAAGAGAAGGTGACAGTGGCCAGGGCCTCTCCGGACCGGCCGGCACGGGTGAGGGCCTGACCCTCCATGGCCGTTGGAACGGAGGCAGGAGTACCGGGAATGCCGATCAGAACAGCAGGAATAGAACCGCCGTAAACACCGCCGCAGTAGATACCGGCCAGCAGCAGCATAGCTGCCTCAGGCTCCATCACATAGGAGAAGGGGATAAACACTGCCACGCCCATGGTAGCAGAAAAACCGGGCAGCGCGCCGAAGAGAACACCGATAAACAGTCCGGCGGCACAAATCAGCAGATTAAAGGGCTGAAAAACAGTGGTCAGACCCAGCAGAATATTTTCGAACATACGATCTACCCTCCTTTACATCAGAAAAGACAGCCAGCTGCCAGAGGGGAGCGTAACCATCAGGAATTTGGTGAACAGGAAATACATGGAGAATGTCAATCCCAGGGGAAGCAGAACCAACACAGGGAGCTTGCGGACCTGGAGCATCAGCAGAGAGATGACCACAAACAGGAGTGTGGAAATAATGTAGCCGATCTTATCCAGCAGAAAGATGTAGGCCGCAAACAGCAGAGTATAGGTAATGACCAGCAGCATCATCTGCTTGAACATGGGGTCGGCTTCCCCGGCCTGCTCACAGCGGTAGCTGCGGACGGATTTGATCAGCAGAGCACCGGTCAGCAGAGCACTGCAAATGATCAGAAACATGGGGTAGCCCTTGGCCTCGGCAGAAATGTCGCCCAGCTGGGCAACGAAAACACCCAGAAAGGCAAAGATGCCGATACAAATTAAAATGTCATTCAGGGATTTCTTTTTGCACATATGTTTTCTCCTTACTGCACAGGACATGCGGAAGCAGGAATTGCGGCGCACAGGACTCCGTGCGCCGCAATAGTTGTCCGCTGTCAATCAGATTATTCCAGGCCAGCCTCAATCATGGCCTTGTAGGACTCGTGGTTCTCCAGATAGAAGTTCTTGAAGTCCTCGCCCTTACGGAATTCCGTCATAGTACCGGCAGCCTTGGCCTCTTCCTGATACTGCTCATTGTTCCACGCAGTCTCGAAAGCAGCAGCCAGCTTGTCCACGATTTCCTGAGGAGTGCCGGCGGGTGCTGCCAGACCTCTCCACATGGTGTGCTCGTAATCAATGCCCTGCTCCTTGATGGTGGGGATGTCGCTCACAACATCGAAGCGCTCGCCGCTGGTGATGGCGATGGGCACCACGTTGCCAGCTTCGATCTGGGGAATTGCCTCAGAAACAAAGGGAACTGCCAGGTCCACGTCGCCGCTGGCCACTGCGGTGATTGCCTCAGCGCCGCCCTGATAGACCATGCGCTTGAACTTGATCTCCTCCTGCTGCTCCAGAGAGATTCTCAGGAAGTCGTGGCTGGTCCATGCGCCGCCCAGTGCCAGAGACACACTCTCGGGGGCTTTCTTGGCAGCAGCCAGCAGGCTCTCCATATCGGTGATGCCAGACTTCTTGCTGGCAACGATGATGTGGGGGTCAGCAGAGTACTCCACAACGGGGACAAAAGAATCCACGCCGTACTCAATGCCCTCAAACAGCAGGTTGTCGTTGGAGTTGGTGCAGGCAAAGTAGCCCAGCGTGTAGCCGTCGGGCTTTGCGCCGACCATCTTGGTCAGACCCACAGTGCCGGAACCGCCGGTGACGTTCTGGATGACGATCTTCTGCCCCAGAGCCTCTTCGGCATACTTGGCCAGAGTGCGCACAGAGATGTCTGCGCCGCCGCCTGCGCCAAAGGGGACAATCACCTGGATGACCTTGCTGGGGAACTCCCCATCAGCCTTTGCGGGAGTGTCGCCGCCCTGCTCCTGGGCGTTGTTGCCGCAGGCAGCCAGGGACAGTGCCATAGCGCCAGCAAGAACTGCGGTGAGAATTCGTTTCATGCTTTTCATCTTACTTCTCCTTCAATGATATGTGGTGTCCGATATTCGCGGATCAGACAGTCAGTTTGTACCTTCTGCCTTTCCGGACGTTTTCCGCTTTGGTGCGTATAATATAGCAAAAATGATGCCAAATCAAAAATACTTTTCGAACAGAAGGGGAAAAAGGACGTTTTTTGTCTGATTAGGACAAAAATGTAGGTGCATCTTCTGTTATTTTTCCCAGTCCCTTTTTTGGCTAAAATGGTGCAGAAACGAAATGTCCCTGTTGCATTTTCCAGTTATTTGATTCATTCGGAAACACTAGTGAAACTGTATGCAACAGATATCCTATAAAACGTTCCGATATCGTTTCAGCGTTTCATCTGTTCCATATGGAGTTTCTGCATTTCCTCGGGCTGCGTTGTCTGTCGGAATCTGCCATGAGTGCCGAATAAGATTCTGCATGGAGAATCATCGTCCTGCTTGTGAATGAGAAAGAAATCTGGTATACTGAGCACTTAGGCCGCTGCTGTGGCCCGGAACATCAAAAACAAGGAGAAAACATGATGAAACATCAGAAAAAACTGGCAGCCCTGTGCCTGAGTGCCATGCTGCTGCTCAGCGGCTGCGGCGGACAGGCCCCTTCCGGTGCTGTCACTGTAAATGACGTGTCCTTCACCCTTGAGGACTACCAGGGCATATACCTGTACGCCAAGAACATGCTGGATATGCAGTTTGCAATGTACGGGATCACTCCTGAGATGCTTTGGCCGGATGCTGAAGAGCTGGACCGCCAGGTGGCAGATGCTGCCCAGTATCAGTGCAAGCTGCTTGCTGCGGCAGAGGGTCAGATGAAGAAGCTGGGCCTCACCCTGAACAAAGATCAGTTGGATGAGATGATGAAGACCCAGGAGCAGCAGATGGGCGGCCCCGAGCTGCTGGATGAGCTGTTGGGCCAGATGCATCTGACCCGTGAGCAGTATCGTCGTCTCGGCTCTCTGGACGTCATGATTCCCCAGCTCCGTGCCCACTATTTTGAAAAAGATGCCGACGCCATCCGCAACCTGTTCAATGAGAACTTCTATCACTGCAAGCACGTCCTGGTGATGGACGAGGAAGGCACCCCCGAAAAGGAAGCTCTGGCCAAGGAGATCAGCCAAAAGGCCAAAAACGGGGAAGACTTTGACCAGCTGATTGAAACATACAATGAAGACCCAGGCATGCAGCAAAATCCAGATGGCTACGTGTTCACCGAGGGTGACATGGTGGAGCCCTTCTATGAGGGGACCAAGGCTCTGGAAGTGAACGAAATCTCCGATCCCGTCCGCACTGACTATGGTTGGCACATCATTCTCCGCCTGCCCCTGGAGGACAAGGATTTTGACCAAAACAAAAATGCCGCCGAGGATCATTATTTCTTCCAGCTGCTCTCCGGCTGGGTGGATGATGCCAAAATTACACTCAGCCCCGAAGCACAGGCTGTAACCCTGGAATCCCTGCGTCCAGCCGCTCCTGAGGCACCCGAGTCCGGTGATGGTGCGACTCCCGCAGAGGGAGAAACCATCCCCGAAAGCACTGCGGAGGAGGGGAATTCCACTCCTGAGACTCCAGCAGAGACTCCCGCTGAAAAGTAATTCGTTTCAGAGCGCAAAAACGCCGCGTCAATGGGCGGTGGCCGTAAAACAGTATCATTCAAAAGAATCATGGGAACTGTGTGTTCTCGGAATGCGGCGTGACTTCGGTCACGCCGTTTTTCCATTTCTGAGCTCCTCCAGAGGGATGAATCGGATACCATGATTCTTCATGTGGAC
>JAHHSA010000077.1 GCA_020025475.1 Oscillibacter sp.
CAGGTTGCCCTGGTGCAGCGCACAAAACAGCGGATGCTGAGAAAGGAGGAATCCAGAAATGAGTGCAAATGGAGAAACCGCCGATCTGATGGTACGGGAGGGAATCCAGATCACCGAGAGCGCAGTGAAGCTGGCGGGCCTGGGCGCGAAGAACCTCGCGGCACTGCTGATCGCCCTGATGAACGATAATCAGAAGCTGGCCGGAAAAACCAAGCTGAAGCGCCTGATCCACGACGGCGAAGAGCTGGCCATCGTATCCGTGAAAAAGCGCGATCTGAAGGGCTTCCAGAAACAGGCCAAGAAGTACGGCGTTTTGTATTACCCCATCGTCAACAAGGTAGAGAAAACCGGCACCGTTGAAATCATGGCGAAGGCAAAGGATGCCCGTCAGATCAACCGCATTCTGGAGCGCATGGGCTACCCGGCTCCGGTTCACGGAGAACAGGCCGAAAAAAAAGAGACGTCCCGCGATCCATTCGGGAACAGCTCGCGGACGCGCGGGACTGGTGCGAGAGGGCCTACCGAGGAGATTATGACTGAGAAGCGTCCGTCGGTCAGAAACCGGCTGTCTGCATTGAAAGCAGCGGCAGACCGCGGGGAGTTCGAGAAGGTCTCTCCGGGAAAGGAATTGAAAAAGATGGCAGAGAAAACTCTGACCAGATAAGGAGGAACGCAATTATGGATTTGGAATCCCTGCTGCAGGAAAAGAACCAGAAGGATATGAACTGGAAGGAACAGAAAACGGCAGAGCGGAATGAGGTCAACGACTGGTCGGATCGGGCCATTCTGGAGGCAACCGGCAATCCCGAAATCTACCAGAAGTATCTGGATGTCCAGGCGGACAATCCCCGGTACAGTGCATCCAACATTCTGCTGGCAATCCATCAGAACAAGGATGTGAGCGTCATCAACAGCGTCAAGGGCTGGAACGCTCTGGGCCGCAATGTGAAGCGGAATGAGGTTGGCATGAAAATCCGGGTGTCTGATTCCTATATGAAGGAGGGAAAGAAGCGGTACGGCTATAAGATCGGTACTGCCTTCGATGTTTCCCAGACCAGCGGAAAGGGACCTCAGCCTCAGATGGCCCTGCGGGAGGATTCGCCGGAACTGACCACGGCGATCCGCAAGCTGCTGGACCTTTCTCCGGTGAAGATCGTCACCAGCACGACCTTGCACGGAGACGCCTTTTACGACCCTGGGGACCAGAAAATCCAGGTGTCCAGCGAGCTGAGCGACCAGGGCACGTTTTATGCCTTGGCTCGGGAGATCGTCCATGCCACCATCCATGACCATGGAAGATATGCCTACTATTCCCGGAACGAATGCGGCTTTGATGCCGATTGTGTCAGCTACATGGTGTGCCGCAGCTTTGGCATTGCAGCCAAAGAGCCGGACACCACCCGTGTGCCTTTGCTCTACGATGAAATGGAGCCCCAGGATCGTCGCTCGGTTCTGGACAGCCTCCAGAAGATTTTCCGGAAGATGCAGAGCGAAATTCAGCGAGAGGTCGCTCCCCGACAGAAGGCGCCGGAGCATGGAAAGACCCGATAAAGAAGAGGAGGAAGAACTGTGATGAGACAGAAAATGGGTGCCATGCTGTGCACGGCAATCTTGGTGCTCTGCCTGGGGGGAACGGCGCTGGCCGCTGAACAGGAGAAAGCGCCGCAGATGGAGAAAGCGGAAACGACCGTGGAGCTTCCCAATGTGCCCAAGCAGCAGAAGGTGTTTCCCGCCGAGGTAAATACTTATGAAGAAAACGGTGCCATCCATCTTGAGAAGGTCTATTATCTGACCGGCGCGGATGACCCTGCGGCAATCCCTGTGAAGAATTTTGAGCGGGAGGGTCAGGAATATCAGTTCCTTGACCTCCTGAAGAATGACCAGAGCGAAACGGACACCAAGGAGCATATCGAAGTGCTGACCATGCAGTCGGATACCAAGGACATGGAGAAAATCCTGCAGAAGCTGGAGCCTACCATGGATGTCACGACAGAGGATGGCTACACCGGCACCCTGGCTCTGGACCATACCACCATCCGGGTGGAGGCGGCAGGCTACAAGAACAGCACCCGCAATATCTCCACCACCAGGAGCTATCCCAATCTCTCGGATGCGGACGTGGCTCTGGTCCCCAAGACCGTGCAGGAGAATGGCAGAACGCTGACTTTGGCCGATGTGCAGTGGCAGGAAGCGGCAACGGACAACGTGGATGGCTATGATCTGGCTATGCGCTACCATGCAACGGCAACTTATACCGGAATCGCAACCAGCAAGTATGCAACCGGCTATGTGGTCACCGCGGACTATAAGGGAGACATTACAAAGACCAGCAATGACACCGTCGTTTATACGGCGGTTTTTTCCTGCGCTGAACCTTCCGAAAAAGAGGAAGAACCGGCGTCTGCCCACACGCTGCTGTATCTCCTGCTGATCCTGGCGGGGGCCGGTGGCCTGGGCGCAGCTGGATACTTTGGCCGCAAAAGCTATTTGCATTATCAGAATAAGAAACGGGGGTATGAATAATGAAGAAGTACATGATGCTGCTGGCGGCATGCTGCATGGCGTCGGCCCTGGCCTTGCCCGCACAGGCAGCGGACGATACCTTTGAAGCACCTGAGCCGTATCTATTCGGACGACCTACTTCTGATGAAACCATCTATGTGGGCACGGAGGCTCCCGTGAATCGGGATCGCAGCAAGAACGCAGCCATGATCCCGCCTGTGTTTGGCAGCCCCACTTCCTACACGCTGAACAGCGGGGAGATGCTGACGCCGAACCTGATTCCCGGCAGCAATGCCTGGGCGGAGGGCATGGGCAATTCCGGCGGTGTGAGCGTCATGCCGCCCACCATGCCGGGGATTCCCAGCCTGCCGGGTCCGGTGGGGCCTTCTGGGAATCCCGGTTATACCGAAGTGACGCAGGACCTCTATTATTCCGGCGGGTATCTGGGAACCCTGAAAATCCCGGCAGTTGGTCTTACCGTGAAGATATATCAGGGGACGGATCAGGCGGCGCTGAGAAAGGGGGCAGGCCATTATACCGGCACCAGCATCTGGGAAGGCAATGTGGCTCTTGCCGCCCACAATCGGGGCGTTGCCAACCATTTCGGAAAGATCCATCAGCTGGACCCCGGTGATACGGTGAAACTAGAAACCAAGCTGGGCACCCGCGTCTATCATGTGGAATCCGTCAGAAAGATTCTGGCGACAGACCTCAGTGTACTGGATGCCTCCACCGACAACATCATCACCCTGACCACCTGCGTGAGAAATCAGCCGGATTACAGGTGGTGCGTGGTAGCCAGAGAGACTTAAACTTTTTTGACAACTCCGCAGAAGGGTTTTATAGTGAAGGCGGAGGTGGAGAACATGAAAAAACAGATGAACTTCTTGGCAGGTTTCCTTTGCGGAGCGATGATGTTTGGCGGAGTGACAGCAGCGGCCGTGGAACTGGTGGTGAAGCCCTCCTGGCAGCCCATCTATGTGGATGGGGAACAGGTGAGCATGACTGCCTATAATATCAACGGCAACAACTATGTCAAGCTCCGGGACATTGGCCGGGAGGTGGGCTTTAATGTCTATTGGGACAATGGTGTCCGGGTGGACAGCACCACCGACTATACCGGCGAGCCTCCCGCGGAGGCATCCCCCCAGAGGCCGGAATCGAAACCGAATCCGGAACAGATTCGGCTGGACATCGTGGAGCAGGTCAATGCCCTGCGGCAGGAGAGGGGGAGAAAGCCCCTGGCAGTCAATGCATCTTTGATGGCAGCTGCGCAGGAGTGTGCGGAGCAGCAATTCAGAGATCATGACAACCGGATAGAGTGCGAAACCGTTCTGAAGCATGGCTATCCCTACGGCTTCGGCTCCAATCTAACGACCCTGAGCTACTCCCACGGCACAGATCTTGCGGCCAGAGCCGTCAGCAGCTGGAGAAATTCTCCCGGACATGATGAGGCCATGATGGCAGAAGAATGTGACAGCATCGGTGTTGGAGTA
The DNA here is from genome assembly GCA_020025475.1 of Oscillibacter sp. Taxonomy (GTDB): domain Bacteria; phylum Bacillota; class Clostridia; order Oscillospirales; family Oscillospiraceae; genus Oscillibacter. Next base: position 3,999 of record JAHHSA010000077.1, read on the forward strand.
GCTGTCACAGAGAACTGGGTGTTCTGCTACCTGTTTGCAGGATGCCCTACATCCAACAATCCCTATGCATGATCAGCAACGAACAAAAGACCGTTCGGCTCAGTGAGTCGAGCGGTCTTTTTGTTTGAAATTTTGTGAAAGGATGCATGAACATGAAAAGAACAAAAACATCGATCTGGACGCGTGCGCTGGCACTGGTCCTGACACTGATCTGCGTGATCGGTGTGCTGCCCGCCGGGGCACTGGCTGCCGGAGGAGCAGAGACCATTAAGCTGCAGAGATTTGGCATGAGCGGCGTCTCCTATCAGTCGGCGGCGCTTGGAAAGTGCACCATCCACCAGATGTATTACGACTGCGGCGGAAATACCACCGTGGGCTTCTGCGGTGAAAAAGGAAAGGGAATGGGTCAGTCCCTGATTGGCCAGACCTGGGGTTATCAGAAGGAGATTACCGACCCCACGGTCAAGAATATGATGGCCTACTACTACGCCCACTCCACCGGGACCTTCACCGATGCGGCCATTGCAGCAGGAGTGAACACTGTCTGGGATGCCGGATATACCTGGTACATGAACGCCTGGGTGCAGGCCATCGTGTGGCGCAGCCAGGAGGGTTCTCTAAGAAATCCTGTGGAGGATTGCGCTGAGGAACTGATGTACGTTTGGAACTCTCTTGCGGGGAAGAACTACACCGACATCGACCAGAAGCATGAGGGGACCTCCTTCCGGGGCCGTGCCAAGTACATCCTGGACCTGGGAAAACAGGGCGTTTGGGGTGATTGTACTGTGAAGGAGTATCATTTTACAGGTGCTGGTTCCAGTCATCATCCCGCACATTCAGTGCAGTCTGTTATGATCGGTGAGCTGTCGGCAGCAAAACCCCAGGAACAGTATGCTCTGGTCATCAAGAAAGTGGATGCCACCAATCCAAACAAGGGCCTTCCGGGTGCCAGGTTCCACATTGAGTCCACCAATGGCTCTTACAGCAAGGACATTGTAACGGGTGCAGACGGTACCTATCAGATGCGGCCTATGGCAGCCGGCACGTATGCGATTACGGAAGTGGAGGCCCCCGATGGCTACAAGATCGACAATGCCGGCCCGGTGTATGCGGTGCTTCCCAGCAACGGCAATAACATGGTGACAGTGACATTTACGGATACGCCGGAGGTCAGTGCCGTGGGCAGCATCCGAAAGGTGGATGCGGATAATCCCACCCACGGCCTTGCCGGTGCAGTAATTAAGATTGAGGGCGTGGACAACAGCTTTGTGGGCACCTATACCACGGTCGAAGGCGGCGCTCTGGCAGATGTTCCCTGGGACACGATGCCCGTTGGCAGCTACACCGCTACGGAGATCACCCCGCCCAATGGCTATGATCTCAGCCCCGATGTGAATAAGCGCCGCCAGTCCTTCCGCTGGGATGGCAAGAGCGATGTGACCCTCGTATTTGAAAACGACGCCAAGGTGAAACTTCAGCTCATCAAGAAGGATGCTTCTGACCAGCCTCTCCCCGGTGCTGTCTTTAACATTTTGAAGGACGGCCAGCTGATCGGCTCTGAGGCAACGAAGGCAGACGGCACCATTACGGTTCCCAACATCAGTGAGGGCCTGTACGCCTTCGTGGAGGTCAGCGCCCCGGAGGGCTACGCCTGCATTCAGGAGCCGGTGATCGCTCATGTGGACCAGAAGGACATCGACGGCGGCGGTACCATCACCGTCACTGCGGTGGACAAGCTGCTGCCCAACCTGACCATTTCCAAGCTGGATGCCCAGACCAAGAAGCCCATCCCCGATACCGTCTTTGAGCTGCGTGGCATCCACTACGACTATCACGGCGAGGTGAAAACCGACGCCCAGGGCAAGGCAACCCTGACCGGTCTGCCGGTGGACAGCTATGAAGT
>JAHHSA010000008.1 GCA_020025475.1 Oscillibacter sp.
CCGGTGGGGGTGCCGCGGCCGCTGGAGAAGACGACCACCTGTGCGCCGCCGGCCACCATAGCCGCCACGGAAGAGGGATCGTTGCCCGGGGTGTCCATGATGACAAGCCCGCTCTTGGGGGTGATCTGCTTGGCGTAGTCATACACAGCGCTGACAGGGCTGTGGCCGCCCTTGTGGATGCAGCCCAGGGATTTTTCCTCCAGGGTGGTAATGCCGCCGGCCTTGTTGCCGGGAGAGGGGTTGCCCTCACGGACTTCCTCGCCCACCAGCTGCAAGGCCTTCTCGTAGCGATGCACAATGCCCAGGATCTGGTCGTGGACCTCGGGGCTCACGGCACGCTTGGCCAGAATGTGCTCCGCACCGATGAACTCGGTGGTCTCAGACAGGATGGAGGTGCCGCCGGCAGCCACCAGCAGATCGCTCATCTGGCCGATGACGGGGTTTGCGGCCAGACCGCTGGTAGGATCGGAGCCACCGCACTCGGTGCCCACGATCAGCTCAGAGATGGGGAATTCCTCGCGGCGCAGCATGGAGGCCTCCTGGACCATCTCCTTTGCATAGCGAACAGCCAGATCCACGGCTTTCAGCGTGCCGCCGGCTTCCTGGATGATGACCTGCTTGAGAGGCTTGTTGGTGCGCTCCTGGATGGCGGCAGCCACCAGGTCCATCTGGCAGTTCTCACAGCCCAGGGAGATGATGACAGTACCGTACACATTGGGGTTGGCAGCGTAGCCTGCCATGACGTCCATAGTCAGCTGCTGGTCGGAGGCCACCTGAGAGCAGCCGTTCTGGTTGTTAAAGGTAACAGCGCCGTTCACCTGGGCAGCGGCGATGCGGGTGGTGTCAGAGGCGCAGACACTGGCGGGCAGAATCAGCACATGGTTGCGGACGCCCACCCGGCCGTCGGGGCGCTTATAGCCGTAAAAAGTTTTCATGGTCTTCCTCCTCAGTCCAGATTTTCACGGTGGCTGGCCACGTTGTGAACGTGGACGTGAGCACCAGCCTTGATGTCCTCGGCGGCAATGCCGATGTGCTGGCCGTACTTCACGATGGGCTCATCTTTGGAAATGTCCCGGACAGCCAGCTTGTGATAGATGGTGATGTCCTGGAGAGCGGTGAGGGAAACATCCTTACCGTCGCAGGCATAAGTGACGGTCTCACCGGCTGCAATAGGCTCGATGGCGACTGCCACGTTGTCCTGCGGGTCAATAATCATTGCGTTACGCATACTTGTTTTTGCTCCTTTTATGCGGCGCAGGGCCGCGCGTTTCAATTACAGAGGGATAACCAGTGCGCCCACCAGAGCCAGCAGGAAGATGAACGCAGAGGAGATGAAAGAACCCAGAGTGTAGGTCTTCAGGCCGCCGGTAACGGTGAGGCCGGACATGTTGGTGGCAACCCAGAAGCCAGAGTCGTTGACGTGGCCAATGGAGTTACCGCCGGAAAGGCAGGCCAGAGCCAGCCAGACGGGATGGCAGCCGATGGCGGGGGCCACGGTGGCCATGATGGTCATGGAGGTCATGCCGGCCACGGTGCCAGAGCCCTGCGCCACGCGGAAGATCATGCCGATCAGATAGCACAGGAACATGGCGGGCACCACGGAGTTGGTGCCGGTGCTCAGCAGAGAGACAATGGAGTCGCCGATGCCGGTAGCGGCGATGACGGAAGAGAAGCTGCCGCCTGCGCCGGTGATCAGCAGCACCACACCTGCGCTCTTGAGAGCTTCGCCTGCGGATGCTTCAAAGTTGGCACGGCCGATGTACTTGATGCTGACCAGATAAGCACCCAGGGTGCCCAGCAGCATGGCGATGACCTTCTCGCCCAGGAAGGTGCAGATCACGGGGGACTCTTCAAACAGAGCGTTGCCCACGGTACCAGCCAGGATGCAGAGAATGGGGATAATAATGGGCAGGAGACTCATGAAGAAGGAGGGGCGGGGACGGTTCGTGTCAGCGTCGCGCTTGGCAGAGTCGATGAGTTCGGTGACCACGTTGGAGCTGTGGTTGACGTCCTTGTCCTCGTTCCAGATGCCGCGCTCGTGGATCTTGATGAACACGAAGTCGGACAGCAGAACGGTAATGAGGCCCACCACCAGGCCGACACCCATCATGATGCCCAGGTCAAAGCCAAAGATATCAGCAGCGGCCAGGGGGTTGGGCGTGGGCGGAACCACGCAATGTGCAGTCGTTGCACCGATGGTCAGGCAGCCGGTAACGTAGCACATCTTTTTGTTGATCTTGGCGGCAATGGTGATGCCAATGGGAATCAGAATCACGAAGGTGACATCAAAAAACACGGGGATGGACAGCACAAAGCCTGCCAGAGAAATGGCCCACATGGCTCGTTTTTCGGGGAAGGCAGAGACGATCTTGTCGGCAATGACGCCGGCTGCGCCGCTGTCATTGAGCAGCTGGCCCAAGATGACGCCGAAGCCGATGGGAAGACCAATGCTGGTCATCATACTGCCAAACCCGGAGGAAATGGTGGAGACGGTGTCTGTAAGGCCAAGTCCGCCCATCACGCCCATATAAAGGCATGCAAGGACCATGCCAATAGAAGCATTGAGCTTCAGGACAATGATGCAGAACAGGATGATGGCGATGGAGATCACCAGGTGCAGAATGAGCATTGCGGGAGTAATCATACATGTGTTCCTTTCTCTTTTTAAGATCGAAATTTATATCGACAGCCAAGTTTGTTGGCTGTTCTGTCAGAGGCCCGGTTGCCCGGGCCCGGACATACTTAGAACAGGTTGCCCTCTGCGTCGAAGTCGAAGTCGTAGGGCTCAGACAGGATCTCGATGTTGGGATTGGCTTTCGCCAGAGGCAGCATGGCCTCAGAGATCTCAATATACTCGATGTGTGCGGTATTGGGGATGCGGATCATCTTCATGTTGTTCTGATCCTCAGCCTCAGGGCAGCAGCACAGTGCCAGCTGCATGGCCTCCCGGTCATTGTCCATAATCATTGGGATCTTCATCAGGTGCAGGAAGGTATTGGTCACGCCGGTGGGGTAGGTCATCTCCAGCTTCATCTTGTTGAACAGACGCCGGGTGGTGACCTCAGCCAGGCCGATACCCTGGGCATTGCCGTGGGTCTCGTCGGTCAGGTCCAGAATGACGCACTTTTCTGCCTGAATGCCACCGGTGCAGTATTTGGGCTGGACAAACCGGCCGGACACGTTGGGGTCCATGCCGTCGCCGGAGATGTTCTTGCCGATCTTGTCCACCACCAGCACGTCACACTTGTCAAACATGAGGTGGGCGATGGTTTTGTAGGAGATTTCCTTCAGCTTCGGCTCTTCGGTAATGATCTCATTGGGGTCGAGTCCCTTGATCAGATAGGTGTCGTCATAGGCGTTTTCAATGATGGCAATACCACCCAGCACCGGGCAGTTTTTCAGAATGGTTCTGCCATACTCCTCCACCAGCTCATGCATGATGGCAGGGCTCTGAGAGTGTAGTGCGTTGGCACCCACCTGCTTGCCCAGACCAATGGCCATCATCTTCATGAGGCCGCTTTCATAGGGGCCTCGGAAGGAGGTGTGGGGCTTGATGCGGTTGAAGAGCAGGATTCCGTCGGCTTCCGCAGCGTTTTTATCGATGCGAACGTGCTGATGACGCTTCTCGGAAATGCCGATTTCAACCGTATCCATGCAGCTCTTCACCGGGCAGCCCATGTTTTCCTCGGTGATGCCGTAGTCGGTGAGGATCTGCAGCTGGCCCTCGGCGGTGGCGCCGCCGTGACTCCCCATTGCAGCCACGATAAACGGCTCTGCGCCCTGCTCCTTCAGGAAGTCCACAATGGTGCGGGTCATGAGTGCGTAGTGATTGATGCCGCGGCTGCCGCAGGTGATGGCGATTTTCATACCGGGCTTGATCTGTCCGGCCAGAGCGTCCCGGCCCAGCTCCCGGCGAATGACGCCTGGAATCTCAGACTCGGAAATGCAGGTACGGTCAAAATTCTGCCGGATCTTCACCATCCGGGGAATGGGGACGTCTTTGATAAGGTTGGTGATCGTTTTCATGAGTATTCCTCCAAAAATTGAGTTTCGCAGATTGCGATCTTATAAGAATGTGCCGATCAGTCGGCTGAGCCCCAGACAGATCTGAGGGAAAACCGCTGTGGCAATGAGCAGGCGGTAGATTTGCACCAGCACCAGACGGGGGCTGCGGAAGCCCAGATCGTCCGCGATGAGAGCCATATCGGAGGCCCCTGCCGGAGTGAGCATCAGCATTCCCTCCCGCAGCGGGACGCCGCAGCGCTTTTCCATCCACCAGCCAAAGAGAACTGCGTTAATCAGCAGCACCACCAGGGTGATGAGAATCGCAGACAGTACCGCACTCAGGTTGCCGAAGTGGCTGGGGTCCAGCAAGCAGCCCACATAGGCGCCGGAGAGCACCTGAGCCGCCTGGCGGAGATTGCCTGGAAAGCGGATGGTAAAGCCACAGAAATTCAGCACAAAGGTGCTGATGAGCGGGCAGACAATGGAGGCAGCGGGAATATGCAGCCGGTTGCCCAGCCAGGCAGCCAGTGCTGACACCGACAGGGCAAGCAGCAGGCGCAACGTATTCCCCTTGGGTGCAGGTTCTGTCACCTCGCTGCCCTCTGTGCCCGTGTCCGTTTCAATGGGGGCAGTAAACCGATTTACCACCACTGGGAAAACCATCATTCCCACAATCAGGCGGCAGAAATGAACCATCAGTACCTTGGAGGCATCCGCTCCAAAGTCCACAGCAATCAGGGTCACATCGGAAATGCCGCCGGGAATCGCACAGACAAGGCAGCTCAAAAAGTCCGAGTAGCCAGCAAAGTACAGAAGAAAGCCGATGGTGAGGTTCACCAGCAGCAGGGAGAAGGTGATCAGGATCACCGGCTTCCAGAAGGTGCGCAGTCTGCGAAAATCATCCCGGCTGGCCGAGCAGCCGATGAATGTTCCCGCAATAATCTGGGCCAGGTGCTTTGCAGAACCAGGCAGGGCGCCCAGTCCAAAGACAGACAGCACAGACGCGGCCAGCACCGCGCCAATCATCATGCCAGCAGGGACATGGCGGCGGTGCAGCAGCCATCCCGCAGCGGCGCTGAGGCCCAGCGTAAAAAGCATGGAAAATATAGTCATGAGTATCCCTTCATTAGGTTTGATCACAGATCAGCGGGGTTTGCTTTCCCGTTCCTCCGCTTCCTGCTGTCGTTTGGTCATTCGCCAGAGGGTGGTTCGGGAGACCCCCAGTTCCCGTGCAATGTCTTTTTTCTTCTTGGCAGCCGGCGGAATGGTCGGTGTGCTCTGCACGACGAACTGCGGCTGTGCAGGTGCGCTCTGGAGGAGAACGGGAGTTTCTGAGAAAACATGAAACTCATGCAGCGCCGCCGCACTCACGTCCGACGAGTCACAGAGCACCACCAGGCGCTCACAGATGTTGCGAAGCTCACGAACATTGCCGGGCCAGGCATAGCGCCGAAGCTGTTCCTTGGCCTCCGCAGTCAGCTGAGGCGCTTTCTTGCCCGATTCCGCGGCAAAGATGCGAAGATGTCCCTCCATGAGGGGGATAATATCATCGGGGCGTTCCCGCAGGGGGGGAATATAGAGTTCGAGCGTATTCAATCGGTACAGCAGGTCGCTGCGAAAGCGGCCTCTGGCAATCTGCTCATAAATATTCACGTTTGTAGCCGCAATCACGCGCACGTCAATGGGAATGACAGAGGTGCTGCCAATGCGGCGGATTTCTTTGGCCTGTAACACGCGCAGCAGCTTTGCCTGCAGGGAAACCGGGATTTCCCCAATTTCGTCCAGAAAAATGGTGCCGTGATTGGCCAATTCAAAAAGTCCGGTTTTTCCGCTGCGGGACGCGCCGGAGAAGGCGCCCGGCTCATAACCGAACATCTCACTTTCCAGCAGGTTTTCCGGCAGGTTTGCGCAGTTGACGGCAACAAATGGCTGCTCCATCCGACTGCTGGCCGCGTGGATGCTGTGGGCAAACAGCTCCTTTCCCGTACCGGTATCGCCGGTGATGAGGACGTTGGAACGCGCCTGGGAGAATTTCTTGGCGATTTCCACCTTTTTCTGCATCTCTCCACTTACGGCGATAATGTCACGGAAAGTGTATTTTGCAGCGAGTCCCTTGCGCTCCAGACTTTTGCGTGAGGCAGGTTCCTCTGCCACCGACTTGGCAGCCGGCTTTGTGGTAATGAGGGTACCAATGCCTGACGCCTCGCCGGAAATCAGCTTGTATTTCACGAAATATTTTTGACCATTGAGATCAATGATGCTTTCGGTGCCGTTCTGGCACGGGTTTTCCCGGCTGCCAATATAGGTCAGTGCCGGGTTGATGTGGTTGACAGGGCTGCCCTGCCAATCCTGGTGGAAGGCTAGTTTATAAAGCCGATAGGCCTGTCCGTTGGCCTCCAGCACCATGCCGGTTTCATCCACAGCAAGCACGGCATCGTCGCTGTTGTCCAGGATCATGCGGATCATGTTGGCCTTGGTGCGCTTGGTGTTAATGCTCTTAGCCGCCTGAAGCACATCCTGCATGGCCCGCTTGAGTGTAGCGGGGCGGATGTAAATATAGGTGCAGGGAATGCCCCGCTCCGCGCAGATGTTGGAAACCGTACCGCCTGCGACAATGGCATCCACGCCGTCCCGCTGGCAGGCATCCACAGCTGCATAGGCACTTTGCTCGTCCACGACATCATAGAGCCGAACCTCAGCCCGGCTCAGCTCGGAAAGCCCCGGCAAAAGCCGGTGAAGCTCGTCCCGCTTCAGGCAGATGCCAATTCTCCGGGGATGGAAGGTGTCCCGACACTCCAGCAGCGCTTCCAGAATTTCGGTACCGTCGAAGTCCAGATGGGCAATGTGCTTCTCCGGGTATCTGGCGCAGAGCATCCGGTAGGTAATGCCGCGGGCAAGAATGGCATCATAGCTGTCCAGATGCTCCAGTGCCTCAGGATTTCCGAAGTGGTGAACGGCAGTGATATGAACCTCCTCCGACTGCATGGTGCGAACCAGTCCCTGAACATACGTCAGCTGATCCGCCGCAGGCGCAAAGATGATGACATTGACCATAAGGAAGCTCCTTTCTCACCGCGTCGAGAGCGGTCGTGTAGATTTTTGATAATTTAGGCGGGCCTGCATCAGCAGTCCCGCCTAAATCATACTACATCTCTGTGCTTACTTCAAGTCATGTTCTGCCATATAGGCTGCCTCGTAGTCAGTCACATAAGTGGTGGCCTCGGCAGTGGACAGGTGCTGGTCGATCAGCTGGTTCTTCTCCAGGTACTCAGTGTGCCATGCATCGCTATCAGCAACGGCATCCAGAGCAGCAGACCAGAACTCAACAGCAGCATCGCTCATGCTGGCAGGAGCAGCAACACCGCGCCACACGGGAACCTCGACGTTGTTGTAATCGCCGATCTCGGACAGGGTGGGAACATCGGCCAGGTTGCCGACATAGCGCTCCTCAGCCAGAGCCAGCACGCCCTTCAGATCGCCGGACTCCACGTACTGGGAAGCGGCAGCGGGCTTGGAGATGACGAAGTCCACGTTGCCGCCCAGAGCAGAGGTGATGGCGTCGCCGGTGGAGTCATAGGTGATGTAACCCATCTGCTGCTCGGTCAGGCCAACCTCGTCCAGCAGCTTCTTGTAAGTGGTCAGATCGTCGCCCTTGGAACCGCCGATCACAACGAAGGTGCCGTTCTTGGCAGCCTCAATTGCAGCGGCAAAGTCGGACTGATCGCCGCCGTTCTTGGCGTAGTCAGTCTTCATGTCGGAAGTGGGGCAGGAGAAGAGCAGCTGCTTATCCACAGCCATGATTGCCAGGATGCGGAAGTTTGCAGCGCGGTTCTTGGTGTTGGTGACCATGGGGATCAGGTCGCCGGAGTTGAAGGTCAGCAGGGTGTAGTCTGCGTCGCCAGCCTTCATGGTTGCCACCAGGTTACGGCCAATCTCGCCGGAGCCGTCGGTCTTGTTGTCGGGAATGATGTTCTGACCGTTGACCAGGTTCTCGTTCTTCATGATGTCGGCAATCTTACGGGTGAAGATATCGGAGCCGCCGCCTGCAGAGGAGGTACAGATCCAGTTAATGTTCTTCTCGGGGACAAATGCTGCGGAATCGCCGTCCTCGGCGGGCGTGTCTGCGGGCTTGTTGCCGCATGCTGCCAGAGACATGGTCATCAGCAGCGCAAGAGTCAGTGCCATGAGTTTCTTCATTGTTCTTTTCTCCTTATTTCATTTTTTAACCTTTTGGGGTTAACGTAATTCAGGCTGCCTTCTTTGCAGACAGCTTCTTGCGGATGGCCTTGACCACAGGGGTCAGGACCAGCACCAGAAAGATTGCCAGCAGGACCAGCTTCAGGGGAGAGTCCACAAACACCTTCAGGCTGCCCTGAGAGGCAATAAATGCCTTCCGCATATTCTTCTCCAGCATGGGAGCCAGAACGAAAGCCAGCAGCATGGGAGCGGTGGGGAAGCCGTTCTTCTCCAGCAGATAGCCCACAATGCCGGAGATAAACATGACAATCACGCCGTACATGGACTGAGAGGTGGAGTAGGCGCCCACAATGCACACGCACACAATGATGGGAATCATGTACTTCACGGGAACACTGAGGATCTTAATCAGGAAGGGAATGACCAGGATGGCCACCAGCAGGGTGAACACATTGGCCACATACAGAGAGGAGATCAGGCCCCAGCAGAACTCGGGGTTGGTATCAAACAGCAGGGGGCCGGGGTTCAGGCCCCACATCATCAGACCGCCCAGCAGCACGGCGCCGGTGCCGGAACCGGGGATGCCGAGGGCCAGGAGAGGTGCAAACGCACCAGCGGCAGCCGCATTATTGGCAGCCTCAGAGGCAGCAATGCCCTCGATGGCGCCAGTGCCCAGAGGCTGCTCGCTCTTGAACTTCTTCTGCATGGCATAGCCCACCATGGAACCGGTGGTAGCACCGGAGCCGGGCAGCACGCCCACGAAAGTGCCCAGCACGCCGGAACGGAGCACGGGAGGCAGGATGCGCTTGAAATCGTGACCGGTCAGCATGGACTCACGGATGGAGAGCTTCACCTTGCGCTCCTCGCTCTGACGCTTCTGCTCGTCGGCCTCACGCTCGTTGATGAGCTTAATGACCTGGGCAAAGCCCACGCAGCCGATGATGAAGGGGGTAAAGGGAACGCCGCCCAGCAGATACATATTGCCGAACTCATAGCGGGGTGCACCGGAGAGGGTATCCATACCGATGGAAGCCACCAGAATGCCCAGCATGGTGATGATGATGCCCTTGACGGGATTCTCACCGATGAGCCAGCTGATGGAGGTCATGGCAATGAGCAGAACCAGGGTCATCTCGGCATAGCCAAACTTCAGGCCCAGGGATGCCAGACCGGAGGCGGTCAGGGTCAGAATCAGGATACCGATGGTACCGCCGATAAAGCTGGCCACATTGGCAGCCACCAGTGCAGGACCGGGTCTGCCGTGCTTTGCCATGGGATAGCCATCCAGTGCAGTGGTGATCGCGGGGGAGTCACCGGGGATGTTCAGCAGAATTGCGCTGAAGGAGCCGCCGTACATATTGGAGTAGTACAGAGCGCCCAGCATGATGATGGCCGTGGTGGGGTTAAATTTATAGGTCAGGGGCAGCAGCAGTGCCACGCCAGCCAGGGATCCGATGCCGGGCATTGCGCCAACCACCAGGCCCAGCACGGCGCCCAGCAGACAGACGAACACGTTCTCGGGGGCCAGCGCCACAGAGAAGCCCTGAATCAGTGATGCAAAGTTTTCCATGTGTGTACCTCCTTACAGAAACATCTCGCCCAGCAGGCCCACAGGGAAGCGGACCTGAAGCCAGGTGACAAACACGCCCAGAATAATTGCAGCCATAACAACCTCAATGACGATTACAGCCTTCCAGGGTGCCCGCTCCACAATGCGGAGCCATGCGATAATAAACAGCAGGCAGCTGGCAACCAGGCCGATGAGGTAGGTGCCAACAATCACAGCGCCGCCGCCCAGAATCACCATCAGCTCAGCCTTGGTGTATTTGACAGGCTTATCGTCACCGCTCCGCAGGAGCTGGACAATGCAGAGGATGCTGGCAGCCAGCAGGACCACGGCAATGATAATCGGGAAGAAGCCGGGTGTAGGCTGCTGGTCCCAGAACCCATAGGACACCAGACCAGTCCCGATGAAAATCAGGGAAATGATCGCCGTAACGACGGGGATCACAACCTGTACATGGGATTTCTTTTCCATAAATGTATTCCTTTCTCTATGTTTCTCTATGTTCCTCTATATTTGACTTGCATGATCCCAAGTCAGATTCCGCATCCGCGGAAGGGCTTACTGGTTCTTGCGCTTTGCCTCAGCCATACGGGCGATGGTGCGCACTGCACGCTCGATGGAGTCGGTAGAGGCGGTGCCGGTGCCCACCTTGTCAAAAGCAGTACCATGAGCGGGGGTACCGATGGGGTAGGGCTGGCCGCCGGCCACGGTGATGCAGCGCTTGAAGCCAACCAACTTCAGCGCAATCTGGCCCTGATCGTGATACATGGTGACAACCACGTCAAACTCGCCAGCCAGGGCAGAGATAAACAGCGTGTCTGCGGAGTAAGGGCCGGTGACATTCCAGCCGGTTTCAGCGACAATTTTCTCAATGGTGGGCTGAATCACATCCACTTCCTCACGGCCGCACAGGCCAAACTCACCACAGTGAGGGTTCAGAGCGGCAACAGCGATGCGGGGCTTGTGGCCCAGGGTCTCGCCGGTAATCTCACCCAGCTCAATGGCCTCCCGCAGGGTGGTCTCGTTCAGGTTGGCGGAGACTTCGCTGACAGGGATGTGGCTGGTGGTGCGAACGGTCATGAGATCGTCCATCATGTTGACCTCGCAGAAGGGAGTGGTCAGGCCAAACTTTTCAGCCAGATAGGTGTGCTCACTCTCCACGTGCATGCCAGCCAACTTCATAGCGCCCTTGTGGAACGGGCCAAACACAAAGCCCTCGATCTTGCCGGCTTTGCACAGATCAACAGCAGTATCCAGCTGATGCAGATCGCTGGCACCGCAGTACACATCGGCTACACCATAGGGCACCTTCTCGGGGTCCTGATCCTTCAGATCCAGAACGGGATAGCCCTTGTCCCAGTCGCACTCGGACAGATCGCTGATCGTGTAGCGGGGCACATCGCCGCCCACTACCTGCAGACCGTGCTCAAACATCCGCATATCGCCGATGATGACCGGACGGCAGTAGTCCTTGTAATAGTCCATGACAGCCAGCTTTGCCACAAGCTCAGGGCCGACGCCGGCAGAGTTGCCCAGCAGGACGCCAAGGATGGGTTTGTTGCTCATAGTTGAATACCTCCGTAAACCATTTCTCATTCGCGCACGAAAACACCTTCCGCGCGCTGCTTTCCTTTTGTGCCGAGAATATATAGCAAATTGCATGCCAACTTTTTTGCTTTTCAATTGTGTTCTCAGTGAGGGGCCTTTTTTTGTGCGATGTGCTGCATCTGCGTGTGAATAATTTGACAAGACGTCGAAAGGTGTCGGCAGTTAGAAATTGCTAACATCCAGCCATCCTACGCTTTTTGTTTCACAAAGGAAACGATTTCGTGCAATATTCTGAAACATCATGTTTATATTAGTTTCACTTTACGTTTCATTTGTTTCATGTGCTGTCTGTATGTCACAGGTGCAGAAAAAAGTCTCCGGAGAACCATGGTTCCCCGGAGGTACTCCCGGTGCAGCATGCACAGGGCTGTGATCTATGTCCTATGGTGTTGCATTTAATCCCGGAAGTATCCGGCCTTGTGCAGAACCAGCACCAACACCGGAATGAGCACCAGCTGCAGGATAATACCGGGAATGGCACTCAGGAAAGCGCCGGAGAGAAATGCGGCCCAGCCGAAGGGCTTGCCGTTCATTCCCAGCAGAAAGGTCATTGCCACGCCCCAAACCGCACGTCCGGCCAGCATGGCACCCACCAGAGACAGGTACACACCGCCCTTTTTCCGGGACAGCAGTCCATACAGCAGACCGGAGACCAGACCATAGGCAGCCAGTTCAAACGCCATAGCCGCATAGGCCGGGAACGGCGGCATGCCAAAGAGGACAAACCGCAGAGGCGGTGCAATCAGACCCACCGCCATTGCCCACCACGGGCCGCAGAGGAAACCAGACAGCAGCACCGGCAGGTGCATGGGGGCCAGGGCACTGCCAATCTGGGGAATCTGACCCGTCAAAAAAGGCAGCACCAGGCACAGGGCCAGGCAAAGAGCGGCAACAATCATGTGTTTCAGGTTCTTATTCATTTTAAATTCTCCCTTTCATGGATACCGTCTTGAACGGGAGCGACGCCTTCGTGGCGTTCCTTACATAAATTCATTTCAGTAATCTGATGTTTCAAGCTTGCATCTGCGGCAGAATTGTCCGTTGGATGAGCCATCAGGACTCACACAGAGGCCGCAGCATTTCCACCATCTCGCTCATCAGGCGAGACAACGACATATTTTGAGTGCCCACTACCAGATTTCGGCAGAGATTTACGGGCAGCAGCAGCTTGACGGCCTCACTCTGCCCCACCGCCACCGCCATTTGAGGCGTGATCTCTCCCAGCAGGGAATCGGCGGTCAAAATGCCGATTGGTCCGATGATGACGTCTGCTCTGCGGCAGACCACCATCACTGGATTTTCGCCGGTCGCACCGGCGTCCGCGCCAGCGCGAATCATCCCTGTGGTAGCAATGCTGTTTGTCCCCACCGCCGTGATCTCACAGGGCAGCCCGGCATCGCGAATGTGCTCGATGATCAACTGCCCCAGCTTTCCACCCTGTCCGTCAATCACAGCTACCTGTTTCATATTGTATCTCCTTCCCATATCAGGTCACAGTATCTTCGGACGCTCCTATTCCGGAAATGCCGCTCTTTCGGCAAAATCCGGGTTTTGAACCAAAGTTTTTGCAGCTCCGGACGGTCCGCACTTCGATGCGGATGTATCGAACCTTCGGGTCCGCTGTGAAAAATTTCCGTGAGTGCATAAGTAAGATTATGTATCGTGATCTGACAATATGTATATTATTAAAAATTATCAGGGGCCTTGTCAACCCCTCTGTCCAAAATCTGTTTTCGCTCTTCACTCACCGAGCAAATCCACAGGTTTTATCCTCCGTTTTGTCCTGTAAAAACGTGGAAGCCGTCATTGCCCGCACGGTTGTATCCACTCTCCAAGAAGTCCAGGGCTCACGATGATAAAGCCCGCAGGCCCACACTGGAGAAACTGCGTCTGGCAGAAGACAGCCCTATGACGTTTCGGGCAGAGCGGGACACATTGGCAAAACCGCTGTTCTATTGGGCCCTCCTGCAACACATGAGACCATTGGCGAGGATTTGTTACAGCGCCGCGGCTGGTTTTTGCAGCCTCAAAAAATTAGGCATAATACAGTCCCTGCCGGAATAGATAAATCTGGCAGGGACGAATCCGCGCATTCCTGGGACGAGGGTGCAAGACCGTCTTCACCAGAAAGCCGTACTCTGCCTGTCCAGCACGAAACGCCTGTCCTTGTCAGGCAACCGATTTGTGCCTCTCACAGATTCATGACAGAATCGAACACACCTGCGCAGAAAAACGAAACCAGTCAGCACTGACCGTCCCGTTATCCGGCGGGTTTCGTCCTCCATGCAATGACACTTTTTCTCTGGTTCTCCATCGCGCAACGAGAACTTGCCTTTATATAAATCGCCAATGTGACGACTCAAAAAGGTACTTGTTAAATGTCAAACGAATGTCTATATGCAAAAATTTGATGAAAAATAGTTAAAACATAGAAAAGCACTCCGGGTTTCCCCTTCTTGTCTTGTAGATGTTGACGAAGCTGACAGGCTGTGCTATTCTTGTATTATGCAGCAAAACATTTGTCTCTGTGAAGTGAACACGCAGTGTCGGTTTACTCCGCTCTGTCCCCACGAAAACCGTGGGATTCACAACGGACGTATGGTCCCATGAACTATTTTTGCTTTGCTGCAACACCTCCCTCGGGCTGAGATGGAAAGGAGATAGAACCGGCCAACAACCTTGGATCTTCAACGCGGTGTCACATATAATAAGGAGGCTATGATAATGGAAAAAGCGTTACTCATCAATTCGGTAGAGTCCTTTGAAGAAGCATTGCCTATTATTCGTGCTGCACAGGAAGAATATTCTCATTTTACACAGGAGCAGGTCGATACCATCTGCGAGAAGGCCGCCATGGCTGTCTCAAAAATGCGTATTCCCCTGGCCAAGATGGCCTGCGACGAAACCGGCTACGGGATCGTCGTGGATAAGGTTGTGAAGAATCAGTATGCCTCTGAGCATATCTGGAACTATATGCGCCACAAGAAGACCTGCGGTGTCATTGAGGAGAACCCGGCATTCGGCACCAAGCGGATTGCCTCCCCCAAGGGTGTTATCGCAGCGATTACGCCTACCACCAATCCCACCTCCACCACCATTTATAAAATCATGCTGGCCCTGAAGACCAGAAATGCCATGATTCTCTCCCCGCACCCACACGCCGTGAATTGTTCCATCGCCGCCGCAAAGATCATGCGCGATGCAGCCATTGAGGCAGGTATGCCTCCTCACGTTCTGAGCTGGATCTCGGAGCCCAGCCTGGAGATCTCCGACATTCTGATGAAGAAGGTCGATCTGATCATGGCAACCGGCGGCTCCGGCATGGTGCACGCCGCTTATTCCTCCGGTACCCCCGCCATCGGCGTCGGCCCCGGCAACTGCAACGTGGTCATCGACGAGAGCGCCGATCTGCGCACCGCCGTGGAGTCCATCATTCACTCCAAGACCTTCGATAACGGCATGATCTGCGCCACTGAGCAGCATATCACCGTTGTGGACTCCGTTTATGACGAGGTCAAGGCTCTGTTCCAGGAGGCCCGCTGCTACTTCCTGAACGACGAAGAGGCCGTCAAGGTCGCTGAGGTGTTCTTCAATCCGAAGAACCACGGTGTAAAGCCTGCCGCGGTGGGCCAGACCGCTGTTCGCCTGGCTGAGATGGCCGGCATCAGCGTGCCCCGGGAGACCAAGGTCCTGATCTATGAGACCAGCGACACCTGCCACGATAACCCCTGGGCCAACGAGAAGCTGACCACCCTGTTGGGTATGTATCGCGCCAAGGATCTGGACGAGGCATTTGACATCTGCGAAAAGCTGGTGTTTGAGGGCGGTGCAGGCCACTCCGCCGCTCTGCACATCGATCCTACCAGAGAAGAGGACATCGTCCGCTTTGGTGAGAGGATGAAGGCCGGTCGCATCATCATCAATACTCCCGCTTGCTTCGGTGGTCTGGGAGATCTCTATAACTTCGACATAGCTCCGTCCCTGACCCTGGGGCCCGGCGCCGTCGGCCACTCCGCATACATGGGCAACACCCAGTACGAGCAGCTGCTTGATATCAAGGTGGTGGCCATGCGCAAAGAGAATATGCTCTGGCTGCAGCTGCCCAAGAAGGTCTATCACAAGACCGGCTGCACGCCCGTTGCTCTGCGCGAGATGAAGCACGTCTACAATTTCAAGCGTGCCTTCCTGATTACCGACGCCACGCTGTATGGACTGGGTGCCTGCGATGCCATTTTGAAGCAGCTGCATGAGATGGGCATTGAGACTGCCGAATTCTTCGACATTCAGGTCGATCCTCAGATTCAGGATGCCATGAAGGGCCTGCCCAAGATGAACGAGTTCCAGCCCGACGTCATCATTGCCGTGGGCGGCGGCTCGGCAATCGATACCGCAAAGATTATGTGGATCATGTACGAGCACCCCGAAGAGGGCTTCCTGGACATGGCCACCATTTTCCTGGATATCCGTAAGAGAATCCGCTTCTTCCCCCAGATGGGTCAGAAGGCCAAGTTGGTCTGCATCCCAACCACCGCCGGTACCGGCTCCGAGTGCACACCTTACACCATTATTTCCGATGCCAACACCGGCATGAAGTGGCCGTTGATCGGCTACGAGATGATGCCCGAAATGGCCATCATTGATGCGGACAACATGATGACCCTGCCTCCCAGAGCCACCCAGGCGTCCGGCTACGACGTGCTGACCCACGCTGTCGAGGCCTATGTCTCCACCTTCGCCACTGAGTACACAGACGGCTTCTGCACAGAGGCCACCCGGTTGGTCTTTGACTACCTGCCCAGAGCCTATCAGTCCGCCTTCAAGGGTGCGAAGCCCGACCCCGAGGCTCGTGAGAAGATGGCTGACGCCTCCGCCCTGGCCGGTATTGCATTTGCAAACGCCATGCTGGGCATCAACCACTCCCTGTCTCATAAGCTGGGCGGCTGGTTCCATATTCCTCACGGTACCGCCAATGCTCTGCTGTTCCCGTTTGTCTGCCGCTTCAATGCCCAGAGACACCCCTATCACATGGGTACGTTCTCTCAGTATAAATATCCTCAGGCCTTTGAGCGCTATGTCAAGCTGGGCGAGCTGATTGGCGTGAAGGGTGCCACCGACGAGGAGACCTTCGAGAACTTTGTCAAGGCATCTGAGGACCTGAAGAAGGCCATCGACATCCCCGAAACCATTTGTGACTGGCTGTGCATGGCGCATCCTGAGAAATCCGCGGAGGAATGGGAATCCGAGTTCCTGGCAGCTGTGGACCAGATGTCCGAGTGGGCCTTCCACGATGCCTGCACTGGCTGCAATCCTGTCTATCCCACCATTGGCGAGCTGAAGGGCTGCTACCTGCGTGCCTTCTACGGCAACGAGAAGTACGCCGAGAAGTACGGTGACGCTTTGGAGCTGGAGGTCAACCTGCCTCTGGATACCCACGCTTCCTACCCCGCAGGCCTGTCCATTGACCTGGGCGTCGAGAAGACCGGCGGTTTCAACTAATTCATCCACGGCAGCGAAAATTCTCCGTTATATTTTTCCGGGGAGCCGAGTCTCTCGGCTCCCCCCGCTTACTCAGAAATGGGGTTAACCGATGTATAAGCTGAATTTACCGAAAAAGGTATACTTTAAAAGCGGCTCTTTCCCGGTAGCCCTGCGGGAGCTGACGGAAGTATATCACCTGAATCGCGTCTACATTGTCAGTGATCAGAATCTATATACCACGGGCATTGTCTCGCCGGTCATCCGCTGGTTGGAAGCCAAGGGAATGCGTACTGCGGAGTATTTCTCCATCAGCGGTGTTCCCACATTTGCCAATCTGCGCAGCGCCATGCCCTCCATTCTGGAATTCCAGCCCGATGTGATTTTGGGTGTGGGCGGTGGCAGTGCCATGAGCGCCGCCAAGGCCCTGTGGGCGCTGTATGAGAATCCCTCGCTGGACCTGTCTGCGGCGGTGGAGGACCCCTCATTGCTCCGTACGGGAGAGAAGGCGCAACTGGTCCTGGTTGCCACCTCCTTCGGAAGCGGTGCCCAAAACTCCCCCTATGCCGTCCTGCAGGACGACGACGGCAAGCCGGTGCAGCTGGACGCCCCGTGCCTCATGCCCCTGATTTCCAGCACAGATGCCGATTTCACCGCATCCATGACCGCTCAGCAGGTCCATACCGCCGCAGCCAAAACCCTGGCCCAGGCCATGCGGGCACTTGCCGCTGAGGATTGCTGTGAATATCCCGCTGGTCTTCTGGGCGAGGCCATTCAAATCATTCTCCGGTATCTGCCCGACGCTGAAAAAGGCTGCCCAGCCGCCAGGGAAAAGCTGCATGATGCCGCAGGCATTGCCGGTGCAGCTTATGGCAATGTCACGCTGCCTGCCGATCCCAGCGTCCGTCTGACCCCCATGGCCGGTGCAGACCTGACCACCAACAGCCGTGTCATCTATCTGGCCCGAGTGGCAGGCTATCCCGATGCCGCCGCCCTGGTGAATACCTGCGAGGCAATCTATTTGTAACGCACCGTCTATACAAAAATTGCTCCCCGGTACAACCGCATCCGGGGAGCGTTTTTGCGTAGCACACCAACTCAACATCCTGCTCAAAGGCGGCCATACTGAGAGAACATGGATCTGAATCCGCTGAGCGGTGACACTTCGCCCTGCGGGACGAGCCCTGGCCGCACACCTATTTCAACTTCCCTGTAACCCAGCACGTGAAACGTCCTGCACCATGATTCTGTAAAAAATCCCGGAACGTCCATAGACGTTCCGGGATTTTAAGGTTATGTCACGGCAGGCCGGCTCAATCCTTGAAATACTCCTTGGTGATCTTTACCACCACGCCGCTGAGCAGCAGCAGTGCAATCAGATTTGGGATGGCCATAAGGCCGTTGAGGGTATCAGTGAGCTCCCACATCAGCGTACCGGAGCCAATCGTACCAAGCAGGCTCACAATCACATAGATGATCTTAAATGTCAGGATGGCGCGCTGATTCTCGCCGGTCAGGTAACCCCAGCAGCGCTCACCATAATAGCTCCAACCCACCAGGGTGGTAATAGAGAAGAAGATGATGCTGAGGTTAATGATCTTTCCGCCCAGAGTGCCAGGGAGGATGGCGTTGAAGGCAGCAGCAGCCGCCGCACCGTTGGAGACGAAGTTGTCCAGACCGCCGGGCATGGTGTAAACGCCGGAGAGAATCACGGTGAGGGCCGTAATGGTGCAGATGATGATGGTATCCACAAAGACCTCAAAGATGCCCCAGACAGCCTGCTCTGCAGGCTCCTGTGCAGAGGAAGCCGCATGGGCGATAGGTGCTGAACCCAGACCGGCCTCATTGGAGAAAACACCCCTTGCAAAGCCCTGGCGCATTGCCAGCAAAATGGCATAGCCAAAGACACCGCCGCCCACAGCCTGAAAGCTGAATGCGCTCTTGAAAATCAATGCCAGCGCAGCGGGAACATCGGAAATCCGCAGCACAATGACCGCCAACCCTGCCAGAATGTAAAAGAGGGCCATAAACGGCACCAAATAGGCGGTCACCTGGCCGATTCTCTGAACACCGCCCAGGGTGATAACTGCCAGCAGGATTGCCAGCAGCACACCGGTGATCATCGGCTTCAAGCCAAAGAGACTCTGCATGGCACCGCCAATCTCACTGGCCTGAGCAATATTACCCACACCAAAGGCGGCAATGCCTGCCAACAGGGCAAAGGCGACCGCCAGCGGCTTCCACTTCTTTCCCAGGCCCTTTTCAATGTAGTACATGGGGCCGCCCTTATAGGTCCCGTCCGCCTCCGTAATGCGGTAGCGGATGGCCAGCACAATCTCTGCGTACTTGGTGCACATGCCGAAGAACGCAGAGACCCACATCCAGAACACGGCACCAGGCCCCCCCACAAACACGGCGCCGGTAACGCCGGCGATATTGCCGGTGCCCACCGTACCGGCCAGAGCGGTGGCAACCGCCTGGAAGGGGGAGAGGTTATTGCCGTGGTTTTTATCCCTCTTGCGGAACAGGGTGCAGATGGTGTTCTTAAAGATGAACGGAGCCTTTCGGATCTGCAGGAAGCCGGTACGGCAAGTCAGATAAACACCGGTACCCACCAACAGAAGCAGCATCACTGGTCCCCATACAAAGGCGTTGATCACGTCATTGATCTCTGTAATTTTTTCCACCATAAACGTTTCTCCTCGGATTGCAGTAGAGCGCACACAATCGCCGCCTGTCCCATTGCGCGATCAGTTCTACGCAGTGGGTTCTGCTTTTTTACATAAATGTATTTATTGTATCACAGCAGGTTAATTTGTCAATTTATTAAGGAATGTTTTGTACACTTTACCCGTTTTTGCGGATGATGGAAAAAGGTCCGGCATCGAAATGACGCCGGACCCGTATACACAGGAACAAAAAGAAAGCTTACTGCTCTGCCGCCATGGTGACAGCAGCTTCCTGCCGCTCCGCATAGCGCTGATAGGTAGAGGTATCGCTCTTGCCAAAGCCCAGGGGAGAAAAGGCCACATAGACCAGCAGCATGATGACCAGGGTAATGGTAGCCCAAAAGGGGCCGCGTTTCCAGGGAGTCAGATCCACAGCACCTGCATCCTTGAGGATGAAATCGCTGGCACGGGGCTTCACCTTCACGATGATCCACATCAGCAGCATATCAAAGACAAACAGGATCGCGGTAAAGTAGAGATAGTGCACATTCTTGAGTGCGGGAATCATGCTCCGCAGGCCGAACTGCAGGAAGAAGTACAGCACCACATGGACGGGAATAACCACCTTGGCTGCTATGGAAGGCACCTTTTTCCAGAAAAAGCCGCACAGCAGACAAACGAAAATGGGGGTGTTGAAGGCTGCGAAGGCGGAGTTGACAAAGCTGGTGATGCCGCCCATGTACAGCATGAAGGGAGCCATAATGGTGGAAATCACAGCCACAACCGTACCGAAGTTCTGGCCGATCTTCACCATGCGCGCGTCAGACGCCTCGGGATTGAAGATAGGCCGGTGAATGTCCAGTGCGTAGATGGTGGAGGCGGAGTTCAGCACAGAGTTGAAAGAGGACAGGATCGCGCCGAACATAACAGCAGCAAAGAAGCCCAGCAGAGGCTTGGGCATGACCTCCGTCACCAGCATGGGATAGGCAGAGTCGCCGCTGCCCCAATCCTGCCCGGGATAGGCCAGCGCGCAGATGACACCGGGAATGACGATAATCAAGGGCGTCATGATCTTGAAAAAGCCAGCCAGGACAGCGCCCTTCTGCGCCTCCTTCAGATTCTTGGCGCCGAATGCACGCTGGATAATAGACTGGTTGGTAGCCCAGAAGTACATGTTGTTTACCAGCAGACCGGTGAGCAGCAGGGGCCACGGCAGCCAGGGCTCGGGTGCATTGACCTCGTTAATGGAGTTCAGCAGAGCCGGATCGGTATGAAGGAACTTGGTGACACCATCCAGGAAGGTGCCGTCACCGCCCAGCTGGCCGGATAGAAACATCATGCCGAAGAAAGGCACCAGCAGACCGCCCAGAATCAGGCCAATACCGTTGATGGAGTCGGACAGGGCAATGGCCTTCAGGCCGCCGAAAATGGCGTAAATGGAGCCCACAACGGCTGTCAGCACGCACACAATCGCAATGGCAGAAAAATAGGAGATGTGCAGAATCCTGTCCAGGCCGAAGATATTGACGAACACCTGGGCGCCGGCGTAGAGGATATTTGGCAGCATGATGATGACGTAGCTCAGCAGAACAATCAGAGAGACCAGTCTCCGGGTGCCGGCGTCATAGCGCTGCTCAAAGAACTCAGGGATGGTTGTCAGGCCGGTTTTCAGGTACTTGGGCATCAGGACAAAGGCCAGAATGCACAGTGCGATTGCGGAGGTAACCTCCCAGCCCATGGTGCTCATGCCCACCCGAACTGCCTGACCGTTGTTGCCGACCAGCTGCTCAGCAGACAGGTTGGTCATCAGCAGGGACCCTGCAATCACGGGGCCTGTAAGGCCACGGCCGGCCAGATAATAGCCATCCTGGGTGTTCAGATTGTCACCGCGGGTCTTCCACCAGGAAATCACTGCAACCAGTGCTGTGAAAACCACAAACGTGATCACGGTGAATGCCATCGAGTTCAAGAAATTCATGTTTGACTCCCCTTCAATTTTATTTTATGAGAAGAGAGCACTCACAGATCCCTCTTCCAGAATACGTCGGCTGCCGCTTTCCCGATGTCACGGCAATTCTCCAAATTTGCACAACCCATGTGCGCTGTTTTTTGTCAGCTTTAGTAGAATACAACAAATCCTCTGAAATTGCAAGAAAGGTTGCTGATTTTTGGTCTTTAATACAAATCAGTTTGCGTACACAGTCCAGTAAAAGCAAATATTTCTTAACTATTCGTAAATAAATAATACCGTTTTACAATGTTTTTCCCGCAATTTCATGACAAAGATGGGATTTTGAATCCGTGCACGCAACCACATAAAAAATGAAAATTTTCAAAAATATCACTGTTTTTAAAAACATTTTAACTTTAAGTCAGTTATTATATCGTTTTCATTTCAAATTTCGCAAATTTTTGAAATTTTAAATACAGTTTATATAGTTTTTCTTTGTACAAATTGTGGATTTTTCAAAAGGTTTTACATTTTACGCATTTTGTCCATGTCCTGCTCTTTTTCTGCCTGCCAGCAGCAGGAGTTATCGTTTTTCAGCGGCTGAATTCTCAGAACAACCCATAAAACCGCCCCGGTTTCCTGAGAAACCGGGGCGGTCAGAGGCCTATATATTTGCGGCAGACTTTTTCTCGTGAGTGCGGGGAATGTGTACAAGGGGTGCAGTCCCCTTGTACGCAGAATCTGATCCAATTTCAACTTTTAAAGAAGTTACAAATGTGCACACAGCTTATTGAAAAGGCTTTTACGACGAGCTGCACGCACCTACGGGGTTCTTCTTTTTCCGGTTAGTCTCCTTCTGCCATGCGGTAGCCCACGCCTACTTCCGTAAAGATATACTGGGGCTCCGCCGGGTTTTTCTCAATTTTCCGGCGAATATTGGCCATATTCACCCGCAGAATTTGATTGTTGGCTCCTGCCCGGGGTCCCCATAGTTCCTTGATGATATAGTCATAGGTCAGAACCTTTCCGGCATACTTGCCCAGCAGGGCCACCAGTCGAAACTCGCTGAGGGTCAGTTTGGCGTTCTCACCGCCCACCAGCACCTGATGCTTGTTGTAGTCGATGGTCAGCTCACCGACTGTGTAAGTTCCTCTCTGGGCAATCTCATCGTTGCCGAAGATGGTTCGGGTATGGCGGATGGCTGTGCGGACGCGGGCCAGCAGCTCATCGGTTCCGAAAGGTTTGGTCAGATAGTCGTCCGCTCCCAAGTCCAGTGCCTCCACCTTGTCCTTTTCATGGGTACGGGCGGAGACCACCACCACAGGCAGACTGGACCACGCCCGGACCTCCTTCAGTACGGACAGCCCGTCCATATCGGGCAGGCCCAGATCCAGAATGATGAGGTCTGGGCAGTGGGAGGAGATAATGGACATCGCCTCCTGGCCGGTACGGGCCTGAATGGCCTCATAGCCATTGTTGTTAAGAATGGTAGAGATAAACCGGGCAATGCGGGCTTCATCCTCCACAATCAGGATCTTTTCACGTATGTTCATGCGGGTTCCTCCGTTGTAGAAAGGGGCAGCAGGAAGAAAAATTCTGCGCCGCCCTCTTTCAGATTTCTGGCGTTCATCGTACCGTTATGTGCCCGTACCACTGCCTCGCACACTGCCAGGCCCAGGCCCATATTCCGCTTTCCATCACTGCTGCTCAGCTCTCCCTGGGGCAGCTGACTGCGAAAGAGATTGGCCATCCGGTCCGGAGCAATGCCCCTGCCGTTGTCCCGAACAGAAAATTTTGCATAGTCGCCTTCCCGCTCTACGGAAACCGTGATCAGGGACGTGCTAACCCCGTGGAATACGGCGTTTTCCAGCAGATTGGAGAGTACTTGTTCAATCAAAATGACATCCATGGGAACCATCAGCAGCTCCTCCGGCGCTGTCACATGAACCTTCATGTTCGGGAAGCGTTTCCGAAATTTCTGCACCGTCTCCGCCAGTACCTCCTCCGCAGCCTCCAGCTCTGCAGCCACCTTTCCCTGGTCGTTGCCGATGCGGGTGACCGACAGAAGATTTTCTACAACCCGAATCAGCCACTGGGCCTCATCCCGGGCATCCGTCAGCAGTTCCCGCTTCTCCTCCTCAGAGAGCCCGGGATTGTCCAAAATGGCAGAGGTTGCCCCCATGATGGAGGTCAACGGCGTGCGGATATCGTGGGACACGGAGCGGAGCAGATTGGCCCGAAGCTTTTCCCGCTCCGTCTCTATCCGCAGGTGCTCCTGCTGCTTGATTTGTGAGGTTAGCGTGCTGGTGATTACAGACACCGCCAGATAGGTGAGGAAGGTGAGGGGATAGCCGGACAGTGTGAAATCAAAGGCCAGATATGGGAACGTAAAAATATAATTAACCCCCACTACGCCCAGCACAGCGGTGATCAGGCCAAAGAGGTATCCACTGGTAATGCGGGATACCAACAGCACCGCCAGCAGGAAAATGGGGTAGGCATAGGCGTCGTTGTTGCTGTCCGCACAGCGCAGCAGGGCGCAAAAACCGATGGCGCAGACCAGCGTCAGCGCCGTAAGAGCCAGATCCCGCCAGCAAAAGGGGAAGAGATTTCGTTTTTTCATAATACAGGGGGCTCCTTTCCCGTCGGGTCAAACATGGTGTTAGGTTCTTTTATTATAGCAGATTCCCCGTTAAATTGTCGCAAATGTTTCAGCTGATCTGCCTGCATTCTCCCTGATTTCACGCCTTTCAGACGCACAGCAGGGAGACCGCCCATGGCTGGAAAGCTCCTTTCTGCCCGATTTTCCCGGGAAATGCAAAACATGCGCTGTGGATTCATCCGCAGCGCATGTTTGATCAATGGAGGATCTGTTGTTCTTATTGATGCTCGCCGCACTCGTCAGCGTGCTCATGTTTGTGACAGATGCTGCCGGTGGACTGTAGCTCGCCGCGCAGGTAAGTCTCCACAGCAGTACGGGCATCGCCCTGGACGCCGATGATGACCTCAATGTTGCGTTCGTTGAAGATATCAACAGCGCCGCCGCCCATACCGCCGGAGAGAATCACCTCAGCACCGCGGTCCCCAAGGAAGTTGGGCAGAAAGCCGGGTCTGTGGCCTGGGTTGGGAACGCTCTCGTCTGAGACGATCCTGCCGTTCTCAGTATTGTAAAAGTGGAAGTTTTCGCAGTGGCCAAAGTGGCCCGCCACCTGAGTGCCGTCGCATGCAACGCAAATTTTCATGATCCGTAATCTCCTTTTCATTTATTTTTTCAAGCTTCTGCATTGATCAACAGGGGATTCCTGCCTGGTTTTTATATGACACACGCTGGGCATACTCGGGCAGGTCCATCAGCTCCATAACCTTCCGGTAAATCTCCTTGAGAGCACGGCTGGCAGGACAATCCACGTCCGCCACACTGTGACCGGCATTGATGGCCTTGGAAGCTGCCTGATCATAGGGAATTCGCCCCACAAAGGGGACATTGTTTTCCAGACAGAACGCCTCGATGGCTTCGGTCCGGGCAGGGCACACGTCCCATTTGTTGACGCACACCGCCGTCTTGGTCTGGAAGGAAGCAGCCGTCCGCACAATACGGGTTAGGTCGCTGAGGCCGGAAAGGGAGGGTTCCGTCACAATCAGCACCTGATTGACGCCGCTGATGGAGGCAATCACCGGGCAGCCGATGCCGGGAGCACCGTCAATCACAGCCAATTCGGTCTCCGGGGCGTTTTTCAGCATAGCCAGCTTCACGGCGGAAACCAGCTTGCCAGAGTTGCCGTGTCCCATTTTCAAAGTGGCGGTAGAAAACGTGCGCTCTCCCTTGTAGACCTCCTGGCAGCCGGCCACGTCATTCCGCAGCTTAATGGCACGCATGGGACAGGTGTAAGCACAAACACCGCAGCCCTCGCAGGCGTACTCATTGACAGCGCAATGTCCATCCGGGGTCATGTGAATGGCGTCGAACCGGCACACTGTCATGCACTGGCTGCACCCAATGCACTGAGCAGGGTCAATGAACGCCTTTTCAGCGCCCATAAATACGTACCGCTCCAACTCTCCTTCCAGCTCTTCCACCAGGTGAAGGTTGGGGGCGTCCACGTCGCAGTCCGCAAAGGCTTTTGCGTGAGAAAAACGAATGAAGGCCGCAGAGGTGGTCGTTTTTCCGGTGCCACCCTTGCCGCTGAGAATCAGCAACTTTTTGATCAACCCAATTCACCGCCGATCTTCTCATAAAGATCCCGGAACAGCACCGCCGTGTCCGGGTCATGTTCTACAGCCACCTGACCGTCAGCGCTCAGCGCTGCCAGATGGGGACTATAGGGAATGCGGGCCAGGATGGGAACCTGATTCTCCGCGCAGAACTGCTCCAACGGCGCATACGGCGCCTCGGCCTTATTGATGACTACACCGCAGGGCTTTTTCAGCAGGACCGCCAGCTGGTACACCATCTGGAAATTGTGGTATCCAAAGGCTGTAGGTTCCGTGACAATTACGCAGGCATCCGCACGGGACACACTTTCCAGCACAGGGCAGCCACTGCCTGGAGGACAGTCGATGACCACAAAGTGATGATCCCGGAGGCCCTGCTTCAGCACCGCCCGGATGACAGGCACGCCGGAAGCCTCGCCGGGATTCAGTACGCCGGTCAGGGCGTGAACCATGCCGCTCCGCCCCTGTTGCACCACACCAATGGGGCGGTTTTCCTCTCGCACGGCACCACTGGGACAGACCATGGCGCACCCGCCGCAGGCATGACACACCTCACCAAAGACCCGGGGCGTATTTTTGATAAACACCAGTGCGTGGAATCGGCAGAAGTCCACACACTTTCGGCAGCCTGTACATTTTTCTGCGTCAAACGCAGGAATCTTGGTGAAAACCTGAGATTCCGTCACGTCTTCTGGCTTTAGAAAGATACGGCCATTGGGCTCTTCCACATCGCAGTCGATGTAAGTGGACTGGCACGCCGTCACCGCAAGATTGACAGACACAAAGGTCTTCCCGGTGCCGCCTTTTCCGGAGAGAACTGCCAGTTTCATCGGATGCCCTGATACCCGGCGTGGAAGTGTGTCAGAGGAGACAGTTTCCCTGCCTGGAACGCCTCCACATTCTCTGCCACCGTGGGGGCTTCCGTCTTATAAATACCAATTTCGGCACCTTGGAGCACCTCGGCTGCGTTCTCCCCGCAGCGAATGGTCAGCAGCACCTTGGCACCGCCATCCACCACAAACTGAGCTGCCTGCAATCCAGCACCGCCCTGGGCATCTGACGCTGGATTGACCTTCAGCTCATCTGTGCCTGCTTCCAGGTCCCGGAACAGGAAATAAGGAGCACGGGCAAAAGACTCGCATACGTCCCTCTGGTTCTCATCAACGGGAATTGCAACAATCATTTTCGAACCTCCTTCGTGTTTGGCAGCCTCGGCTGCCGCCTGACGCCGCCAGCAGGCATGCCGACAGGCATGAGATGCACCGTCGCATAACCGATAATCGCCGCCCTCAATCCGAAAGGGACGGCCCTCCATCAACGCCACGCTGAGCTTGTGCCGGGCGTTGTTGTAAATCTGCTGCACCGTGGTCCGGGCTACTTCCATATAGGCGCTGCATTCTTCCTGGGAGAGTCCGTTGTTGTCAATCAGGCGAATGGTCTCAAATTCATCTACCGTCAGGATCACAGCGCCGGAGAGTTCCTCCGTTCCCAGTGGCACATACACTGTCTCTTTGGGCAGGCAGCACACCCGCCGACATTTTCTCGGTCTTGGCATCGCCCCCCTCCTCTCTTATGTTTTTGTCATATGATATTTATAATCTTTAGCATAGACCTGTTTATGGCATATGTCAATATCATGTGTGCAAATACACTGCAAATAGCAACCGCCCCGCGCCGGAATTGGCGCGGGGCGATTGTTATTTGTTTTGATATGTTGATTTAGTGATACGCTGCGGTAAATGCTCCATCGGCTCCCAAAACGAAAGTCAGTGCCTGGTGCGGCGGGACCGTCATGCCGGGGACATCTGGTGCATCGGAGAAATAGAGCTCCGCACCGCTATCCCGAATCTTGTTGAGCAGAGTGGAATGAGCACTGTTGTAACGCCGGTCACTAGAGGCGCAGCAGACAACCGCTCTGGGGTGTACTGCATCCAAAAGGGCCTGGTCTGCGCCGTCAATTTGCCCGTGGTGGCCCACTTTAAAGATGTGGGCAGCGAGCATTTCGGGCGCAATGTCCCCATAGCCCAGACGATTGGTATCGCCAGGGAGGAGAACCCGCGTGCCCTGCCAATCCAGCAGGAGCATCAGGCTGAAATTGTTCATCTGCCCATCCAGATGGGAGACGGCCTTCAGCAGCGTGTCCTGTTTCTGGGAGTAAAGATTGCGCATCATGTCCTCCAACTGTTGTTCCCGCTCCCGACTGGGAGCCAGAACCTGGATGCGGAGTCCGGCACAGGGCGTTACCTCCATACCTGCACACATCTGGCGAATGGAGCTGCCACTGGACTCCGCCAGGCGGCAGAGGGCGCCATAATCATTGAGAGCCCGCAGGAACTTGCTCTGAGAGGCTGTCTCGGCGCAGGATGCGTCCAGAGGGCGGGTCTCCCGGTAAAAGGTCGTGGGCAGAGACTGCCAAATCTCCCGGGGTGGGAGGAGCTGCGCTGCCTGAAGAGCCGCGCAGACATGGTCCTCGTGAGTATGGGTGGATACCAGAAGGTCGATGTGGTCCGGCCCGTTCTTCCGCAGGTACTCCGTCAGTCGGATGCGGCCGCTTTCCGCAGACGCATACTCCGCAGATTCAGCGCTGCCGCCGTCAATCAGGATTACATAAGGACGCGCGCCGCCAACGGGACACTCCATCAAAATAGCTTCCCCATAGCCCACATTCACAAATGTCAGCTTCATTTCTTTCATAGCAATTATTTAATGGAACGACGGATGTAAACACTGGAGAGAATCAGCACCAGCAAAGTCATCACAATGGCACCGGCACTGCCAAAGCCAAACTTGAAGCTTCTGATACCAAAGTTATAGAGGAACTGGGTGATGGTGGAGGTGGTGCCTGCGGGGCCGCCGCCGGTGAGAATATTCACCTTTTCAAAGAGGCGGAAGGTGTCGATGGTACGCAGCAGGGCGCACAGGGCCAGTCCATTTTTGATATTGGGGATCGTGACATACCAGAATTGC
The DNA here is from genome assembly GCA_020025475.1 of Oscillibacter sp. GTDB lineage: Bacteria > Bacillota > Clostridia > Oscillospirales > Oscillospiraceae > Oscillibacter. The sequence continues at coordinate 28,652 of JAHHSA010000008.1, forward strand.
TGGACAATTCCGGCACCGTCAATGCGGGCTGCTTCATACTGGGACTCGGACACAGATTGCAAAGAAGCATAAAGCAGCAGAAACACGAACGGTACATTCTGCCAAACGTCAATGAGCAGGATCGTGCCAAAGGCTGTTTTGGTATCCATGAACCAGTTATACACCGGCAGGCCAAGAGAGGTGAGCATCTGATTGGCGATGCCATAGTTCGAAGACAGCATCATGCGCCAGCTCAGTGCCACCGTTACGGCAGGCAGCAGGTAAGGCAGAAGCAAAAGGGTCCGCATGGCCTTCTGGCCACGCTTGAGGCTATTGATGAAAACCGCGATGAGCAAGCCAAGCACCATCTCAAGCATGACTGCCAGGATCGTAAATTTGATGGTGTTGATCATTGCCTGGCGGAAATAGGCATTTTGAAAGAGGTCTATGTAGTTTTGAAGTGCCACAAAATGGCTTTTGTCTGTACCCTTGAGGAAGTTGTAATTGGTAAAGCTGTAGAAGAAGGTGAAAATCAGAGGATAGGCTGTCAGCAAAATCATCACCAACAGCGTTGGAGCGATCATCAGCCGGGGAAACGCCCGCTCGCCCAGATGGGGCGCCTTGCTCCTTTTCAATTTGGCAGTAGTTTCATTCATAAGGTGCCCTCACGATCCGAGACTGCGTCTCATTTGGTAATCCGAAAATTGGGACGGTTCATTAGATGCGCTCCGGCGCCGCACCTGCGGCACCGGAGCATGAAATCAACTGGCTTCAAAGGGAGGCTGCTAGCTGAAATCAGCCTGCCATCAGAGCCTCCAGCTGGGTCTGTGCGTCATTCAGAGCCTGATCCATAGCCTTCTGGCCCTGGATCACGGTGTCCATCTCAGTGCCCAGAATGTTGGTGAACTCGGCCCACTCTGCGATCACGGGGCGGTAAACACCGGACTCCAGAGCGCCGCAGACGGTCTCCAGATGGGGATACTTGGCCAGGACGTCCTCATTCAGCAGGCAGCTTTTGCGGCAGGGAACGCCGCCGTTATCGATGGACTCCAGCTGAACCTGAGGATCCATGATGTACTTCAGCAGCTCCAGAGCAAGCTCCTTGTTCTGGCTGTTGTTGCAGATACCAACAGTCCAGACACCGTACATGGAGGTATTCTTGGCGGTGTCGGCGTCGTCCATCTTGCTGGGAATCACGGTGTAGTTGGCAGCGCTGTCAGCAGTGGGGACATACCAGCCGGGCCAGCCCTGAGCCAGAGCAGCCTTGCCGCCGTCGATGGCAGCCACAATGTCATCCTTATCCATGGTATCGCCCAGCTTGAACAGCTCGATGTAGTCCTCAAATGCTGCCTTGAACTCGGGGGTATTCACAGTGGGCTGGTTGTTCTCATCCACAACCCAGCCGCCGTGAGCCAGCAGGTGAGGGATGAAGTCGGAGACGATGTTATCAGCGGAACCGCCGCGGATCAGGAAGCCCAGCTTGCCAGCGTCCTTGGTCTTCTGGGCGATATCCTTCAGGTCGGCGAAAGTGTCGATTTCGGCGGGATCATAGCCGGCGTCAGCGATCAGCTGCTTGTTGTACAGCATAACGGTCACGTTGCCGAAATAAGGAGCCAGGTAGGTGTCACCGTCCACCTTGCAGATCTCGGTGGTTGCGGGGATGATGTCGTCATCCAGCTCATAACCCATCTCGGTCAGGTTGGTCAGAACATTGTTCTCGGTGAACTCTGCCATCCAGGAGCCATCCACCATGCACAGGTCGTAGGCGCCCTTCTGATTGACGGCGTCCAGAGCGATCTTGGTATGCAGATCGTCAAAGGACAGGTCCAGAACCTCGCACTTTACGTTGTGCTCAGCTTCAAAAGCAGGCAGAGCCTTCTTAATTACGTCGGCATAGGAGCCGCCGCGCAGGATCAGCGTCAGCGTGGTAGGTGCGGCGGTGTCTTCACCCTCAGCATTCTTGTCGGGAGCAGGGTCCTCATTGCCGCAGGCGACAAGAGACAATGCCATCGCTGCAGCCAGAATCAGCGCAAACAGTTTTTTCATTTCTATTCCTCCTAATCTTTTCTCACAGAAACATCACTTTGGGGTTATTGTTACTCTTTGACAGCACCGCTTGACAAACCAGAAATCAAGTAGTTCTGCGCAAAGATCACAAACAGGGTAATGGGGATGACGGAAATCACACCGCCGGCGGCCACCAGGCCGAAGTTGGTCAGGTTATCCTCCGTGTTCAGCACTGCCAAAGCCAGGGGAACCGTGTAGTTGGTGGGAGACTGAACAAAGATGATGCTGTAGGTGTATTCGTTCCAGGCGTACATAAAGGACAGCATGGCGATGGCCGCAATGCCCGGTGCCACCAGAGGCAGCACGATCTTGCGAAACAGCTGCCACTCGGTAGCGCCGTCGATCTGGGCGGACTCCTCAATATCCTCCGGCAGGTCCTGGAAGAAACTGATCATAAACCAGATGATCAGCGGAATATTGATCAGCACACAGGCCAGGATGGGAGGAATCTTGGTGTTTAGAATGCCCAGCTTGGAGAAGGTAGAATACAGTGGGATGGTGAATGCCACCGGCGGCAGTACGCGCACCAGCAGAATCCAGTAGGTCAAAGGCCGCTTGATGCGGAAGTGAAAGCGGTTTCGGGCGATAATGTAGGCCGCGCACAGACCGATGGCCAGAGACAGCACCAACGAGATCAGCGTGGTCTGCAGGCTATTGACAATGGCGCTGCCAAATCCCTTTTCCGTAAACAGCTGGCGAAAGTGGTCCAGGGTAATCGCACCCGGAAGGACGGAAATTTGTCCGGTCATTTCACTGGTTGGCCGAATGGCCATCGCCACCAGCCAGTAGATGGGAAACAATGCCACCACCAGCAACACGGCGCAGATCAAAACTTTGATCACCGTGTATAATCTTTTCTTCGCTTGCATAGGCTCCTCCTTTTTCCTACAGGGTTTTAGACACGATGCACATGGGCGGGTCTCATGCTCCTCACACAGAACCCCGAATACACAGTTGTGTGGGTACTACCGTGGTATGTGGATATTCTGTCTCACCATTCAAGATGGTCTTCAGCCGCTCTACGGCCAGCTTGCCCATTCCGTGACAGTCGATGTGGACCGAGGTCAGCTCCGGCTCCAGCATGGGGCAAATTGTGGAATCATCGAATCCGATCACCGCCAGGTCCTCCGGAATCCGCAGTCTCAAACGACTGGCGGCTTTATAGGTGCCGACGGCAATGATATCATTGGCACTGATGATAGCCGTAGGCCGGTCGGAGCGATTCAGCAGCTCCATGGCCACGGTGGCAGCGGCGTCAATATTGGGATCGCACATTTTGATATCGGTTTGGTCCACCTGCAAGCCGTATTCCCGCATCACTTTTAAGAACGCGTTATAACGCTCGCCCAAAATAAAGGGGGAAAAGCGTCCTGCAATCATGGCTATGTGCCGGTGCCCTTTTTGATAGAGAGAATCCACTGCCTGGCGCATCCCGCCCACCTCATCTGAGATGACACAGGGAAGGTTCAATCCAGGAATCTGGTTATTGACCAGCACTACCGCGGCCTTCTGGCTCTGCAGCTCGGAGATGGTTTCCATCCCTGCATTGCCACCCAGAATCACACCGTCAATCTGCTTGCTCTGTGGAGTCTGCTGCCATTCACTTTCCGTGGAAATCAGCAGCTGATAATCGGAGCTGTTGGTACAATGCATAATGCTCTCACAGATGCGGGCATAGAACTCATCCAATATTGTGGCATCTTTTTTGCAGATCAGAAATGCGATGTTGTCCGTTTTCTGCCGTGCCATGGCCCGGGCAATGGCATTCGGGTAGTAATGCAGTGCCTCTGCGGTCTCATACACACGGCGGCGGGTCGCTTCCCGCACCTGATCCGGATTGGTAAATGCTCGGGAAATCGTCGCTGTAGACACGCCGGAAAGCCTTGCCACATCGTAGATTGTGGGATTTGCCAAATTCACTCTTCCTTTCCGTGAATGTAATCGCTTACATATTTTCGCAAAATCTCTGCGGCAAAGCGTGTCAACAGGTGAGGTTCTGGTTTGAATCTACCATTATTCACAAAGGAAAGCAAGGAAAACGCCCGTTTTATCATAAGTTTGTCAAAAACGTAGTGGGCGTGCCAGGCGCATTTGTGCACATTGCTTGCATTTGTAAACGCTTACATTAGAAAGCTTATAAAATTTGGTTGACAAGGTTCTCCGTGATTTTTATACTGAACAGAAAAAGGTCCTGATTCCTCGCCAGATTTTCCATGCAGGCAACTTTCTAAAGGGACCTTGGTTCCGTCATGTGCTATAATAGAATGTGCCTGTCAAATCTGTTACCCCTGCAATGTAAAATGCAAGTAAAAAGGCGAAGAATCTCCGCTGGTATGTCTCAAAAAATGCTTCCCGCAGAGATTTCGCCGTCATTGACCTGAGGATCTCCAATGTCCAGTATGCCGTCTGCCGTAAAGGGGCCAAGGCACGGACGTTCAAGCGTGACCAGAAGAGCTCCATCTGACAACAGCAGGAGACATTTCTGTTTTAGGAGGAAAAACATGCAAAAAAAACCTGCTTTATTTCAAAAATTTGCCGCTGTTTTTGCAGACGGTTCCCGCTTCATGCAAATTGTGGGGGCAGTTCTCACACTGGCTGTGCTGAATATCAGCTGTCTTGTCTGTATGCTGGCCATTGTCACCGGTGGCGGAGCAATGACAGCTCTCTATACGCTGCTGCCGGAGGTGAAAGGATTGTCCTTTGATCACGCTTTCATTCAGTTTTTCCGTCTGGTGCGTGCCCGGTGGAAGCAGACACTGCTCCCCTGGCTGGCAGCGCTTGCTGTGGGGGGCGTCCTGGTATCCGCCTGGCGTGTGGCCCTGCTCCTGGAGCTTACCAACCAATTTCTCCTGATGCTTCCCCTCATGCTGGCCACTGCTATTGCGCTGTTATGTCTGCTGTGGCTGTTCCCGGTACTCTCTGTGCAAGAGGATGCACACTGGATTTCTGCTGTGCGTCAGGCCTTTTTGCTGGGTCTGCGGGAGCTTCCCCGATCTCTCGTTCTCCTGATGTTGGATGCAGGAATCTTTCTTCTGGCGCTCTGGTGTAGTGCCTCCCTCACCAGAATCGGCCTGTGGCTGTTCTTTGGCCTCACACCCCTGTGTTATCTCAAGGTTCAGCTTCTGTACGCCATCCTCCACCCGGCAGAATCCAAATAAATAGAAACATGGAAAAAGCAGCCAAATTGGCTGCTTTTTCCATGGAATGATTCCTTTTTTGAGCAAAATTCCCCAGTGGAAACGTCCCCCACAGGACCTCTTTACCCCGTGACCGGAAGCACAAGATCACAGCGCTCCTGAGCGCCAGTGGCCTGAAAGTACCGCTGTTCCATTGGAATCCAGATGTTGAAAAAGCGTGCCTGCTGCTCTGGTGTATTCCGCACTTTCACACGCGCATGCTGGACCTGTGGAGGTACCGCCAGAAATACTGAAAGATCATAATACGGCGCCAAATCCGGATGCATGCTGTAAGCGCCCTCCACAATGGTCAGCGCCTGATGGGCGCAGTCCACCGGAGGCTGTACCGTCTGAGTGTGGCAGTCATACCGCCGCAGACGGACCGTCTCCCCCCGGGTTACCGGCAGCAGCACCTCCTCCAGAAAGCGCTCCCGATCCACGTTTCCCCCGGGCTGGGCAAGGCGTTCCTCCGTCCGCTGCTGGGGTCGGAGAAAAAAGTCATCCATATGAAAGACCGCGCAGGGATAGCACGCTGCCAGATAGGACGCCAGCGTCGTCTTGCCCGAGGCGCTTCCGCCCTCAATGGACACAATACCGCCGCCCTTGCGGGCCAGCAGGCCGTCGATGGCCGTGCGCAGGGGCTGCACCCACGCATCCTCGTATTTTACTCCTTCACTCTGCTCCATGCTTTGCCTCCATTGGTGATAGATACTTTATTATATCCCGAAAAGTCGGGACACTGTCAAGCTAAGCGTGGCAAAAACCGGCCAAATTCCCAAATGTACGTCCAAATTCCACGCTGTTCTTTGGTACTCTTTCAAAATTTTCAATTTTCCATTTGCATCGACAGATTCGGACAAAAAATGATGTCCCATTTGTGTATGATACTCGTGTAATCCCCAAGAATTTGTGTCTAATCAGAAAGGACGCGATGCTATGAACGACATTTCTAAGGAGTATTTACTGCTATTCAACGCCATTACCGATATAGAGGAAAACTTGCAGTCCCTGTTAAATCAGCTGGTTACTGTCCAGCAACAGGCAGAGAACCTGTTTTTGGAGAATACTGACGAGGGCCCAGACTCCGAACAGTGATCTGAAAACTGATGACCATGCTTGTTGCATTTGCCAGGGTATTTTTTCTCCGTCTGTGGTATTTTGGGAAAAAACAGGAGGGATCCTTATGCTGCACATCGGCTGTCACCTGTCCTCTTCCAAAGGCTTCCTGGCCATGGGCCGCCAGGCGTTGGAGTTGGGGGCAGACACCTTTCAATTTTTCACCAGAAATCCCAGGGGCAGTAAGGCCAAGGACATCGACCCGGCAGACACCCAGGCCCTGATGCATCTGATGGCAGAGCACCACTTTGCCCCCATTATTGCCCACGCCCCCTACACACTGAACCTCTGCGGCAAGGAGGGCGAAAATCGTGCCTTTGCCCGGGAGACAATGGCAGATGACCTGCGGCGCATGGAATATCTGCCCGGTCAGTATTACAACTTCCATCCCGGCAGTCACGTGGGGCAGGGGGCAGAGGCAGGGGCTGCCTACATTGCTGAAGCTTTGAATCAAATTCTCTGTCCGGAACAGACCACCACTGTCCTGCTGGAAACCATGGCAGGAAAGGGCACCGAAGTGGGACGCAATTTTCAGGAAATCCGGGAAATCCTGGATCAGGTGACCCTGTCCGATAAGATGGGCGTGTGTCTGGATACCTGCCACGTCTCCGACGCCGGCTACGACCTGATCAACGATCTGGACGGTGTTCTGGCAGAATTTGACCGAGTGATCGGCCTGGACAAGCTGAAAGCCATTCATCTCAACGACAGTAAAAATCCCCGGGGCAGTCATAAAGACCGCCACGAATGCATTGGCAGCGGCTGCATCGGCCTGGAAGCCATCACCCGGATCATTCGGCATCCGGCCCTGCGGGATCTGCCCTTCTGCCTGGAAACCCCCAACGATCTGCCCGGTTACGCCCAGGAAGTTGAACTGCTTCGAAAACTAGCAGAATGACGAATTCCCTTGACATTTTTCCACGAAAATGACATAATGTTTCTCGAATCCGGGGGAGCCTGACGGCTGAGAGGAAGCAGCACATTTGCTTCGACCCCAATACCTGATGTGGATCATCCCACCGTAGGAAGTTGATTGAGTGTTCAACGGCGGGCAAGCAATTGCCCGCCGTTTTCAACTCTTTTGGGGAGGAGAGAAGAAAAACAGAGATTGGGCGTCCCGTTTATATCGGGAGCGGGCAGAAGGGGAGCGCCTTGTGTCCCAGCCGCAAACAGCGATGGGAAGCCGTGTTCCGGCGTGAGAGGAGACCAACAAGTCTCGACCGATATTTCCGCAGATGGGAGTCGTCTACCCATCTGCCATCTTGCTCCGCAAGGGGAAAACGCTGTTTGTCTGTTGTTTTCTCCTGCAATCTTTTATAAAGGAGTTCAATTCATCATGTCTTACAAATTCAATATCAAAAAGCTGGCTGCTGCCGGCATTCTCTGCGCTGTGGCTGTTGTGGGCAGCACCTTCTCCGTGCCCGTATTTGGCAGCATGTGTGCCCCCGTGCAGCACATGATCAACATCCTCTGCGCTGTGCTTCTGGGTCCCGGCTACGGTCTGGGTGTGGCCTTTGTGGCAAGCCTGCTCCGCAACCTGATGGGACTTGGCACTCTGCTGGCCTTCCCCGGCAGTATGTGCGGTGCTCTGCTGTGCGGTCTTGCCTGGAAGTACAGCAAAAACAATCTGCCCCTGACGCTTGTGGCCGAGGTACTGGGCACTGCCATTCTGGGCGGTCTGCTGGCCACTCCCATTGCTACCGCTTTCATGGGCAAGACGGATCTGACCTTCTACGCCTTTATCATTCCCTTCCTGATCTCCACGGTGGCCGGCTCCATTATTTCTGGTTTCCTGGTGTTTGCCCTGAAAAAATCGGGTGCGCTCCAGAATATGACCGAAGCTCTGAACCACTGAGAACGGAGTATTGCACGATGCCTGATTTCACACGCCTGGATACCCTGAAGATCCAACATCCTCTGGTTCACTGCATTGCCAATCAGGTCTCCGCCAATGACTGTGCCAATCTGGCGCTGGCCGTTGGTGCCAGCCCCATGATGGCGTACGCGCCGGAGGAAATCGAGGACATTACTGCTGCCAGCCAGACCACTGTCATCAATACCGGCACGCCAGACAGTGAGAAGTTTGGCATCTGCATCAGCTGGGGTCTGGCTGCCGCCAAAGACGGACAGCCCATTATTCTGGACCCGGTCGGCGTAGGCGCCAGCCGCTGGCGTCTCCAGAGCGTAAACACGCTGCTCCACGCCTTCACTCCCACCATTCTTCGTGCCAACATGGGGGAAGCCCTGGCTCTGCTGCAAAGGCCCGGCAGGGAGCAGGGGGTGGATGCTCCCGCCCCCTTTACCCGGGAGGAACGGGCGGAAGCCGCCCTGTCCCTGGCCCGACACAGCCGTGCCGCCGTGCTGCTCTCAGGTCCCGAAGATTTCATCTCTGATGGAAACAGCTGCTGGTGCGTCTCCGGTGGAAGCGCGCGGTCTGCCCTGGTTACCGGTGCCGGATGTATGCTCTCCGTGCTCTGCGGTGCTTTTGCTGCCGTAGAGCCCAATGGGGCAGAGGCCGCCCTGCTGGCCTCCTCATTCTGGAAAGTCTGCTCTCAGCAGGCCGAACAGACCGCAGGCAGCCGGGGTTCCGGCAGTTACCACATCGCCCTTCTGGACGCCGCCAGCACGCTAACCACAGCAGATTTTGCGGCTGAATCCGTCTGGGAGAAACTCTAATTTTTGCGATGAATTTCGTGATATATTTACAGCGGAGAGCCAGATCAATGGATCTGGCTCTCCGCTATATTGGTAATTCTACTCGTTTATGCATGACTGCTTTCCCGCAGTCTCACCACTGTTGCCCCTGGTCATGATGCGCAATCTGCGATGATCGCTGTTCTCATATGTGGATGGAGTTTCTCTCCCTGCCCATTGATCCTTTTTGCGGTGCATACTTGTCCGTCTCGCCGCATAGGCTGTGGCGAGGTGAGACCCATGAAACAACCATTCCAACGCACCACGCCTCTTGTGCGGCGGCTGGAAGCCCTGGTCTTTGCCGCCGCCATTGTATGGGGCGTAACCGTAACTGCCGGGTCTGCGTCCGCGTCTGCCGCAGGACAAGCCCTGTTGGATGCCTTGCCGCTGCAAGCCCTGCAATGGACGCTAGGAAGTGTCCCCACTACACTTTCTCCAGCTGCTGCCATGACCATCGGAGAATCTCCACTGCTCCTCTCAGCCCAGCATGATATGTCTCTGCTGCGCTCCCATGAAGAAGAAACCACCCCGCCAGAGCAGACAGAGTGCCCGGACCCGGTGGTGGAGGAGCCGATTGCTGCCGCTCCTCAAGTGGATAACGGCGTCCCCGCCCGGACGCTGATTCCCAGGAATTCCAGTGGTTACACTGTGGTGGGGAAGAGCTATATCAGCAGTACCCGGGAAGATACACTTTCTGCCAAAGCACTGGAAACGCCTTTTTCCACACGTCTGGCCCCGGAGGGGCCACAGTTGCTGATAGTCCATACCCATGGCAGCGAAGCCTATACCCCCGCAGATGCCACCGGCATTGTCTGGTCCGGCAATCATCGGTCCACAGATACCCGGTGCAGCGTGGTACGGGTGGGAGACGCGATGGCGGATGTGTTCAGCAAGGCAGGTATCTCCGTTCTCCACGACCGCACTCTCTATGACTATCCCAATTACAAAGGGTCCTATGACCGCTCCCTGGAGGGGATCAACCGCCATCTGAAGGACCATCCCTCCATCCGCTTTGTGCTGGACATCCACCGGGATGCCATTGAGGACAAGGCCGGAAACCAGTATAAGGTGCTCTCAGACATAAAGGGCGTAGACTCCGCGGCCCAAATGACCCTGGTGGTGGGGAGCGATGGCAGCGGCCTTCCACATGCCAACTGGATAGAAAACCTGCGTCTGGCAGTAGCCCTTCAAAATGCGACACTGGAGCAGTATCCTACCCTGATGCGCCCCATTTTGCTGCGGAAGTCCCGTTACAATCAGCATGTCACACCTGGGGCCCTGCTGGTAGAGGTAGGCGCCGCCGGAAACTCTCCGGAAGAGGCAGAGCTGGCTGGCCGACTCTTGGCGCAAAAGCTGTCGGAGCTTCTGCTGCATCCGGAAGAATCCTGACCTGCTGGTTCATCCCATCTCTTCGCAAAGCCCCAGGGATTTACGCAGGTGGGAAATGTCTCTTAGCATCCGGTATTTTTCACCGTACAACAAAAAGGCCCCCATCCAATTGGATGGGGGCCTCTGGTTTGTTAGCTTGTTACACGATTAGTCGGTAACATAGGGCAGCAGAGCAATCTGACGAGCGCGCTTGATAGCCTCGGTCAGCTGACGCTGATGCATTGCGCAGGTACCGGTGGTACGACGGGGCAGGATCTTGGAACGCTCAGAAACAAAGCGACGCAGCTTAGCGGTATCCTTGTAATCGATGCTCTCGCACTTTTCAGCGCAGAACTGGCAAACCTTACGACGCTTGCCGCGCATGGGGCGAGCGGGTCTGGACTCACGATCAAAAGCCATGAAATGGTTCCTCCTTTATCAAAATCAGAACGGCAGTTCGCCGTCCTCATCGCCGATCTCGGCAAAGTCGGACTGTCCGCCCATGGGCTGCGCACTCATATGAGAGGCAGATGGAGCGGGAGTCCCATAGGAAGGAGCAGCACCGTAATCGCCGGCGCCGTCACGCTTGGAATCACCAAAGTAGACGTTGTCAGCCACGACCTCAGCACTTCTGCGCTTACCGCCGTCACGGTCTGTCCAGTCGCGGATTTGCAGGCGGCCTTCCACAATGGCCATACGGCCCTTGGTAAAGTACTTGCTGACAAACTCCGCGGTGCTGCGCCAAGCCACCACGTCAATAAAATCGGTCTCCTTCTCGCCGCTCTGGGACTTGAAATCCCGGTCGACAGCCAAGGAGAAAGACGTAACGGCAGTGCCGCTTCCGGTGCGGCGCAGCTCGGGGTCACGGGTCAGACGACCCATAAGAATAATCTTGTTGAGCATCCTGAACGGCCTCCTTATTACTCGCCCTTGCAGACGATCAGGGAACGCATAATGCCGTCAGCGATACGCAGCTTACGATCCAGCTCGCGGGGGAAGGAAGGCTCGCTGCTGAAAGTCATCAGCACGTAGTAGCCCTCGGTCTTGTAGTCGATGGGGTAAGCCAGCTTGCGGTTGCCCCACTCTTCCACCTCGACAGCGGAACCGTTCTGCTCAGCCAGGGACTTGAAGTTTGCAACGAGAGCTGCAATGCCTTCCTCACCCTGTGCAGGGTCGATAATGTAAACGACCTCATAATTGGCAGAAACCTTTGCCATGTTTTGCACCTCCTTTTGGACAGATGGCCCTCATTCCTCAATGAGAGCAAGGATTGCTTGCAGACTGCAAGCTCTACTATTATATAAAAAAGCAGCGAAATGTCAATAAAAAATTTCAATTTTTTTCGTTTTTTCGCAAAAAAGCGGGTATTGCTTGTCCAGAACGCCAGATATTGTGCCAAACATCGAAAAATGCCACAAGCTTATCCCCTCGTTAAGGGCAAAAACGGAGCGTTCTTTTTGAACGCTCCGCCCTTTTGTCATCAAAACAGCTTTCGAACCAACCAGATGAAGAGGCATGCGCCCACAATATCCACCAGCAAATTGGCAAACATTCCATAGGCGTAAAATCCGAAGAGTCCAAACACGATGCTGCCAATGAAGGAGCCCACCACGCCGATGATCATATTGCGCAGGAGGGTTCCCTCCGCATGCATCAGTCTGCCAGCAATCCAGCCCACCAGGGCACCCATAATCAGGGAAGCAATGATATGAAACATATGTAATCCTCTCTTTGTATGTCTTTTAGATCAGTCAGCGATATACTCGCGCACACGGTAAACTGCGCCAATCTCATCCTCGCAGATCTTCCGGCAGTTTTCGATCTCCTCCTGGGAGATGGTGTCCACCACAGTCATCATCACCTTGGGAACATAGTGCGTCAGCTCCCTGGCGAAGTCCTTCATGGCCTGATAGGCGCCTTCCTGCACGGGATGACACAGGGCGTCATACTTGTCGGAAGAATCCGTATTCAGGGAGATGGACACCATATCAAATCGGTCCTTGAAGTCCGGGGCAATGTTGCGGCCGTTGATGAGGCTGCCGGTGCCGTTGGTGTCCATACGGGTGTAGGGCTTCTTGCCCTTGGCCTTCAGCTGATCAATCACCCAGCAGATGTCGTCAATACGGTAGCTGGGCTCTCCGAAGCCGCAGAACACCAGCTGCGCATACCGGGAAAGGTCCCAGCTCTCAATGGATGCCAGGATCTCCTCTCTGGTAGGCTCCCGCACCAGCCACAGGTTGTCGTTATAAATGCTGCCGCCGCTTTTCTTGTTGTGACGCAGGCAGAATTCACAGGCAAAGTTACAGCGGTTGGTGGTATTCACATAGAGATTGCCGCCGTATTCATATGTAATCGTAAATCCCTTTTCCATAAAAAGTCACACCTTTTCAAGCTCTGTCAGACCATAAAGCCGCAGGCCGTTTTCCCAGGTAATCCGGGTCATTTCCTCTGTGGTGACGCCCTTCCACTCGGCCAGCTTCTCCACCACGTAGGGCAGATACCGGCTGTCGTTCCGTTTGCCCCGATAGGGGACAGGGGTCAGGTAGGGAGAATCCGTCTCGATGACGATGCGGTCCAGCGGGGTGATAGCGGCCACCTCCGGAGCCCGTCGGGCGTTTTTATAGGTAATGGGGCCGTCAAAGCCCAAATACCAGCCTCTCTTCAACAGCTCAGCGGCCATTTCCGGGCTGCCCGAAAAACAATGCAGGACGCCCCGGACATCGGGATATTCCAAAATGACCGCCATGGTGTCCCCGTGTGCCTCCCGGTCGTGAATGATGACCGGGAGCTTCATCTCCCGGGCCAGCTCCATCTGGCGGCGGAAAATTGCCCGCTGAACCTCCCGTTCGGGGTTTCCCTCCCAGTAGTAGTCCAGGCCGATCTCTCCAATGGCAACTACCTTTTCCTGTTGTGCCAGCGTCCGCAGCTCCTCCAGATCCGCCTCCGTGACGGCCCCGCACTCCTCGGGATGGATACCCACCGCTGCGTACACATGGGGATATTTCTCCGCCAGAGCCACCGCCGCACGGGAGGTCGGCACATCACAGCCGGGATTCACCACCAGACAAACACCGCTCTCGGGCAGGGCAGAGAGCACCGCATCCCGATCCTCATCAAATTGTTCCGCATCAAAATGTGCGTGAGTATCAAACAGGGGCATGGTTTCACCTCTCATAATTCTACAGGTATGATACCATGATACGCGATAAAGAAAAAGGGCCAAATGGTAAATTTTCCACCGTGTCAGCCAAGTTTGTATACGGTTCTGCCCGTGCTGTCCTGGCCCAAACGCGGCAAACTCGCGCAAAAAAAGGACATCCGAAGGATGTCCTTTCATGCAATCAACACGATCAGCCGATCTGATTGAGCTTCAGGGTCATGGCACTCTTCTTGTGAGCGGCCGTGTTCTTGTGCAGAACGCCCTTGGCAACAGCCTGATCGACTTTCTTCACTGCAACCTTGTAAGCGCCATCGGCCTCGGTGCGATTGCCTTCTGCGGCAGCGACCTCGAACTTCTTGATGGCGGTTCTCAGCTCGGACTTCGTGGCCTTATTGCGGGCATTGTGCACCTCACCGATCAGAACGCGCTTCTTGGCAGACTTGATATTCGGCAAACCAAACACCTCCTTAGGCAAAATAATGATGTGGCAGATACAACTACCACCATGCAGATTGATATTTTAACAGGGAACGTTCCAAAAAGCAAGTGTTTTTTTGCAATTTATGTTCACTTTTTGTATATTGTGTTTCGAGATGCGAATCATAGGTACAAGACCACAAGATTTAGTGTACCTGAGGAGGGATTTCTTGTTTGAAAAGCGAACAGATCTGGCCCTGGAGGCCAGAGAACTCTGGCAGGAGTCGCCAGAGCGAACCACCCGATTGTCCGGTGTGAAAGCGGCAAAACACAAATCCGAGGGCTATCCCATTACCAAAGTCGATATTCTCAACGAAAAAGGAGCGGCAGCTCTGGGCAAGCCGGAGGGGTCCTATCTCACCGTAGATCTCACTACTTTCTGGCAGCGCAAACCCGACTTTTTTCCAAGAGCCGTCCGGGCAGTGGGCAGTGAGCTCAAGACCTTGCTGCCGGAGGCAGGAGCTGCCCTGGTAATCGGTCTGGGAAACCGGGCCATGACCCCCGACGCAGTCGGTCCTCTGGCACTGGACAGCGTGCTGATTACCCGACATTTGATTGCCTCTCAGCCCCGTCACTTCTCCGGATTTCGGCCGGTGGCCGCCTTCCGCACCGGGGTACTGGGCACCACCGGTCTGGAATCTGCCGAGACCGTCCAGGCCCTGGTGGAAAAGCTCTCCCCCTCCGTGGTCATTGCCATTGACGCGCTGGCTTCCCGGCGTCTTGGTCGTGTCTGCACCACCATCCAGCTCTCCGACGCCGGCATTATCCCCGGCTCTGGTGTGGGCAATCACCGGGAGGCTCTGAATCAAGAGACACTGGGGGTGCCTGTGATCGCTGTAGGCGTCCCCACTGTAGTGGATGCCGCAACGCTGGCCGCGGATTTGATTGAGGAGTCCGGCGGGGGAGAGGTGGATGAAAGCCGTCTCCGCAGTGTAGGGCTCCCCCTGATGGTAACCCCCCGGGAAATCGACGCCCAGGTCCGGGATCTTGCCAAAGTGGTGGGCTACAGCCTCAACTGGGCCTTGCAGGACCTGGACATTGAGGACATCAACGCCCTTCTATCATAAAAAAGCACGGTGCATAGCCGTCCTTCAGGCTGTCTTTTCAATCCATCAGATATCCAGATCCAGTAGCACCGGGCAGTGATCACTGCCATAAACATCGCTGAGAATACGGGCATCCTTGATCTTATCCCGCAGACGGTCAGACACCAGAAAATAGTCGATTCGCCAACCGGCATTGTTCTTCCGTGCGTTGAACCGATAGCTCCACCAGGAATAGGCCCCGGTCAGGTCAGGATTCAGGTACCGGAAGGTATCCGTAAAGCCGCTGGAGAGCAGCTTCGTCATTTTTTCCCGCTCCTCGTCAGAGAAACCGGGATTCTTCCGGTTGCTCTTGGGGTTTTTCAGGTCAATCTCCTGATGGGCCACGTTCATATCGCCGCAGATGACCACTGGCTTCCCTTTGTCCAGCTCCATGACGTAAGCCCGGAACGCATCGTCCCACTCCATCCGGTAGGGGAGACGGGCCAGTTCCTCCTTGGAGTTGGGGGTGTAGACCGTCACCAGGTAAAACGCTGGAAACTCGGCGGTGATACACCGTCCCTCGCCCACATGTGCCGGGTCGTTGATATCATACGTGACATGAACCGGCTCGGTTTTGGAGAAAATAGCCGTGCCGGAATACCCCTTTTTCTCTGCAGCATTCCAGTATTCCCAGTAATCGCCCAGATCGATGTCCGCCTGGTCCGGCTGCATCTTGGTCTCCTGCAGGCAGCAGCAGTCCGGAGACTCTGCGGAGAGAAAATCCAGAAATCCCTTTTTCACGCAGGCTCGCAGTCCGTTTACGTTCCAGGAAATCAACTTCATCTGTGTGCTCCCCCTCATTGAATGGTATGATTTTTCACATTGTAGCGGATATTTTGGGAAAAATCAATTGCCTGTCCGTTTCAAAGCGAGTACAGTATAGGTATATCGAAACGGAGGGAAGAGACATGAAACCGGACAAGGGTTTACGGAATATGACTGTGGGCAGCCCGGCAGGGCACCTGTTTGCCTTTGCGCTGCCGCTGCTGCTGGGCAGCTTTCTCCAGCAGCTCTACAATATGGTGGATGCCTGGGTAGTCGGCAAGTACGTGGGGGACGCAGCCCTGGCTGCCGTTGGCATCGGCTTTCCGGTTCTGTTCATGTTCTCGTCACTCTTCATGGGCCTTTCCAGCGGCGGCACCGTTGTCATCTCTCAGTTTTATGGTGCCGGGGATCTGAAACGGGTCAGGGATACCATTGACACCGTCTATACCACTTTTATGCTCTCCATCCTGCCCATCACCGCAGCCGCCGTGCTGCTGGTCAAACCCATGTTGTTCGTTCTGCGGGTGAAGGCAGGCGCCTACAATGAAGCTTGGCTCTATCTCACCGTTGTCTGCGCCGGTCTGCTGGGCAACATCGGCTACAACCTGAACTCGGGCATTCTGGGTGGTCTGGGCAACACCCGCACCACCCTTCTTTTTCTTTGTGTCTCGTCCATTCTGAATATTGTCCTGGATCTGACTTTCGTGATTGTGTGCGGCTGGGGCGTCTTTGGTGTGGCCTTTGCCACCATCCTGGCGCAGGCTGTCAGCTGGCTCTTCGGTCTCTTCTACATCAACCACAAATATCCACAGCTCTCCATCCGTCCCCTCTGTTTCCACTTCGACAAGGAGCTGTTTCGAGAAATCATGGGTATCGGCCTGCCGGCGGGCATTCAGATGTCCCTGGTGGCTCTGGGCTCCATGCTGGTCATGAGCAAAGTCAACACCTTCGGCGAGGAGTTCACCGCCGGTTACAACGTGGGTGTCCGGCTGGATCAGCTGGCCTTTCTGCCCATTCAGTCACTGGCCAACGCCGCCACAGCCTTCGTCGGGCAAAACATCGGTGCAGAGAAGCCAAACCGGGCCCGGCAAGGCATCCGGGTAGTGGTCACCTCCGCCTGTATCTGGGCGCTGGTCATGACCGCCGTCTTATTCGTGTTCAGCCCCCAACTGGTGGCAGAATTCTCCACAACCCCCGCCGTCATCCACGGCGGCACATTGTACCTGCGGAGCATTATGCCCTTCTACATTCTCTTTGCTGTGCTCTTCTCCCTCAATAACGCTATGCGGGGAGCCGGCGACAGCGTGTTTCCCATGGTGAATGCCATTCTGTCCCTAATCCTGCTCCGCATCCCGGCAGTCTATCTGCTGGCCAACCACTTCGGGCCGGATGTCATGTTCGTGGGCTACGGTGTGGGCTGGGCACTGGGTTTTATCCTCTCTATCCACCACTATTTGTCCGGAAAATGGCTTCGCAAGGGCAGCCTTGCCGTCAAGGACCATTCGGTTCCCTCCTGATAGGCTTGTTTTTTGCCCAATAGTTGTGAAATCACCAGAGGATGTCTTGTTATTCTCTGGGACATTCTATATAATACTGCATATTGGAGCAAAGTCATCCTTTGGTCCAAATCCCGGCGCTCTTCCATTCGGAGCTGCCGTTAAAAAGGAGAAGATCCCATGGAAAAAGAAAAGTTTTATATCACAACGCCCATTTACTATCCCTCTGACAAGCTGCACATCGGTCATACCTACTGCACGGTTGCTTCCGATGCAATGGCACGTTATAAGCGCCTCAAGGGCTATGACGTCATGTTCCTCACCGGAACCGATGAGCACGGCCAGAAGATTGAGGACAAGGCCACCGAGGCAGGCGTGAGCCCCAAGGAATTCGTCGACAACATTGTTGAGGGCGACCGGGGTGTCAAGGATCTGTGGAAGCTGATGAACATCTCCAACGACCGGTTCATCCGTACCACCGACGACTACCACGTGGAATCCGTTCAGAAGATCTTCAAGAAGATGTATGAAAAGGGCGATATCTATAAGGGAACCTACAAGGGCAAGTACTGCAAGCCCTGTGAGTCCTTCTGGACCGAGAGCCAGCTGGTGGACGGCAAGTGCCCCGACTGCGGCCGGGAGGTGCAGGACGCCGAGGAGGAGGCCTACTTCTTCCGGCTGAGCAAGTACGCCGACCGGGTGCAGCGCCTGCTGGAGGACACCGACTTTCTGGAGCCCCGCTCCCGTGTGAACGAGATGGTGAATAACTTCATCAAGCCCGGTCTGGAGGATCTGTGCGTCTCCCGCACCTCCTTCTCCTGGGGCATTCCTGTGGACTTCGACCCGGGCCATGTGGTCTATGTGTGGGTGGACGCCCTCTTTAACTACACCACCGCCCTGGGCCTGTTCAACGATAAGTATGATGACTATGAGAAGTTCTGGCCCGCCGACGTCCACTTTGTGGGCAAGGAGATTGTCCGATTCCACTCCATCATCTGGCCCGCCATGCTGATGAGCATGGAGATGCCCCTGCCCA
>JAHHSA010000078.1 GCA_020025475.1 Oscillibacter sp.
GCTCATTGGTATCCATTCCGATGAGCGGCGGCAACCTGCATCTTTTGATATAATTTCTTGGAAATATATCTGTCATTTTTGATTATTTTCAATTTTCACAACAAACTCGACATGTTATGTATTACGCGGTTACATAGTTTACATAATATAGTAGACATAACATTTTGACATAAATGACAAAAAACGCTTTTGCTTCGCCGATTTCCTTGCGAATATATGGAAATTGCTCTATCATTAGAAATGTAAAAGTGTTACGTCAACTGTTTCATAGCATCTGCACCTTCCGCATAGGATGTGGCGAGGTGAGGATGTGTGAATTGGAAACATAGAAGCGGGAGACGTTTGGATCGTTCCTCACCGTTCCCGCGTATGATGATGCTGGCAGCGTTCTTTTTCTTGGGCGTTGTTTTGGGACAGGTTCTGGCTGGTAAGGTTTCACCATCCGCTGGCGCGGAGCTGCGGAACTATCTGGGGGAGTATCTCCAATTTGAGCAGCAGCTGAAGGTGGGTCCTGAGACGGTGCTTTCGGCGCTTCGGCTGTATTTTCGGTATCCACTGTTGGCGTTTCTTTTTGGTTTTGTTTCTGCCGGAGCAGTGCTTTTGCCTTGTGTTTCCGTTGCGTTTGGTTTTTTTCTTTCTTTTTCGGTATCCTGTTTTACAGCGTCTTTTGGAACAGCTGGTGTACTGTTGGCACTGGCAGCGTTGGGAGCGCGAACAGTGGTGACGCTGCCTTGCTTCATATTGCTGGCAGTCCCGGCCTGGGAGACTTCCTGTGAGATGCTGACCCTTGGGAGAGGGGCAGGGTATGGAAAAAAGAGCTGGATTCGTCTGCTCGTTTGCTCAGCTGTTCTGCTGGGAGGTGTGTGTTTTGAACTTGTATTTGGTCCATGGCTCCTGCGTGCTGCGCTGGAGCACATGCTTGGATAAAAAAGGGGGGAAGAGGCTTGACTGACGATATTGTACAGTATGAAAAATATCTTACTGGGGAAAAGCATGCCTCTCAGAATACCATCAGTTCTTATCTCCGGGACGTGACACAGTTTGTCAATTATTTGGATGAAGTGTGTCACTGCGGTCCAAGAGAGGCAGACAGCACCCAGGTGAGTGCCTGCATGGTTTCGATGCTGGGCAAGGGAAAATCGCCTGCCACGGTGACACGGTTTCTGGCGTCCATCAAGTCCTTTTATAATTTTCTGGTGGCCAAGGGGGAACTGGAAGAAAATCCTGCAAAGAGCGTGGCCGCTGCGAAGGTGGAACGCAAGTATCCAGAGATTTTGACCAGCAAAGAAGTGGAACTTTTCCTGGAGCAGCCTCAGTGCATTGATGCGAAGGGCTTTCGGGATCACGCAATGCTGGAACTGCTGTATGCCACCGGAATCCGGGTCAGTGAGCTGATTTCTTTAAATTTGGAGGATGTGAATCTGGCGGCCGCCTTTATCCGCTGCACCAGCAAAGGAAAGGAACGGATTATTCCTCTGTATCACACGGCTGTTAAGGCACTGCAGGATTACATCAAGAACATTCGCCCAAAGCTGATTGCAGACAGTGAGGAGCGGGCGTTGTTTGTGAATATGAACGGTGAGCGTATGAGCAGGCAGGGCTTTTGGAAGATTATCAAGCATTATCAGGAAAAAGCCGGCATTGAAAAGGATATCACGCCCCATACGCTGCGTCATTCGTTTGCTGCGCATCTGTTGGAAAACGGTGCGGATATCCGTGCTATTCAGGAAATGCTGGGTCATGCAGATATCTCCTCTACGCAGATCTATGCGCATGTGGTGAAGCGACAGCTGAAGGATGTCTACAGGAAAGCCCATCCAAGAGCATAAAAAAACAGCACAGCTAACAGCCGTGCTGTTTTTCGCAGCTTTGGAACTGCTTAATGGTGAAGCAGTTCATGCTTGATGTAGGAAAAAGTAGCATCCTCTCCCTGATCCCGCAGCATAATCAACAGAGATTCGATCAGATCGGAGGTCTCCTGAGACAAGAACAAACGCTTGTTTTTGCCATGACAGAAGAATTCGTATGGGTCGCCGAGCTGGAAGGCATCGCCCCGATAGGTCCTGCTGGCCGCCAGCCGGTCGCAGAACATTTCAGCCACGTATTTTATTGGCATATTGACGCCCACAATGCCGTCACCGCGGGTGCTGTAATCCGTCCAGTATTCGAAATGGTGGCGATTCCGGCCTTTATGATGGAGCCAGGAGGCGCTATAACCCTCTGCCCGTCGCTGGGCATCGTTGGGACTGTGGTCGCCCTGATAGTATTTGATGCCAGCCAGAAACTCCACCGGGGAGTATTTGGAAAGATCGTGGGTCAGCCCCTGCCAGTAGAGCCCCAGCCGGAAGCAGTATTTTCGCACCAGCGCTCGGTGGTGGTTGACGGTTTTTAAATGTGCCCAGAAATGCAAGCACGTTCACCTCCTGATGATTTTCAGTTCCAACCATGATTAATATTTATAAAATAACAGTATCAACGGATTCCCCAATCGCTATTGACCGGGATCGCTTCCGTTTTGCGAATCTCTGTGTCCATCAGTATACCACCAGGCCTGCAAAAAAACGAGAGATTTTTTTCTCGTCTGCTGTGTGCTATCTTCAGGATGTCAGCGGCAGCGGAGAAAGCTACGGATCAGTCATAAGAAATACGCTCTTTTTAGCATACGGCAGTTGACAAAATTGGGAAAAAGAATATAATAAAGTCAGTTCAATAAACAAAGGCAGTGAAAAAGCCAGTTTTGCTGTTCGGGTCCAAGCGAGAGGGGAGATGGTGTGAGCCCCTTGTCTTCGAAGCATGACAGCCACTTTTGAGCAGTCTGCGATGAGCGGAACGGGTCATCTCCGTTACAGGATGGCTAAGATGTCCCCGCAAGGGGAATAATTAGGGTGGTACCGTGAAGCTTGTCTTCGCCCCTATGCGGGGCGGAGATTTTTTGTTTTTTGGGCAAAATAAAGGAATCAACTGATTGAGTGAAATATTGGAGGAAAAAATACTATGGCACATCCTTACCATGGGCTGAATGAACTTCGGGAGATGTTTCTCAGCTACTTTGAAAGCAAGGGCCACCTGCGTCTGCCCAGCTTTTCTCTGATTCCCCACAATGACGCCAGTCTGCTGCTGATTAACAGTGGTATGGCTCCCATGAAGACGTGGTTTACCCGGGAGGAAGAGCCCCCCCGTAACCGCGTTACCACCTGCCAGAAGTGCATCCGTACCGGCGATATCGAGAACATTGGTAAGACGGACCGCCATGGAACCTACTTTGAGATGCTGGGCAACTTCTCCTTTGGCGATTACTTCAAGAAGGAAGCCATTCCTTTCTGCTGGGAGTTTCTCACCCAGGTGGTTGGCCTGGAGGAGGATCGTCTGTATCCCTCCATTTACCTGGACGACGATGAGGCGTTTGAGATCTGGAACAAGGACATCGGCATTCCCGCTGATCGGATCGTCCGTTTCGGCAAGGAAGATAACTTCTGGGAACATGGAGCAGGTCCCTGCGGTCCTTGTTCCGAGGTCTACTATGACCGCGGCGTGGAGCATGGCTGCGGCAAGCCCGACTGCAAGGTCGGCTGCGACTGCGATCGTTTCATCGAAGTTTGGAATAACGTGTTCTCTCAGTTTGTCAACGATGGTGAGGGTCACTACACGGAGATGAAGAACAAGAACATTGATACCGGCATGGGCCTGGAGCGGTTGGCCTGTGTGTGCCAGAACGTGAACTCTCTGTTTGATGTTGATACGGTCATGAACATCACCAATAAGGTCAGTGAGATCACGAACGCTCACTACGGGGAGAGTGCCAAGACAGATGTCAGCCTGCGTGTGATCACGGACCACATCCGCGCTTCTGTTATGATGATCTGCGATGGCGTTCTGCCCAGCAACGAGGGCCGCGGCTATGTTCTGCGCCGTCTGCTTCGCCGTGCTGCCCGTCACGGCAAGCTGCTCGGCGTGAACCGTGCATTCCTGTATGAGGTGGTGGATACCGTTATCCATGAGAACGAGTGCGCTTATCCAGATCTGAGAGAGAAGCAGGCCTACATTACCAAGGTCGTCCGGACGGAGGAAGAGAACTTTGCCAAGACCATTGATGGCGGCATGAAAATTTACAATGAGCTGCTTGCCGCTCACAAAGAAAAGGGCGAGGCTGTGTTCTCCGGTGCTGATGCGTTCAAGCTGTATGATACCTATGGCTTCCCCATCGACCTGACCGCCGAGATGGTGGAGGAAGAGGGCATGCGCGTGGATCGCGATGGCTTTGAGGCCATGATGGAGGAGCAGCGTCTCCGTGCTCGCAAGGCACGCGAGGCTCTGGGTGACTTGGGCTGGGCCGGCATTGAGTTCGGCAGTGATATGCCTGCTACCGAATTCCTGGGCTATGAGCAGGCCGCCTGTGATGCCAAAGTCCTGGCCATTGTGGTGGATGGCGAGCTGCGTGATGAGATCGTTGCAGGTGTTGAGGCCACCATCGTTCTGGATCAGACCACGATGTACGCTGAAATGGGTGGCCAGGTCGGCGATCACGGCGCCATTCTTTGCGGTGACAGTAAATTCATGGTCACCGATGTTCAAAAGAATAAGGGCGGTAAGTTCCTGCATGTCGGCGTTCTGGAGCAGGGCAAGGTGCAGGTGGGTGACACCGTCACCGTCAGCTATGATGAGCAGCGCCGCAAGGCTGTGATGCGTGCACACAGCGCTACCCATCTTCTGGATGCTGCTTTGAAGAAGGTTCTGGGCGATCACGTCCATCAGGCTGGCTCTCTGGTGGAGCCTGACCGTCTGCGTTTTGACTTTACCCACTTTGAGGCCATTACACCTGAGCAGCTGAGTGCGATTGAGCGCATGGTCAACGATGCCATTCTGGAGGGCTACCCCATTGTGACGGAGGTCCTGCCCATTGAAGAGGCCAAGAAGAAGGGCGCCGTGTCCCTGTTCGGCGAAAAGTACGGCGAGGTGGTCCGTGTTGTGGAGATGGGTGACTTCTCCATGGAATTCTGCGGTGGTACTCACCTGAACAACACCGCAAAGGTCGGCCCCTTCCGCATCAAGTCTGAGAGTTCTATTGCTTCCGGCGTCCGCCGTATCGAGGCCACCGTCGGGCAGCTGAGTCTGGATGTGATGAACAAGAATCAAGAGTTGTTGTTCTGTGTAGCACAGACTCTGAAAACCAATCCCGGTGAGCTGGCAGCCAAGGCCGAGCAGCAGATCGCTGAAATGAAGGAGCTGCGCCATATGGTGGAGAAGTTCAAGGCTGAGGCTTCCCTGGGTGAGGCTCGTCAGTTCCTGATGGCTGCCAAGGAAGTGGGCGGTCTGAAGATTGTCACTGCAAACAAGCCCGGTATGGACGCCAATGCACTGCGTCAGATGGGCGACTTCCTGCGGGATAAGGCCGAGAATGTGGTGGCAGTGCTTTCTTCCGTCAACGGAGAGAAGATCACCTTCCTGGCGGTCTGCGGCAAGGAAGCTGTTGCCAAGGGCATTAAGGCCGGCGAGCTGATCCGGTCCGTCTGCACGATCTGCGGCGGTAAGGGCGGCGGCAAGCCTGACAGTGCTATGGGCGGCGGTTCTGATCTGCTGAAGGTGGATGATGCTCTGGCCAGCGTGGACGATTTTGTCGCTTCCAAGCTGTAAGCTGCCGATTCTATTCTGCTAGTGAATTGTCACACCAACTGCAATACTTTGTAAGTTCAGAGGCGCACATTTCACAGTTCCTGGGCAGAAAAAAGACCAACACTTTGCGAAGCCTGGCGTTCATGAACGCCAGGCTTCGTTTTAGAGTCTTTGGACTTACCC
>JAHHSA010000079.1 GCA_020025475.1 Oscillibacter sp.
CGTCGACGACCTTCACTTCAGACATCACGGCGACAGCTTCGTCATAGGCGATCTTGAGGCTGTTTCAACAAAAAGTTGCTGATCTGTTGGAAAATTCGACGATTTTCGACAAAAGATTTTTAGTATTTTCCAGAATCTTGAGGTCGTTTCGGCTAGTTTTCCACTCAGCTGTTTAACGTTTCAACCGCCTGTGTCAATGTCTCGTCAGACGTGTGCGTATACCCCTCTGTCGTGACGATGCTGGCATGTCCCGCCAGCCTTGCAATCAGCTCCAATGACACGCCCCGGGCCTGCAAACGGGTAATATATGTATGCCTGCAGCAGTGGGGAGACAGTTCCCGAACCTCTCCCACTCGTTGGATGGCAGTATAGTAGCGCCGCCGAAAGCAACCCACACTGTAGCAGCTGTTCCGCCCTGGCAAACTCCAAATAATTGTCTCACCGCCGGAGCTGCGCAGTTCCTTTGCCCAAATTTGTGCCTGCTGGGGCACCGGAATGCGCCGGATACTGCGCCGACTCTTTGGTGCACCCAGCTCCGGTATGCCGTCAACTGTTTTAATAGCCTTATTCACCTGGATGGAAGTGCCATCTGCGGCGATGTCCTCCGGTGACAGAGCCAGCAGCTCCTGAACCCGCAGGCCGGTGCACAGCATCACCCGAATGCTGTTGCCCAGCAGATCCCGGGGCAGCAGCCGAAATAACCGGTCCACCTCCTCCTCTGTAAAGGCATCTTTGAAGTAGCGCATAGTCCCCAATGCCCCGTCCCGGTCCCGGACGGCTTTTGTTTTGCGCACCGGATTATTCTTCACCAGGCCATTTTCTTCTGCAAACGTAAAAATCTGGTTCAGCATAATGCGGCATTTCTGAATCTGAGAAATGCCATAACCATCTCGAATCATGGCATCCTGCACCTGGTTGATGTGGATGGGCAGCACTTCACAAAGACGTCGGTCCCCTATTTGCTGTTTGATGATCCGCAGCGTATTTTTATAGCTGGCATAGGTGGAGGCCTGCACCTGTGTCCGGTGATCCGCGTACCAGATCTCCCCCCACTCACCTACCGTCATTCGCCTGGAAACCCGGCCGTGCGCCATAGGGCGCGGCCAATTCCGAAGCAGCTCCACTCCACGTCTGATCCATTGCATGCCGGTCTCCTGCCGGTTCTCCAAATCCGGAGTCTCCGTGCTCCAAACGCTTTTCCGTCCCTTTCTTTCGTTGACTTT
Organism: Oscillibacter sp.; assembly: GCA_020025475.1. Classification (GTDB taxonomy): domain Bacteria; phylum Bacillota; class Clostridia; order Oscillospirales; family Oscillospiraceae; genus Oscillibacter. The sequence goes on from JAHHSA010000079.1 coordinate 1,224, forward strand.
CATGTCTGCCTCCTCATTTTTTCTAAAAAAAAGATTATACGACTTTGTCCCTGAGTTACACAACAGGAATCTGATCGTCAAAAGCGCCGGGGGCCTATGGTGGAAGGCCCCCGGCGCTGCGTCGCTCTATTCTATGTCATTTTTCAAACCTGGATGCGGTTTCCGCCCAGCAGATTGGCTATTTCCGGATCGCAAGTGGTGAAAATCACCTGATTGTGCTCCGCAAACCGCTGGAGCAGCTTTGCCGCCTGAGTCCGACGGCCCGGATCCATATCCAGCAGATCATCGTCCAGCACCACCAGTCCGCCGCCTTTGGGGAAGAAGGTCTCCAACACCGCCAGTCGAAATGCCAGCAGCACGGTCTTTCGGGTGCCCTCCGACAACAGCTCTTTCTGGGTAAGACGATTCTCTCCACTGCAAAGCCGCAGGCCCTCCCCAGGCTCTACCGCCAAACGCTGTCCGGTGATGGTGGAAAGATACTCTCCAAACAGAGCTGTAAAGCCCGCCAGCCTGTCTCCTGCGTCTGCGCGGAGTTCCTCGAAGTCCTCCCGAATCTGCTCATAGGCCTTCCAAGTCTCCTTTTCTGCCAGCAGGGCCTTTTCACACCGATCCCGGTCCGCTTCCAGCTCTGCAAGGTCCGGCTGCTGCTGATCCAGAGCCCCCTTGCGCTGCAAGGCTGTGGCCCGCTGTGTCTCCACCTGCTCCAATGCAGTTTTTACATCGTCCATAGTCTGACGGAAGCGAATCTCGTCCTCTTCCTCCGTCTCCTCCAGCTGGGCACTATACGTCTTGACCTGCTCCATCAGCTCTGTCATTTTTTCACTCAGCGCCGCCCTGCTCCCATACTCAGAAACCAGGTTCTCCAACGTAGCGGAAGCGCCTGCGGCCGCCGCCTCCGGTGAGGACTGTCCGGTACGGGCAAGGAAGTCTGCCGTATCCGTCTGAAGGGTCTTCGAAATTTCACGGGTCATGTCCACCTGAATGGATGCAGTCTTATCCGCCAGTTGTTCCTCGTCACCGTCCCGAACCAGCTCTGTCAGCTTTGTCCGAAGACGCTGTGCCTCCACTTCCTTTTGCTTGACTTGCGCAGCAAGGCTGGTGAGCTGGTCCACATCTTGGGCCTGCCACTTGCCAAAAAGCCGTTCCTGAACTGCCTGACAGTCTGCGATGGTCTGCCGCAGGCTATCCACGTCCAGCTCCTGGGGCACTATGCGCACCCGGCCTACGCCCGGGATTCGCAGTTCCGCGAAGCCATCTACGTCCAAAGTCGCCGCCCCGGTAATCGGGTGTACCCCGGAAGCTGTCTCCACCTCCACAGTGACACCCGCTTCCAGCTCCGCCTCGGCTCGCAGCCGTGCAGCTGCCAGCTGTCCCTGGCTCCGGTGCAGACGTTCCCCAGTTCTGCGCACCTCTTCGCAGTCCGCCGGAAGCTCCCGACGGGCGTCCAGCCAAACATCCAGGTTTGCAACTTGCTCCCGCAGGGCAGCCACTTCCCTCCTGCGCTCTTCCAGTGCTGCCTTCTCCGCCCGCCGTTTGGCCTCGGCCAGATCTCCACTGAGCCTGTCGGCCTCCGCCTTTCGTGCCTCCATCATCGGCCAGCTCTCATCCGCGGCGCTGGCCCGCTTTAGCGCCGTCTCGGCGTTTTTTAGCAGCTGGCGGGTCTTGCTTCGGCCTTCGATCCGCCCCTGACGTCCCAGCAAATTGCTTTTTTGCTCTTCCAGGATTTCTTTTTTACCGTTCAAACGGTCCAATTCCGTCCCCAATGCATGCAGTTCTTCCGTATGGCGCTCCGCCTCCTGCAGGTCTTTTTGCGCCTGCTGCCAGGCGTAATATGCCTCCAAAATGGTGCCCTTTCCCGTTGCCCAGGGATTGTTATGATAGAGGTCACGCCCCTTTTCCGGCTGGTCCCGCTCAAAGTCCCAGTGGCCTGACAACTTCTTTTCTCTGTCATCCAGCAGCTTTAAAAAATGCTCCGGGGAGATGCCGTCCACGGCAGAAAAAGCCCCCGCCACCAGCTGCTTGAACGAGGCCATATCCGCATCGCCGCCATTTTCAAAAAAGCGGTAGCACCAGTCCAGAATGGTTGCTTCGTTCTTCTGGCGTCCAAACACCAGGTAATCATAGATTGCAGGCCCAAAGCCAAGCAGCTCCCGCAGTCGGTTTTCTGCCTGACTGCCCCGCAGCAGCCCTCCCACCGGTTGTTTCAGCTTGGTCTCCGTGTTTTCTCCGGTCCGGTCCCACACCTTCATGAGGGTGTATGGCGCCTCTCCCTGCCGGAAGGTCAAAGCCACATCGATGGTATCCGCACCGTTGGTGGGAAAGCTCTGCTCCGAAAACTCCCGGTTCCGCCGCTTATCCAACTTTGCCGGGGTGGTGAGGCCGTGGAACATGGCAGAGATCATGGTGCTCTTGCCGCTCTCATTGTCTCCCAAAACCACATTCATGCCCTCTGAAAAGTCCAGCTCTCGGTTTTGTACCCCGGCAAATTGTTCAGAAGTAATCCGTTCCAGCTTCATGTCTTACGCCTCCTCTCTGCATTGCCGCACTAGATCATAGGCCAGGTCCAGCAGCTCCGGCCGTTCCAGATACCGCTTGAGCAGCCGGTTTTCAAGACTTCCATCCAGTGTCTCCCGGTCAATCATCTCCTCAGTAATCTCCTGTCTGAGATCATCATCGACGATTTCCAGCTTCAGATATCCGTCAGCAGCCCGGTCATAGAGAGTCCTTCGGTCCTGATACTCCTCCGCAAGCGCTACACCGGAGAGGATCAGGCGCAGGGTGGTCACATCTTTTGCAAGCCCCTCCCCCGCCCGTTCCAGGGCCTCTGCCAGAGAATCCCCGTGGCGCAGTACCTCACTCCGGCGGACAAAAGACAGCACGCCGGTGTGCAGGCGGCGGGCTTTGACGTGCTTGTCATCGTCCACCTCAATGACAAATGCGGTTCCCTCGGCGTTGTCTGCCACATCCGTCTGCTGGGGTGTTCCCGCGTTAAAAATTCGCTGCTCCGTGATTTCCGCCGCATCCGGATAGGGCACATGGGTGTGACCCAGCAGCCACAGGTCCATACCAGTGGCTTCCAGCTCCTGCCGTGTCATATAATAGTATCGCTTCTCGCGGTCAAAGGACAAGCCCTCCAGCGCACCGTGCGCAAGCCCGATATGAACCTGGTCGGATGTACGGTGCACCAGTTCCTTCACCCAAGCCAGGGCATTGCCTTCAGCATACCGCTCCGTGCATGGACAGGGATAAAAGACCATGTTCCCCACCGTCACCGGTTTTGGCTCTGTCAACAGCATCGTATTCTCTCCTGCGTATTCCCGGAAGCTCTTCCACAGCTTGTCCTCCGGTCCCTCACAGTAATCGTGGTTGCCGGGCAGAACCACTACCGGGCAGACACAGCCTGCCAGAAGATCCGCCGTATCCCGAACCAGCGATACCGGGACGGAATGACTGTCAAACACATCCCCCGCCACCACCAGCACATCGCACTGTTCCTGTTCCGCCAGCCGGACAACATTTTCCAGTGCCTCTCTCCGTGCCTCCTGGTAACGCTGCGCCACCGCAGGCGCTTCCACCTTCTGCTTCTGATATTCCCGGCCCAAATGCAGATCGCCGGTGTGCATCAATTTCAGCATCAGACTTCCTCCTCCCACTAAAATCAGGGTATCAATCATACATATGTTCAGCATATCAAATCTCTGTCGGAGTTGCAACCGCAGATATAAAAACGTGCCACCAGTCTCCAAAAAACAACAAATCCGAACGATTCACCTGTTGGGTGTGTCGTTCGGATTGCTCATGGGGCTCTCTGTTTGATGTATGGAAACGAGGTCAAAACCGAAGTTCGGAAATCAATTCCTCATAGCTGATCTGGCCCACCAACAGGTCTTCCGACTCTGGGATTGCTGCCTCCATCTGCTTGTCCATGTTCTCCCTCCCACATAGTTTCCGGGGGTCTGCCGCGCAGTGCCCCCGCTCCATCCATGGGGACGCTCCCCACAGCTTGCGGCCGATTTCTCTCCATCGGCCCAACGGCTTATATTGTATCGAATCAGCCCCAAAAAGTCAAACTGGACTGTGGGGTGCGCAGCGTGAAAATTGGTTCTTTTTCCGTCTCCATTTTTGTTGGAATCTAATAACGGATTTTCCACTGTCC
>JAHHSA010000080.1 GCA_020025475.1 Oscillibacter sp.
TGGCCGGCGGCGCACAGGTGGTCGTCTTCTCCAGCGGCCGCGGCACCCCCACCGGCAACCCCATTGTCCCCGTCATCAAAATCACCGGCAACAAGCTGACCTTTGCCAAGATGGAGGACAACATTGACCTGGACGCCTCTCCGCTGATCTACGGCACCAAGACCCTGGAAGAGCTGGGTGACGATCTGATGGGCATGGTGGTGGAAACCGCCTGCGGTAAGCAGACCAAGGCCGAGTCCCTGGGCTTCACCGAAATGGCCATTGCCCGTGTCTGCAACTACGTGTAATTTCTGAACCTTTCCGGCACAGAGCCGGATATGAGAATGCCGGGGACCTACGTGCATCTGCGTAGGTCCCCGGCATTTTTTCGCAAAAAAGTGCTCCGCAGGGATTTTCCTGCGGAACGCTCAATGGGCGGGTGCGGCTTACAGAAGAATGAAATCTCTCCGCTCCGCCAGACGCTCGATGGCCTCTCGGGCCTCCAACAGTCCCCGGCGGATCAGTCGATCCTTTTCCTCTGTAACACGGAAAAGCGGAGTGGCAATGCTGATGGCGGCAAAGACATGGGCCCCCTGCCGCAAGGGCACGGCACAACAGCTCAGCTGGGCCGTGGATTCTCCCTGTTCCAGGGCGAAGCCGCCCTGGCGGATCTCCTCCAGCTGGTGCAGCAGCACATCGAAATCCGTAATGGTCTGGGCCGTGAGGCGGGGGAGTCCTGCGGGATACAGTTCCCGCACCTGGTCGTCCGAAAGGCCGCTGAGCAGTGCCTTTCCCAAAGCGGTGGCGTTGGCTGGACGCCGATCCCCTACACGGGTGATGGTGCGGATGGTCTGGTTGGAATCCACTTTTTCCACATAAAATACCTGGCCCTGATCCAGAATCGCCAGCTGACAGGTCTCCTGACACCGGGATACAAGGTGCTCCATAATCTGAACCACCGGAGACATTCCGCGGCCCGTGGAGAGAGCGGCCCCCAGAGCATGGGCGCTGGGGCCCACACGATAGCGGCCGGTTACATCGTCCTGATGGAGATAACGCCGCTCCTGCAGCGTGTGAATCACTGGGAACAGGCTGCTCTTGGGCACTTGCAGCGCCTGACTGAGCTGGGTGAGTGTCTCCCCCTCCTCCGAGGCGGCCAAATGCTCCAAAACGGCCAGCACTCGCAGGGTGGGCCGATGCTGTTCTTGTGACACAAAATACACTCCTCTAATGGCTGTTTGGCCTTGAAATTTGAATCTATCATAACAACAACCATCATTTTTTGCAAGAACCCACTAAAATCTCGGAAAAGTTTGCACATTATGTAAAATTTCAAAAATAGCCCTGGATACTTTATTGACAAACTGCGGAAAGCGGCGTAATATAACAGTGATTGTTCGAATATTAGTTTTCAGATTCGTATATTCGAACAACCACCCGTTTAGCAATTCCTGATTTTTTTAGCAAATCCCCACAGAACCATCAGCGCAGACAGTCATAGAGGGACCTGTCCGATCGCTGAAATTATGAGAGCGACAAAAAAGGAGCGTTGATCCATGAGCAACAAAAAGTATGCTGTGATGGACGGCAATACCGCCGCGGCACACGTTGCCTACGCCTTCACCGAGGTTGCGGCAATTTACCCCATCACCCCTTCTTCTCCCATGGCCGAGAAGGTGGACGAGTGGTCCGCAAAGGGCCGTAAGAACCTGTTCGGTTCCACTGTGGACGTCATTCAGATGCAGTCCGAAGCCGGTGCTGCCGGTACCTGCCACGGCTCTTTGCAGGCAGGCGCACTGACCACCACCTTCACATCTTCTCAGGGCCTGATGCTGATGATTCCTGCCATGTACGCCATGGGCGGTCAGTTCCTCCCCAGCGTCATGCACATTGCATCCCGCGTGGTTACGTCCAACCACCACTCCATCTTCGGCGATCATACCGACTTTATGACCTGCCGTATGACCGGCTATGGCATGCTGATGTCCTCTTCTCCCCAGGAGGCCATGGATCTGGGCGCTGTGGCCCATCTGTCCGCTATCAGCGCCAAGTACGCCTTTATGCACTGCTTTGACGGTTTCCGCACCTCTCATGAGATGCAGCGCATTGAGACGCTGGACTATGAGGATTTGCGCGGCCTGGTCGATCAGGAGGCTTTGAAGGAGTTCCGTGCCAAGTCCCTGAACCCCGAGCATCCCACCAACCGCGGCAACAACGTCAACCCCGACGTGTATTTCCAGTGCAAGGAAGGCGCCAACATCAAGTCCGCCACCGTGCCTGAGACCGTCCAGCACTATATGGACGAGATCAACAAGCTTACCGGCCGTGACTACAAGCTCTTCAACTACTATGGTGCACCCGATGCTGAGGAAGTCATCGTGGTGATGTGCTCTGCCTCTGAGGCTGTTAAGGAGACCGTGGATTTCCTGAACGCCTCTGGCCGCAAGGTCGGTCTGGTGCAGATTCACCTGTATCGTCCTTTCTCTGTGGAGCACTTCTCTGCAGCTATCCCCGCAACCTGCAAAAAGATTGCCGTCCTGGACCGCAGCAAGGAAGTCGGCTCTGTGGGCGAGCCCGTCTACCTGGACGTTGTCACCGCCCTGAATCAGGCCGGCAGAAGCGATATCAAGGTGGTCGGTGGCCGTTATGGCCTGTCCTCTAAGGACACCACCCCCGGCCAGATCATCGCTGTGTATGATAACCTGCTGAAGGACGAGCCCAAGAACAACTTCACCATCGGCATCAACGACGACGTGACCCATACCTCCCTGGAATACAAGGAAGTGGAGCTGGACCACCACGGCGAGACCGCCTGCAAGCTTTGGGGCTTGGGCGGCGACGGCACTGTCGGCGCCAACAAGAACGCCATTTCCACCATTGGCCTGACCGCTGACAAGTACGCACAGGCATACTTCTCTTACGACTCCATGAAGTCCGGCGGCCTGACCCAGTCTCACCTGCGCTTTGGCGATGAGCCTATTCGGGCCACCTACCTGGTGTCCTCCGCTGATTTTGTGGCTGTCCATGCACCCACCTATGTGACTAAGTATGACACCACCGAGGACCTGAAGGACGGCGGCATCTATCTGCTGAACTGTGCCTGGTCTGACGATGAACTGGAAGAGCACCTGCCTGCCAAGATGAAGCGTGATCTGGCCAACAAGCACATTCAGTTCTACACCATCGACGCTGGTAAGCTGGCTGCCGAGATCGGCCTGGGCAAGCGGACCAACAGCATCCTGCAGGCTGCCTTCTTTGCTCTCACGAAGGTCATTCCCCTGGATGTGGCTGTCGAGGACATGAAGAAGAACAACTATAACTCTTACTTCAAAAAGGCCGGTCAGAAGATTGTCGATCTGAATAACCAGGCCGTTGATGTGGGCATTTCCGCCGCACACAAGGTGGAGATCCCCGCTTCCTGGGCTACTGCTGAGGACGCTCCCGCTGTGGAAATCGAGGCAACTCCCTTCGTCAAGGAGATCGTGATGCCCATGGACCGTCAGCAGGGCGACAAGCTGCCCGTCTCCGTGTTCCAGAAGCACGGCGTGCTGGACGGCACCTGGGAGAACGGTACCTCTGCTTATTCCAAGCGCGGTGTTGCCACCATGGTACCCGAGTGGAACGCAGACGCATGTATCCAGTGCAACCGCTGTGCTGCTTCCTGCCCCCACGCTGCCATCCGTCCCGTGCTGCTGACCGCCGAGGAGAAGGCCGGTGTGCCCGCTTCCTTCGTCACCGCTCCTGCCAAGGGTATGGGCAAGGATGGTCCTGCTTACGAGTTCCGTATGCAGGTCTCCCCCTATGACTGCCTGGGCTGCGGCGTCTGCCTGACTGCCTGCCCCGCCAAGGACAAGGGCGCTCTCGTCATGAAGCCTTTCGAGGAGATGAAGCCCGAGCAGGAGAACTTCGACAAGGTGGCTATGAACGAGGCCTACCTGAAGAAGGACGTCATCAGCAACAAGAACATCAAGTCCCTGGAGTTTGCAAAGCCTTACTTCCAGTTCTCCGCTGCCTGCGCAGGCTGCGCCGAGACCACTTACATCAAGATGGTCAGCCAGCTGGTGGGCGACAAGATGTACATCGGCAACGCAGCCGGCTGTTCCTCTGCATACAGTGGCGGCGCCCCCATCCTGCCCTACTGCCGTGACCAGCGCGGCTTCGGCCCCGCTTGGGAGCACTCCCTGTTTGAGGACAATGCTGAGTTTGCATTCGGCTTCTATCATGCACAGGAGGCCATCCGCAAGGAATTGCTGATCCGTCTGGCTGCCATGCAGGAGCAGGGCGTCTGCACCGAGGCTGTCAGCGCCTATCTGGAAGGCTGGGACGACAAGGAGAAGTCCCGTGCCCTTACCGATGCACTGGTGGCAGCTCTGGAGAAGGCCGAGCAGACTGAGGATGTGAAGTACATTCTGCAGAACAAGGAATATCTGGCCAAGAAGTCCGTCTGGGCGATTGGCGGCGATGGCTGGGCCTACGATATTGGCTTTGGCGGCATCGACCATGTTCTGGCTCAGAATAAGGACGTGAACCTGCTGGTTCTGGATACCGAGGTGTATTCCAACACTGGCGGTCAGTCTTCCAAGGCTACTCCCACCGCAGCTGTTGCAAAGTTCGCCGCAGGCGGCAAGCAGATCGCAAAGAAAGATCTGGGTGCCATTTTCATGAACTACGGCTATGTGTATGTGGCACAGGTGGCTCTGGGCTATGACCAGGCGCAGACCCTGAAGGCCATCCGCGAGGCTGAGGCCTATCCCGGCCCCTCCATTATCATTGCCTACTGCCCCTGCCTGGAGCAGCACATCAAGGCCGGTATGAGCTGCTCTCAGACCGAGATGAAGAAGGCTGTGGAGAGCGGCTACTGGCACCTCTATCGCTATGATCCCCGCCGGATTGCCGAGGGCAAGAATCCCTTCCAGCTGGATTCTCCCGAGCCTGATACCAGCAAGCTGATGGACTATCTGATGGGCGAGAACCGCTTTGCATCTCTGAAGAACAACTTCCCCGACAAGGCAGATGCCCTGTACGAGAAGACTGTCAACGAGATCAAGGCCCGCTACACCAAGTATCGGAAGCTGGCTGACGCCGAGTAATTGTTCCAGGGCTTTTGACTGCCGGATTATTGGGACGGCACAAAAATTTCCCCAGTTGGTACTATCAAGTTTTCATTGGAG
>JAHHSA010000081.1 GCA_020025475.1 Oscillibacter sp.
AGCTGTCCTTTTTTCTTTTCCTAATCTGTAACACATCATTGACAAACCTACACATCAGTGGCATATTTTATCCATAAACCAAATCCTGAATGGCAAACTTCAAGTCCTGTACCTTACCCAGCAGCCAGATGGCAGGCATTGGCAGACCAAACGGGCTAATAAGAAATGCCATTACCAGCAGGATAATACCGTTTTGCAGGGAACAGGCAATCAGAACTGCCACACCCAGCAGAGCAACCACCATGCTGATAAGCCCCAGCACCAGACCGGAGATATAGACGATCCCCACACAAATCCAGATGGCCACAGTAAGTAGCAGAATTACAGGAGCCACTAAGATCTTCAGCAGCAGTTTTAAGATAAACAATAGCGCCCTCATTTAGATTCCTCCTCCCATCGTCCCAGCAAGTTCCGGCAAAGAACTTCCGCCTGTTTCTCATCATCTTCCGATACTTCCCGACAGCCTTTGGTCAGCCGCAATTCCTCATAACCGCGATAATCCGACAGCAGCACCTCAAACAATTCATCCAGTGTGCGGCTGAGAATCCCATCCGCACAATAGCGTGAATCGCCGTTCCATGTTACGCGGAGATACCCTTTTCTGCAAGGGAGGACTTCGGCCTCCTGGTCACTGTCCAGATATTCACGAAAAATCTCCAATACCTTCTCAAAGGTTTTCATCTATTCTCAACTCCTTTGCGGCAATCTGTTTTCTACTCATATTATCCTGCCGGTACAGCCAAAAGGCAAGGATACGGGCAAAAAGAAAAAGCGGAGGAAGGCGCGGCGAAAAGAACGCCGTTCCTCCCTCCGCAGATGGGGTAACTATCCCTGTTACGAAAGTTTGGAGAGTCGGGTCAGTATCTCCTTAACGCCGCCCCATAACTGTTCCTGCCGCTGAGATATATCCTCCAGGTCGGCATCGTAGATACGCCCGGTCTCATGCACCTTGCGGGTCAGCTGGTTTAAGTTGTTGCTGCTTCGGCGCAGCAGGGATACCAGTTCCTTCAGCTCCGGCAGGTCTAGCTGCACCACATAGCCGTCCACAGCCATTTTCCGCAGATAGGCACTCAGGTTTTTTGTCCCAAACTGCGCCATTTTCTGCTGGATCGCATCCATCTCCGCAGCGGAAACCCAAAACAGGACCGGCACATCCCGCTTGCGCTTTTGGCTGCTCATCGCTCCGGCTCCCGTTTCTTCGGGGCGGCAGGCTTGCGGGCAGGCGGTTCCTGTTTGAGCTTTTGCAGGACAGAGCTTTTCTGTTGTTCCTGCATGGCTTTTCTGGCCTGCCTGGTAAACAGGTCAGTCAGACCGGGATTGACCCCATCCACAACTAGATAGGCACAGTGGCGGGAAGCGCCGCTGTCCTCCGGCATGGGAATGGTTTTTGCCCACGCTTTATTGTCATGGGAGATTCTCCCGTCGCTGTCCTTGTGCCGGATCGTGTTGGCAAGAATAAACTGTACCCGTTCCGGCTCGTGCTTTTGCAGCACATCTTTGACCGCCGCCTCCGTATCCAGCCGGTTCTCTGCATAGTGGGCGCCGATGGCCTGTTCAATGGCTTCTTTGCAGGCGCTGTTTGCCTGATACGACAGTTGATACTGTGTCAGTTCTCCATGCTCGGACGCATAGGCGGCAGAATGGGGATAGAGAGGGGCGGACCGTAAATCTTCCTGTACCCTGCACACATCATTGGCACGGTTTTCAATGCTGTCCCGGATCACATCCATGTAGCCGGTCTCCAGCTTTTCAAAATAACGGTACACATCCGCTAGCGGCGAGCGGGAATCCAAAAGCGCCTGAGCCTGGACATCAGTCAATTCCAGTTGCTCCATCGCCATCACGATGTCCTCCCGGACGGTGTACTCATAGGCGTGATTCAGGACTTCTGCCGAGGGCTGGCTTTTCAGCCAATCCCGGTATTTGTCCTGTTCAGCGGAAATCTTCTCATAGAGGGCCGCATTCAGATCGTTGAATTTCATGTTATCGTACCTCCTCATGTTGTTTCGGTTTCTTTTCAGGGCTGCGGGGCAGCACCGGGCGCTTCAAGCTGTCCAGCACCGAAGGCCGAGCGCTTTTGGCAACCACAGTTTCCGGCTGAGCGTGGGCCTTGCCGTCAATGTTCAGCAGGGTGTCCAGTTCCACCAGACGGGCGGACTTGACTCGCAGATCATCCTCAAAGGGAAACGGCTTTCCGATTTCCTCCTTGGCTGCGGCCTGCTGTTGGTAAAGGTTGTCCAGCTGGTTTTTTACGGCTTCCAAACGCTGAGGCATTTGAGCCAGTGCATTGTCGATACGGGTGAGGTTTCCGCGCGGGTCTGTGCCGAGGCTTGCCCGGTGGGTCATCTGGCCTTTCAACAGGAGCGTATATTCCTGTTTCCAAGCAGAAAACTCCACGGACATAGTAAAGCCCCGATAGCTGCCAATCTGCACCGGTTCGGAGCCTTTGACCTCCTTACAGGCGTCCAGCATGGCTGCACCGGCGTTTTCTTTGTCGGTCAGCACATCGCCCCGGATCTCCATTCCAGCAAAGCCATCCTCCGGATGAGGATGGGCGGCCAGGGTCTCCAGGTCCGCTTCAAAGCCTTTGATAAATCCCTTGTTGGTTTCGATTTCCTGGGGGAAGTATTTAAGCAACTGATCCTCCAGGCGGTACTGCTTGCTCTGATGGTCGGCTTTCATCAGCTTCAGACGCGCAACCTCCACATCCAAATCCATGCGCTCCTTGATACGGGGGTCTCCGGCGCACAGGGCCTTGATCTCGGCAAAGGACAGCGCCGTTTCGTCCACATCATCGCAGGAGCGGACCGGCGATTTAGAGGTCATAATCTGCGAAATGAATTTTTGCTTGTTTTCAACCGTCTGCCAGAGATAAGCGTCAAAAGTTCCCTCGGTGACATAACGGTACACATGAACTAGAGGGTTGCTATTGCCCTGGCGCTCGATACGGCCCTTGCGCTGGGCAAGGTCTCCCGGACGCCACGGACAGTCCAGGTCATGGAGGGCCACAAGGCGGTCCTGCACATTGGTGCCAGCGCCCATTTTGGAGGTGCTGCCCAACAGGACACGCACCTGCCCGGTGCGGACCTTGGAAAACAGTTCTTTCTTCTGCACCTCGGTCTTGGCGTTGTGGATAAAAGCAATCTGCTCGGCGGGCATTCCCTGGGCGATGAGCTTCTGGCGGATGTCCTCATAGACGGTAAAGGCAGGCTCTGGCTCATCCAACGGCACAGCCTGTTCCAGCGCATGAAGTGTGGGATTGTCCAGCTGTTTGGCTGCCTTTTTGGAGGGGGTTGCCTGGGGCGTGGAAATGTCGCAGAACACCAGCTGGGTCAGCTTGTCAGCCTCGCCGTCCCGCCAGATCTGCATGATATTGCCCACACACTGATTGACCTTGGTGCCGGGTTCATCCGG
>JAHHSA010000082.1 GCA_020025475.1 Oscillibacter sp.
GGCCCAGCCAGAACATCGTCAACGATCTCAGCAGCCAGGGCATCTGCATCTCCGCCGGATCTGCCTGCCACCAGGGCAAGCCCAGCCATGTGGTGGCAGCATTGAAACTGCCCAAGCGGGTGGCAGGCGGCGTGATTCGCCTCAGCTTCGGGCCTGAGACAACCCGGGAGGACATTGACGCCTGCGCCGCCGCCCTCCGGGTCCACCATGACAGCCGGATGCCCATGCTGTAAGGGCCTTGACCGCCCACTTCCTGAAAGGATCCGCCTATGTTACAAGCACTCCGCCGGCCTTCCGGCTTTTATAAACGCCTGTTTCTGCTGGCCCTGCCGCTGATGCTGCAAAACCTCATCACTACCTCCCTGGGCTTTGTGGACACCTTTATGGTGGGGCTGGTGGGTGATGCGGAGTTGTCCGCCGTCACAGCCGCCAATGCCCCCATCTTTCTGATTCAGGTTATGATCTTCGGCCTGATGAGCAGTCTCACCGTGCTGGTGAGTCAGTACTGGGGCAAGGGCGACCCGGACGCCATCAATCGCACCATGGGTGCTGCCCTGTACACCGGTCTCGCGATCTCCGGTGTTGCGGCGCTGGTGCTGTTTCTCTTCCCCACCCAGGTCTTGTCCCTGGTGACCAGCAACGCCTTTCTGGTAGAGCTGGGTGCCCCTTATCTGCGCATAGTGGGCGTCAGCTATGTATGCAACGCCGTCAGCTCTGTCTATGTCAGTATGCAGCGCAGTACGGAAAACCCCATGTTCGGCACCATGGTTTTTGGGGCCTCCATGCTTCTGAATACCTTGCTGAACTACATATTGATTTTCGGCAAGCTGGGGGCTCCCCGGCTGGGCATTGTTGGTGCCGCTCTGGCCACTCTGACCTCGCGGATTGTGGAGCTGGCAATTGTGATGATTTATGCCTCCATCAACCGCCGCATTCCATTGAATGTGGCAGGACTTCTCCGTCCCGGTCGGGACACCGTGACCATCTTTTTCAAAAACGCCGCCCCCATTCTGGTCAATGAGACCCTCTGGGGCCTGGGCACCACCATGATGACCATCATCATGGGCCATATGCTCATCAGCGCGGATATGCTGGCAGCTTACGCCATTATGGGCAACATCGACAAGTTTACCACGGTCAGCTGCTTTGGCCTGGCCGGTGCCACCGCCGTCATTGTGGGTAAGCACATTGGCGAGGGTTCTGAGCGGGAGGAGATTTACAGCCTGAGCCAGTGTCTGCTGTTGGTAGCCTTTCTGCTGGGTCTGGGGCTGTCTGTTGTTCTGGCGGCTGCTTTGCCTCTGTTCTTCGTTCCGGTTCTCTACCCCCTGTTCAGCCTTTCCGAAACAGCTACTCGGGCAGCTGTCTTCCTGTGCATCGCCTACATCGTCACACTGCCCTTGAAATCCTACGATATCTCCAACATCACGGGTGTGCTCCGGGCAGGCGGCGACGCCGCCATGGCATCTATGATTGATCTGGCTCCCCTGTGGCTTGTAGCAGTGCCGCTGGCCGCTCTCACCGGCTGGGTGCTGGACGCACCGCTCATTCTGGTGTGCTTTTCCATTTACGCTGAAAACTTTATCAAAATGCCGCTGGGCATTCTGCGGCTGCGGAGCCGCAAATGGATTCATGATCTCACAAGGAGGGACAACCCATGAGTCTTTTCCGCTGCCCGGTCTGCGCCGCTCCCCTCACCCGGGAGGAATCCGCCTATCGCTGCGGCGCGGGCCACAACTTCGACATCTCCAAAGAGGGCTACACCTATCTGCTGCCCCCCAATCAGAAACACTCCGCCGCTCCCGGTGATGACAAAGGAATGGCGGCGGCGCGCCGGGATTTTCTATCCAAAGAGTATTATAGGCCATTGTTAAATACACTCAGTAGTCATATTTTGGCCCTTTCCGGCGATTCTCCTGATATTTTGGACGCTGGATGCGGCGAGGGCTACTACACCGCCGGCATTTATCAGGCCCTGGTGGATGCAGGAAAAACACCGCGTATGGCGGGCATTGACATCTCCAAATTCATCCTGCGGTACGCCGCCAAACGGGCGAAAAACGTGGAGTTTGCGGTGGCCTCCTGCTACCATCTGCCCCTGGCGGATCAGTCGGTGGATATCCTGCTCAACTGCTTTTCCCCCCTGGCCATTGACGAGATTTGGCGTGTGCTGCGCCCTGGCGGTCACTTTCTCTATGTGGTCCCCGCCGCCAATCACCTGTGGGAATTGAAACAGGTTCTCTATGACAACCCCTACCCCAACGAGGAAAAAGAAACACCCTATGAGGGCTTTACCTATGATGCCATTCTCCCGGTGGAGGATACCATCACCCTGCCATCTCAGGCGGATATTCACGCCCTTTTTCAGATGACCCCCTACTACTGGAAGACCCCGAAAGCCGGCAGCGAGCGGCTGGCTGCTCTGCATGAGCTGACCACCCGTATCTCCTTCCGTGTCCACGTGTTTACCAAAAAGGTCTGACCGTTATCATCCATATCTTGTAAGGAGTATCGCTATGAAACCGAATCCTACCCGCTCTGCCCTGCTGATGATCGACATGGAAAATGGTTTCCTGGATCCCAGAAGCGGCTACTGTATCCGAGGTGCTCAGGCCACAGTCCCCTACTGTGCAAGAGCCCTGGACATTGCCCGTGCCAAGGGCATTCCCGTATTCTTTGTCAAGCGCATCTACCGTTCCGACGGCAGTGACGTGGAACTGACCCGCTATGCAGGCTGGAAGGCAGGCGGACACGCCTGTGCTCCCTCCTCCAAGGGCTTCAACAGTGCCCAGACGCCGGAGTCCCTGCGGCCTCAGCCCGGTGATTACACCATTATCAAGCCCCGGTTCTCCGCCTTCTTCCAGACGGAGCTGGATCTGATCCTGCGCCGTCTGGACATCAGAACAGTAATTCTGGCAGGAACCACCACCCCCAACTGCATCCGCACCACCTGCTACGACGCCATCTCCCTGGAGTACAATGCCGTGGTACTGACCGACTGCTGCTCTTCCCAGTCTGAACAGATTCAAACGGCTAACATGGCTGACATGAAGAACATCGGTGCCATTTTGATGGATGTCCCCTCCTTTGCCTCTTACAATCCCGACACAGTCCCCGACCTGTCTGCCGCCATCCGGGCGGAAATGCTGGAAGCCGGCGGCATCCCCGAACCCTTTTTCAGCGACGGCCTCACTACCGTCCGGGCCGATTACTGGTAATCC
>JAHHSA010000083.1 GCA_020025475.1 Oscillibacter sp.
GTATCCCGGTAGTGTCTATGGAGCTGAAATGCCAGTTTACTGGGCAAAACACCTCCAACGCCATCCATCAGTATAAGTTTGACCGGGCGGGCAAGGACGCCATTTTTGAGTTCAAAAACCGTGTGCTGGTCCACTTCGCCGTTGACCTGACCAATGTGTATATGACCACCCGCCTTGAGGGTGCTAAAACCTATTTCCTGCCCTTCAATCAGGGCAGCAACGGAGCCGGCCATGTAGGAGGTAAAGGCAACCCCATCAACCCGGACGGCTATGCCACCGCCTATCTCTGGGAGAATGTTCTGTGCAAAGACCGCCTGCTGGAGATTCTACATAAATACCTCCATCTACAACAGGAAAAGGACGAAAAGACCGGAGAGGTGAAGTCCGAGAGGATGATCTTTCCTCGGTATCACCAGCTGGATGTGGTGACCAAGCTGCTGGCTGATGTGAAGGCTAACGGCTCCGGCAAAAACTATCTCATTCAGCACAGTGCCGGTTCCGGAAAGTCCAATTCCATTGCGTGGCTGGCCCACCGGCTCAGCGGTCTGCATGATGATCACGACGAGAAAATTTTCCAATCTGTCATCATCGTGACCGACCGCCGGGTGCTGGACAGCCAGCTGCAAAACACCGTCTATCAGTTTGACCATGTGGCGGGTGTGGTGCAGAAGATTGACAAGAATGCCCAGCAGCTCCGTGAGGCTATCGAGGCCGGGACGGGCATCATCATTACCACGCTGCAAAAGTTCCCTGTGATCTACAAAGAGGTACACTCCGGCAACAAGCGGTTTGCCATCATCGTGGACGAGGCTCACTCCTCTCAGACCGGTGACGCCGCCCGCAAGCTGAAACGGGCTTTAGCGGATACCGAGAAGATCTTGGAGGAGTATGCCGAGCAGGAATATGAGGAGGAAGCAAAGCGCAAGGACGATGAGGACAAGCTTCTGGATGAACTGGCCGCCCAGGGCATCCATGAAAATCTCTCTTTCTTTGCCTTCACAGCCACCCCAAAGGATAAGACCCTGCAAATGTTCGGTCAGAGAGACGAGAATGGGAAGTACCATCCCTTCCATGTGTACTCTATGCGGCAGGCCATTGAAGAAGGCTTTATTCTGGATGTGCTGCAAAACTACATGACCTACAATATGTACTATAAGATCGCCAAGGCCATCCCCGATGATCCGGAGCTGGATACTGCTGCTGGCGTTCGGGCAATTCGTCAGTTTGAGACACTACACCCCCATAATATTTCGCAAAAGACAGCCATCATGCTGGAGCAGTTCCGCAGTGTGACCCGCCATAAAATCGGTGGCAAGGCCAAGGCGATGATCGTGACACCCTCTCGTCTGCATGCTGTGCGCTACCTGCTGGAGTTCAAGCGGCAGATCCAGGAGAAGGGATATACCGACCTGGATGTACTGGTGGCGTTCTCCGGTGAAGTGGACGACAACGGAGAGACTTATACTGAGGAAAAGCTCAACAAAACCAAATCCGGTGAGACTATCAAGGAAAAGGCTCTGCCGGAAGCCTTCCATGCAGACGAGTTTGGGATGCTGATCGTGGCAGAGAAGTACCAGACCGGCTTTGATGAGCCGCTGCTGCACACCATGTTTGTGGATAAGAAGCTGTCTGGCGTGAAGGCGGTGCAGACTCTCTCTCGGCTGAATCGCACCATGCGTGGGAAGAAGGATACATTCGTTCTGGACTTCGTCAACT
>JAHHSA010000009.1 GCA_020025475.1 Oscillibacter sp.
CAGGTTCTAGTGTCCATTACGGACGTGCGGGTTCAAGTCCCGCCTCGCGCACCAAAAAAGACATGACATTCGTCATGTCTTTTTTTTCATACTGCCACTTGCAGGGGAGAATGCCCAGCTTCGTAAACGATTTGCAAATCCTGTTTCAGTTTTCTTTACAAGACGGGAAAAATCTACTAGAATATGAGACAAATGGATACACTGGTACTGGGCGGCTGCGCCCGGACCGCAGCAGAAAGGAAGTTTCTCACACATGGAAGAAAAACTGTTGGAATATGCCCGCATGCTGGTGCGGGTGGGCCTCAATGTGTACGAGGGGCAGACCCTGGTGATCTCCTGCCCGGTGGAGTGCGCCTACTTTGCCCGCTTGTGCGCCAAGGAGGCCTACGACGCCGGCGTCCGGGAGGTGGTCATGAACTGGCATGACGATGCTATGGCCCGCATCAAGTATCTCTATGCCGACGATACCATTTTCGACGAGGTGGCCGAGTGGCGTGAAAAGTTCTTCAACGGCTACGCCAAGCAGGGGGCGGCCTATCTGGCGATCTCCGCATCCGACCCGGAGAATTTCAAGGGAGTGGATACCAACCGCCTGATCCGGGCTCAGCAGGCCTCGGGCAAGGCATTGAAGGACTTCGATCGTCTGCAGATGTGCAGCGGGTTCCCCTGGTGCATTGCGTCCATCCCTATTCCCAGTTGGGCAACCAAGGTGTTCCCGGGCTGCTCCCAGGATGAGGCCATGGAAAAGTTGTGGGATGCCATCTTTGCTTCCGTCCGCATCAATGGGGACGGCAAGTGCGTGGAGAGGTGGCAGCAGCATCTGGATACGCTGCACACACGAATGGAGAAGCTGAATCACTATCAGTTCAAGACCCTGCACTATACAAACTCCCTGGGCACCGACCTGACGGTGGAGCTGCCCGAGGGCCATATCTGGGAGGCCGGTGATGACAAGACCCTCTCCGGCAGACCTTTTATCGCCAATGTCCCCACCGAGGAGATCTTCACCTCTCCGCTGAAAACGGGCGTCAACGGCGTGGTTTACTCTGCATTGCCCCTGAGCCACAATGGCAGCATTATCGATCAGTTCCATTTTGTGGTGAAGGACGGCAAGATTGTGGAGGCATACGCCCAGCAGGGCCAGGAGGAGATCCGGGCGGCCATTGCCGTGGATGAGGGCGCCAGCTACTTCGGCGAGGTGGCTCTGGTACCCTATGACAGCCCCATTTCCAACCAAAAGATTCTGTTTTACAATACTTTGTTTGACGAAAATGCCGCCTGCCATATCGCCTTCGGCGAGGCCTACCCCTGCCTGGTGGGCGGTCAGGAGATGAGCAAGGAGGAGCTGAAAGCCCGCGGCCTTAATGACTCCATCACCCATGTGGACTTCATGGTGGGTACGCCGGATCTGAATATTGTGGGCACAACCCATGACGGCCGGGAGATTCCCGTCTTTGTGGACGGTAACTTTGCCCCCGGACTGTGAGAAAGAGAGGAAAGAACCATGTCATATGAGCTGAAAAAAACCGACGAAAACGTCCT
Source organism: Oscillibacter sp. (assembly GCA_020025475.1). Lineage (GTDB taxonomy): Bacteria > Bacillota > Clostridia > Oscillospirales > Oscillospiraceae > Oscillibacter. Next base: position 1,543 of record JAHHSA010000009.1, read on the forward strand.
GATCTGCGAGGGCGCCAAGGTGACCGGGGATGTGACCCTGGGTAAGGGTGTCAACGTGTGGTATAACGCCGTCCTGCGAGGCGACGAGGGAGCCATCACCGTCGGAGAAAATACCAACATCCAGGACTGCGCCATCCTCCATGAGCAGACTCAGGTGGGCGCAGGCTGCACCATTGGGCACGGTGCTATCGTCCACGGCTGCACCGTGGGCGACAACGTGCTGATCGGCATGGGCTCTGTCGTCCTCAACGGCGCAAAGATCGGGGACAACTGCATTGTGGGTGCGGGTGCCCTGGTTACCGGAAAAATGGACGCACCCGCCGGGTCTATGATCCTGGGCAGTCCCGCCAAGGTGGTCCGTCCTCTGACGGAGGAAGAGGTGGAGAGCAACCGCAGCTCCGCCACAGGATACCTACACGCTGCGGAGATGTACCGCCGTGGCTGAACCCTCCCCCAAGATTCCAACGAAAGGAAGTGATTCGGCGATGGAATGGAACAAACAAACTGTAAAAAATCTGCTGTTGGTGGTCTGCGGCGGGGTCCTGTTCTATAGCTTTTTGCAGCATCTCCACGGTGCTGCCATGATGATACGCTGGCTTATCAGTTTGCTGTCTCCGTTCCTGCTGGGCGGGGCCATCTCCTTTATCCTGAACGTCCCCATGCGGGCTGTGGAGCGGGCGTTGTTCCCTCTGGAAAAGCGGGGAAAGGGGTTCCGTCGGCCTCTGGCCGTCCTGCTGACTCTGGTGGCGGTAATCAGCGTTCTGGCTCTTGCCTCCGGTGTCATCGCCCCCGGCATCGCAGATGCAATCTCCACCATCGTCTCCCAACTGCCCGCGGCCCTGGACCGGCTCAAGGACTGGCTGTGGAAGATGGAGGGGTATCTGCCCATACTGGAGGAGACCATCCTGGGTTTGGATTTGGAGTGGAGTACCCTTTCCGCCAAGGCAATTGCACTGCTCAAGGACTGGGGCACCGCCCTGCTGTCCACCGGAAGCGGCCTGATTGGCGGCGTGGTCAGCGGCGTCAGCACTTTTGCCATCGGCATGGTGTTTGCCTTTTACATTCTGATGCAGAAGGAAAAGTTGGGCCGTCAGGTCCGGCAGATCTTTTATGCCATCCTGCCAGAGCAGCAGGCGGACAAGACGCTGGGCGTGGTACGTCTGGCTGGACGGACCTTCTCCAGCTTCCTCTCGGGGCAGTGCCTGGAGGCCTGCATCCTGGGAACACTCTTTGTCATTGCCATGACTATTTTCCGGCTGCCCTATGCGCTGCTGGTAGGTGTCCTCATTGCCCTCACGGCCCTGATCCCCATTGTGGGTGCGTTCATCGGCTGCGCTGTGGGTGCACTGCTGATCGCCATTACAGACCCCATGAAGGCCCTGTTCTTCATTGTGCTGTTCCTGCTGCTGCAGCAGTTGGAGGGCAACCTCATTTACCCTCATGTGGTGGGCTCCTCCGTGGGACTTCCATCCATCTGGGTGCTCGCAGCCGTCACACTGGGCGGCAAGCTCATGGGCGTGGCCGGTATGCTGTTCTTTATCCCGCTGTGCTCGGTGATCTACGCACTGATCCGAGGATTTGTGAAGGAGCGACTGGAGAAAAAGCAGATTCCCACCGAAAAATGGATGACAGTCCCGGCTCCGCCGGAGCCCGAACTGTCGGTAAAGCAGCCTGGTGAACAAGCAAAATGATGACAATACCATGAGACCGAAAAAGGCCCTCCCCCTGGGAGGGCCTTTTTCGGTCAATGATGTACTCACGGCTGCTGCCATTCTCCAGCCCTACCTCAACTTTGAAGCCGGGACGCCACCTTAAAAAAGGGCCCCAGACGGGGCAAATTTTATGCTTGACAACCGTGCAATGCTATGATATTCTCCAACTATGACAAGTAAAGCTGTCAAAATGACAAAGAAAGCAGTCAAATGAAAGGAGCGATTTGATGCCTCTGAAAAACCATTTGAAGGAATACCGGGCGCGGCTTGGGGTCAACCAGCAGGAGATGGGCCGCCTGGCAGGCGTATCCAGGCAGACCATCAGCCAAATTGAACGGGGAGACTATTCTCCGTCGGTGACACTGGCGCTGAAGCTGGCAAAGCTGTGCGGGGTGACAGTAGAGGATATTTTTGAATATCAGGAGGATGAGCACAATGAAGAATAAGAAAGAAAAAACCGAAAACAGCAAGGCACTGCCGAAATTTCTGGTAACGATCGTGGTGGCTACGCTGATTGGCGGCGGTTTGGGCTATCTCTCGGGCATTGTGGGTGCCACGAATCTGCCCCAGACAGTGGTGCAGGGACTTTACCGCGTCCTGAAAATCTTTGCACCCTGGTCCATCTGGGTCTCCAGTGCCGTGCTTCTGGGTGTTGGCATCTGGAAGTACCGTGCTGCCAAACGGCTGTTTCTGGGCTGGGACGGAGAAGACGAGGAAAGCATGGAGAAGGCTGAGGAGCAGCTCAACTGGACAATGCTGGCCAATGCACTGGGTATGATTCTGAACTACTCATTTTTTGCCATTGGCGTTCAGCTTTTGGATGTCGGCATGGCGGCGGTTGGATTATTCCTCTCGTTCATCTTGTCTATGGTGGTAATGACAGTACTGCAGCAAAAGGTGGTGGACCTGACCCGTCAGATGAATCCGGAAAAGCGAGGCAGTATCTATGATATGAAGTTTCAGAAAAAGTGGCTGGCCAGCTGTGACGAAAACGAGCTGCGTCAAATGGGGCAGGCGGCGTACAAAGCCTTTACGACGGTTACATATACCTGTGTGGGCCTCTGGGCCATCCTGGTGCTTCTGGCCTATGTGCTGGATGTGGGCATCCTGCCGGTCTGTTTGGTGATGCTGATCTGGGGTGTCAGCCAGGTGACCTATGTTTTGGAGTGCATCCGTCTGGGGCGTCATCGCTGAGAGCAAGCCAGGCTTCCGGACCGTCTGAAAGGCATGCTTTTACAGAGGAAAACCCGGGAAAATTTAGAAAATAGGCAGAAAACAGGGGGCGGAAAGAAAGTTCTGCCCTCTGTTTAACTTGCATGAGGTTGGCCTTTGTGATATCCTATTGCATGTCTTGTATGATAAAAAAGGACGCTGATGCATATCCGGCAAAAGCCGGGGAAAATGTAAATCTGGGAGTGTGAAGGGGGCCCGATCCATTGAAAAGAGAAGAAAAGAACATTGACAAGCGGAAAAAGCGTCAGATGAAGAAAGCGTTCTGTCAGGCGATGGACCAGGAGCTGCGGGAGCATAGAAGCTCGTTCATTGTATTCACCATTTTGCGTATTCTGGTGATTGTAGTTCTGGTGCGACAGCTGTTCCAGAACAACTACGAGTCCGCATTTTTCTGTATTTTGACCATTTTGCTGCTGTATGTGCCCAGCTGGATCCAGGTGCGGCTGAGGATTGAATTGCCGCCTGCACTGGAGATCACCGTTTTGTGTTTCATCTTTGCGGCGGAGATTTTAGGTGAGGTCAACGCTTTTTATGTGGTGATTCCAGGCTGGGATACCATGCTCCATACCATCAATGGATTCCTGGCAGCGGGGGTTGGATTCTCCATGGTATTGCTGCTTAATGACGATGAACGGCTGACCTTCACCCTGTCACCGTTTTTTCTGGCCCTGATGGCCTTCTGTTTTTCGATGACCATCGGCGTTTTATGGGAGTTCTTTGAGTTCGGTATGGATTACTTCTTCCACACTGATATGCAGAAGGACACGATTATCCATAACATTTACACCGTAGCACTGGATGTGACCCGAAGCAATAAAGTGGTACGTGTGCCCAATATCACAGAGGTGACAATGAACGGAGAGAACCTGGGCCTGGGCGGCTATCTGGATGTGGGCCTCATCGATACGATGAAGGACCTGATTGTGAACTTCATCGGCGCGCTGGTCTTCTCAGTCACCGGTTTCTTCTATGCCAAGAGCCAGGGGAAAAAGCGCTCTGCGGCGCAGAACTTCGTACCGAGTAAAAAGACGGCCGCGCAGGATTACCTGCGTCAGGCGCGGGAGGAGATTCTCGGCAGTTCCCCCGACACTGAGTCAAACGAATAGCAGGAGAGCGGCAGAGCCGCTCTCCTTTTGTTTGCGCGCAGTTCGAACCCAAAAGCAAAGAAAATATTCACAAAAGGGTAGAAAATTTTCCTTCAAAACTGGTTAGTTCACCAAAACTAACCAGTTTTCAGAATACAAGACCGCAGAGGTGTTGACAGAAAAAGGGCGTTGGAGTATCATCAGCTTGATAAAGGTTAGGACTGCCTAACCATAGGGCAATACAGGCAGTTCAAATTCCGCAGCTATGGAAAGGACAGAGGGTATGATTCCACTGACATTGTGCAAACCGGGCGAAAAGGTGACAATCCGCAAAATCACAGGACTGGACAGTGTGCGTCAGCACTTGGCGGAGCTGGGCTTTGTGATCGGCTCCGATGTGATGGTGGTCAGTGAAATTGCCGGCAACCTCATCGTACAGGTAAAGGACAGCCGGGTGGGTCTGGACAAATCCATGGCCATGCGAATTATGGTTTGAGGAGGAAGGACATGAAGACTCTGAAGGATGTGAAGGTCGGGGAGACTGCAACGGTGGAGAAGCTCCATGGTGAGGGTCCTGTAAAGCGCCGGATCATGGACATGGGCATTACCAAGGGCGTAGAAATTTACGTGCGGAAGGTGGCTCCCCTGGGTGACCCCATGGAGCTGAACATTCGCGGCTATGAGCTGAGCGTACGCAAGTCCGATGCGGAGATGATCGAGGTTCGCTGAGCGAATTCTCGGAACGTGCGGCGACTGAGAAACAAGACGGACTCGTTCCGTCGTTTTTCGGCAAATAAGTTAGATATTGCTAACTGAAAGGGAAGGAAACAGTTATGGAGATCAAAATCGCGCTGGCGGGCAATCCCAACTGTGGTAAAACCACGTTGTTCAATGCCTTGACCGGCTCCAATCAATACGTGGGCAACTGGCCCGGCGTCACCGTGGAAAAGAAGGAGGGCAAGCTGAAGGGCAACAAGGATGTTGTGATTCAGGATCTGCCCGGCATCTACTCCCTGTCCCCCTATACACTGGAAGAGGTGGTTGCGCGGAGCTATCTGGTGAACGAGCGTCCCGATGCCATTTTGAACATTGTGGACGGCACCAACATCGAGAGAAACCTGTACCTGACGACTCAGCTCATTGAGCTGGGCATCCCCGTTGTGGTGGCTGTCAACATGATTGACCTGGTCCGCAAGAACGGCGATGAGATTGACCTTGACAAGCTGGGCCGTGAGCTGGGCTGTGAAGTCGTGGAGATGAGCGCCCTGAAAGGTGAAGGCGGCATGGAGGCGGCCCAAAAGGCAGTGGCCATTGCCCAGACCAAGAGAGCTGTGGAGCTGCCTCATGTATTTACCGGCTCCGTGGAGCACGCCATTGCCCATATTGAGGAGTCCGTTGCCGACAAGGTGGAGGCCCATCTGCTGCGCTGGTACGCCATTAAGATCTTTGAACGGGACGAGAAGGTACTTGCCGAACTGAATTTGAGCGAGGACCTGGCGGCCCATCTGGAAGAGCACATTGCCGACTGCGAGAAGGAGGCGGACGACGACGCTGAGAGCATCATCACCAACCAGCGCTACGCCTACATCAGCAGCGTGGTTGGCAAGGCTGTCCGGAAAAAGGCCCCCAAGCACAGCCTTTCCATCTCCGATAAGATCGACCGCGTTGTGACAAACCGCATTCTGGCGCTGCCCATCTTTGTGGCCATCATGTTCAGCATTTACGCCATTGCCATGGGACCCTGGACTGTGTCCATCGGCACCCGCGGCACCGACTGGGCCAACGACGGCCTCTTCGGCGACGGCTACCATCTTGTTGGTATCGGCGACAGTGAATACGAGGAGGCTGCTGAGGAATATTCCCGCAACGTTTCCATGGTGGAGGTCTTTGCAGAAGCCGCTGAGAAAGCTGGCCTTGCCCCCGCAGAAGCCACTGATGTCACGGCAAATCTTGAGATTGTGAACGACGAGGGCGAGGTTGAAGAAGTCATCCCCGTGGATTACGACGCATACCTCGCAGCGACTGAGGCTGCAGAGGCTGAAGAACCTGATCCTGCAGATTACGGCGTGTGGGTCCCCGGTGTTCCCGCACTGATTGAAAAGGGCCTGGACGCTCTGGGCGTTGACGGTTGGGTCCACGGTCTCATCATGGATGGCATTGTGGCTGGCGTCGGTGCGGTGCTGGGCTTCGTTCCTCAGATGCTGGTGCTGTTCCTGCTGCTCTCCATCCTGGAGGATGTGGGCTATATGGCCCGTGTCGCCTTCATCATGGATCGCCTGTTCCGTCGCTTCGGCCTCTCCGGCAAGAGCTTCATCCCTATGCTGGTTGCTACCGGCTGTGGCGTTCCCGGTATCATGGCCTCCCGAACCATTGAACAGGACCGCGACCGAAAAATGACTATCATGACTACAGGCTTCATTCCTTGCGGCGCGAAGATGCCCATCATCGGCCTGTTCGCCGGTGCCATCTTCGGCAACTCCGCCTGGGTCGCTACATCCGCTTTCTTCATCGGTATTGCCGCCGTGGTCATCACCGGCATTATGCTCAAGAAGTTCAAGGCATTCGCAGGTGAACCTGCACCGTTCGTTATGGAGCTGCCCTCTTATCACGCACCTTCTGCCGGCAACGTGGTGCGGGCTACCTGGGAACGCGGCTGGTCCTTCATCAAGCGCGCCGGTACCGTGATTCTGCTCTCGTCCATCATCCTGTGGTTCCTGATGAGCTACGGCTTTGGTGAGGCTGGCTTCGGCCCTGTGGAGGACATCAACACCTCTCTGCTGGCTGCCATCGGAAGCGCCATCGCCTGGATCTTCGCACCCCTGGGCTGGGTGGGCGACATGGCCTGGAGGGCTGCTGTAGCAACCATCACCGGCTTGATCGCCAAGGAGGAAGTGGTGATGACCCTTGCACAGACCTACAACTTCATGGATGAAGTCAGTGAGGCCGGCAATGAGATTTGGCCCCTGGTTGCTCAGGACTTCGGAGCCATCACCGCCTATTCCTTTATGATCTTCCAGCTGTTGTGCGCGCCCTGCTTTGCCGCTATGGGTGCCATCAAGCGGGAGATGAACAACGCAAAGTGGACGCTGGCCGCCATCGGCTACATGACAGGCTTTGCTTATGTGGCCTCTTTGATTGTCTATCAGCTGGGTGGACTGATTACCGGTGAAGCTGTCTTCGGCATGGGAACCGTGGTTGCCGTCGCACTGCTGGCTGGAATCTTCTTCCTGCTGTTCCGTAAGGGCTATCAGGGGGATACTTCCACCCATAACCTGACTTCCGTGGCTGCCAAGGAAGCTGCCGGGAAGTAATTGAAACCAATCCACAAATGACGGAAAAGGAGGACATGATCGTGCCTGGAATCGTTGGAAATATCATTGTGCTCACCATCCTCGGTGTGGTGGTGTTCCTCGCAGTACGCTCTTTGCATAAGCAGCACAAGAATGGCAGCTGCTGCGGAGATTGCAGCAAGTGCAAGGGCTGCCACTAAGAGCGAGGCAGACGTGGAAAACCGTCTGCTGACCGCTGAATCCGAAACAGAAACCGCTCCCCGGCTGGATGCAGTCGGGGAGCGGTTCTCTGTTTTTCAGGGCTGTGTCCCCTGGATGGGTGGCTCCATTTGGAACAGCCTGCGTTATTCCGTTGGTCAATCATGGAACAGTCCGTCCAACGGTGTGTGAAGCATGCGGAAGGGCTTGAAGGCAAGCACCGGAGGGGACGTAACGGTTGTTCTGAATGATGAGACGTTCCGTTGAATCACAAAGCGAGGTAGAAAAGAAAAAGCAGTTTATCTTTCGATAAACTGCTTTTCTATGGCGGAGAAGGAGAGATTCGAACTCTCGAAACCGTTTCCGGTTTACATGATTTCCAATCATGCGCCCTCGACCAACTAGGCGACTTCTCCATGGTTGTTCAAGTGGTTATTCACTTGCGGTGCTCATCAGCAACATGGATTATTATAGCAAACAATGAAAGAATGTCAATCCCTAATTTAAAAAATGTCGAAAAAATTTTGCGGAGTGAAAATTGGAGAAAAAACGCTCCACAGCGGCGGCACTGCCCGGTCCGAGCGGACTTGATGCCGCCGGGGCCGGGCACGTGTGGGACAGCACTGTGATTACCGCATCTCCCGGACGATGTTGTCCATGCAGTCATCCACGGCCCGCCCTGCCTTCTGGATGGTCCGCCCTACGGGGGTTTTCATTCGGGCACCGGGGAGCAGGCTCACTGCCGCTGCCCCCGCCACCAGGCCGGCGCTGACGCCGAGCCAAAAACCGGTACTGTGATTCATCATATTGCCTCCTTTTCGACCTGTGTCCAGTATGCCCGGATGAAACGGAAATCATGCCCGGAAATTTGCCAAAGAGGGAGGAATGCGGTATACTGATTGATCATATACTATGCCGGCGGCGCGGACTGTGCCGCTGTCTCATTGGAGGAGCTATGACCACCATCTATCTGATCCGCCACGCGGAGGCGGAGGGAAATTTATACCGCATTGCGCAGGGGCAATACGATGCTCTGCTGACAGACCGGGGCTGGCGCCAGGTCCACGCTCTGGAAAAGCGGTTTGAGGGCGTCCACATTGATGCCGTGTACACCAGCGACCTCTATCGCACCTGTGCCACATCCAGCGCATTGTATCGCCCCCGTGGCCTGCGGCCCATTCGTCGGACCGACCTGCGGGAGATCTGTGTGGGCGATTGGGAGCAGAAAAGCTGGGGCGAAATCGCCCGCAGGGACCCGGAGCAGATGGAAAACTTCCGTTCCCACCTCCACATCTGGCACACAGAGGGCGCTGAGACGCCATACCAGGTACTGGATCGGGTGATGAACGCCATCCTGGAAATTGCATCACAAAACGACGGAAAGACCGTGGCGGTCTTTTCCCACGGCTGCGCCATTCGGTTGGTGCTGGCAAAGCTGCAGGGCTACTCCATGGAGAGCCTGGGGGAGACGCCTCACGGCGACAACACTGCGGTCTCTTTGCTGCAGTATGAAAACGGGGTTTTGCGTGTGGGCTACCGGGATGACAACAGCCATTTGCAGACTCCGGAGTTCCTGGCGGGGGAGAAGCACTTTAAGCGAGCCAACGCCTTGGAACCGGGATTGTATTTTGAGCCTCTGCAGGGGGAAAAGCCCTGCTTTGGCATTGCGGCACAAGCCTGGCGGGAGAGTGGTCGGACGGAGCCCTTTGATGAGGCCTCCTTCCTTCGCACTGCACGGGAACGCTATACGGTGGTGGGCTACCAGGATTTGGAGCCAGTGGCTCTGGTCCAGTTCGGAGCGGAGGTGGGCAGCATCACCCTGATGTGCGTCCGGGAGGACTGCCGCGAGAAGGGGTACGGCGTTCAGCTGATCGGTCAGGCCGTCCAGTACTGGCGTCACCGTGGGGCGGAGCGACTCACCTTGGCTCTGCCGGAGTATGCCACGGCCAACCGCTTTTTTGCGGAGTACGGCTTTGTGCCAACAGACCGGACGAAGGGCGGAATCCCAATTTTGGAAAAGAGCATTCGATACGACCCGGAATTCCTGGCAGACCCGGTGGTAACGGCCCGTTGACAAGTCAAAGCGAACCATTTTTAAGATGGCAAGCAAAAGTGGATTCCAAATGAGAGGGGCGGCGGATCGCCGGCTCCAGAAAAAAGAGCGGATCGACGCGGTGCAGAACGTGAGGGAGACGATTTGCGCCAAAAGAAGCGAGACTTTGAGTGCGGAGGAGGAAGGCCGGTCATTCCGGCGGCTCTTTCCGTAAACAGAGTCTCGCTTTTTTTTATATTATATATAATGATAGGGGCAGGGTTTGTATGAGTATTTTGTCAAGACGGCGGGCCCTCTATGCTGCCTGGCATTTTGCTCTTTGCGGGGTTTGCTTTCTCCCGCATCAATTACATCATGGACGCCCGGCAGCCACGAAGTACACTCCACCATGGGAGAGCCGTGGCAGAACCAAAGCAGCGTGGACCTCTCTTTGTACAAGCCACCACGGCTTTTTCTGCGTTATGGATGGAGAATCATTCCTCTTTCCCACCGGGGATGATTTTCTTGGGGTTCATCTGGGGGAGCGTGACAGACTTGAGTTTCTCCGTGGAAATTTGCAGACCGAAGATCGTCCGCAGGAGCCAGAGAAAGACAAAGAGCACCAGTACGGGGATGACGCAGTTGGAGATCAGCAGCACAGCCACGGCATCAATGAGCTGGCTGAGAGCCTTCTGGGCTTTTTCGGCTGCCCTGGAGACCGCACCGGAGATGGTGCTGCCCACCTTGGAGAAAAAACCGCCGGTGCTGGTGTCCTTGGAATCCTCCGGCACGGACTCTTCCAGCTCAGAGATCACGTCCCTGGTGTCCTGCTGATTCTGGAAGGCGGCATCAAAGAGGGAGCTGGCCTTGAGACTGACCGGAATCACCAGGCAGATGGCAAGACCGAAGATACAGAGCTTCATGGCCAGCCGCCGCAGGAGATCGAAGCGGGTGAAAAGGAAGAGTATGGCCAGGATGCAGCTGAGGGGGATGAGATACCGGAAGGCCACATAGCCGGTGAGCGTCAGCAGAAATTTTTCCAGCATGATAATGCCGGAGATCACTAAAAGGTAGGAGCTGAGCTTTGCCACCTGATCGGCGATAGGATCTGTGGCGTCAGTAGGGATGGCGGCGATAGCCACGGAGCTGGCGGCGGCAGTGGCGGTGAGCTCCACGACGGTCATCTTTTTTTCATCCAGAGCCGCAAGACTCTTCTGGTGAAATTCAGGAGAGGAGAGTGGCCCGGCGAGACCAAAGAAGGACACGGCAGCCAATACCAGCAGCAAAAGCAGGGCGGGCAGCCGCTGTGTCAGGGTGGATTTAAAATCATTCATGGGAGTGCCTCCTTTTGTGAGTGTACAGAAATAAGGCATCAGGGGGTGAGAAAGCTGCTTCGTGCACAGCTGGCCCCGCTACAAACAGCTCACAGAGATTACCCTCAAAGCAGCTGGCGGACCAGGCGGGCGGTCATGCCCCAGATGGTGTGGGAGCCGTAGTGCCAGATGGGAAGCTCCACAGATCCGTGATTCCATGGATAGTCGGTGGGAATCCCCACGGATTCATAGGGGAAGTCAGCGGGGACGTGGGGCACCAGTTCGTAGTGCCAGACCTCCGGTTCTGTGTCGCGGAAAAATTGAAGGGGCACCGTAAAGACTTCCGCTACCTCTGCGGGGGAGGGGGTCATGGCTGCAAGGCCTGCCGGGGCCACCAGACCCAGGATGGGCCGCAGCAGGAAATTGCGCTGGCTGCAGATGAAGTCCGGGGTCCCCAGAAGCTCTATGGTGGAGGGGGGAATCCCCAGCTCCTCCTCCGTCTCCCGGAGTGCGGCCTGAGTGGGGGTCTCACCCGTCTCCATTCGTCCGCCGGGGAAACAGACCTCACCCCCCTGGCGCAGTGCTTTGGCTCGGACCTCAAAGAGGAGGTGGAGGCCGTCCGGCTGCTCGATCAGCGGGCAGAGAACAGCATAGGAGTGGCGGGCATCCAGCAGAACGGGCTCGTGGTGTTGAAACCGGCGGCGGAGTGCGTGCAAGGCGTTGTTCATAGCAGCATCCTCACAGCCTGGTGGAGATTTTCAATGTCCACAGAGGACCTGCTGGGGGCACACTCGCCGTCCAGAGACCAGGGCAGGGATTCCGTCGTTTCCAAATGGAGCTGAGAGACGTGGCGGAAGACGACGCCCTCCCGGTTGTACTGTTGGTTCAAAAGGGCCAGCACCAGGTTTTGCAGGTCCATGGGGGTCTTGGGACTGGGAATCAGCAGCAGCTCGAACTTGCCATCGTCCAGAACCACCCGATCAGGGTCCAGCTTCATGAGACCGCCAATGGAGGTGGAGTTGCACACGGCACCGAAGAGGTAGCTTCCATCCAGCACTTCACCGTCAGCGGTGAGCTTGATCCGATAGGGGCGCAGGGTGTTCAAGTCCTTCATGCCCTCCAAAATGTAGGCAAAGTGACCCAGGGCGTTTTTGGCAGCCTGGGGCGCGGAGTAGGAGGAGCGGACAAAGGCACCGAAGGAAGCCACATACACAAAGCTCCGGTCACACCAGCGGCCGATGTCCAGAGGACGGGGGGCTGCTGTTGCCATGAGAGCGGCAGCTGCCGCGGCAGGATTGCCGCTGATGTGGAGACTGGTGGCGAAGTCGTTGGTGCTGCCCTGCGGCAGATAACCCAGCAATGGGGGATTTGGCAGCTGGATGAGACCGGCAATCACCTCATTGAGGGTGCCATCTCCGCCGGCGGCCACCACCAGGTCGTACTCCCCACCCACATCAGCAGCGATGCGGGTGGCGTCGCCAGGGGCTGTGGTCTGGTGAATGGACAGGAGATATCCGGCCTGGGAGAAGGTGGAAACTGCGTCAAACATGGGGGACCGGGACTTGGTGCGCCCGGCTCGGGGATTGAAAATCAATAGTAATTTTTTTTGCTCCATAGCTGGAATTCCTCCGAAAAAGGCAAAAAACAAGACTGTAAAGAACTCGTAAAAATCGCGTGAACACAGTATATCACGGCAAAATGAGGATTGCAATTCTTCAGGGTGCCATGTAGAATAGGAATGCGCCTTTTGCGCACAAATGACCGGGAAGCGGACCCAAAAATCAAACAGAGGAGAGGGGTGCCCGACACGAAACGGAAAAACACATATGTGAAGCTGGGGCTGACGATGTTCCTGACGGTAGGGGCCATTTTGCTGGGGTATGATACCCTGTTCGGCCATCGGGTATTGGTGGCGCTGTTGACCAAGCTGATGACTGCCGTGGCACCGGTACTCTATGGTGCTATGATGGCATATTTGCTCTCCCCGGTGGTGAACTTTTTTGAAAACCTGCTCTTTTCCAATGCCAAAGGGCGGCTCTGGAAGCGAGGAATTTTCCCGGCTGTGGGTGCCCGTTCCGTGAGCATCCTGATGACATGGGTGCTGGTGTGTGCATTCCTCTATGTATTGGCCTCGGTTCTGCTGCCGGAGGTCTACAGGAGCATCCTCCAGCTGGGCGGCAACCTGGAAAACTACTATAATACGATCTATGGCTGGATGGAGCATTTGCTGGAAACCAACCCGGATCTGGAACACTGGGTCATGGAACAGCTGAATATCTCTTATCAGAACATGAACACCTGGCTGCGGGATACCCTGCTGCCCCAGGCCCAGCAGCTGATGAGCGCCGTCTCCGGCGGCGTGGTGTCCCTTCTGGTGTTTTTGAAGAATCTTCTGGTGGGCATCATTGTCTCCGTCTATCTGATGGCTACCAAGGAACTCTGCGGTGCCCAGGCCCGGAGAATTGTCTACTCCGTGACCAACCGCACCAACGCCGGTTGGATTGTGCGGGGTGTCCACAAGGCGGATGACATCTTCTCTGGATTTGTACGTGGAAAGCTGCTTGACTCCCTCATCATCGGCATTCTCTGCTTTGTGGGGTGCAGCCTCTTCAAATTTCCGTATACGCCTCTGGTGTCCGTGTTCGTCGGTGTCACCAACGTGATTCCCTTTTTCGGCCCCTTCCTTGGCGCCATTCCCAGCACCCTTCTGATTCTGCTGGCCTCTCCCCGGAAGGCTTTGTACTTCGTCCTGTTTGTGCTGGCCCTTCAGCAGTTGGACGGCAACGTCATTGGCCCAAAGATTCTGGGGGATAAGACCGGCCTTTCCAGCCTGGGCGTGATTGTGGCCATTCTGGTGGGCGGCAGCTTTTTCGGTGTGGCGGGAATGTTCTTCGGTGTCCCTGTATTTGCCTGTGCCAACTGCCTCATCACCTTCCTGGTGGAGAGCTGCCTGCGCCGGAGAGAGATGCCGGTATCGGTGGCCGCCTATGCCTCTGATATCCCTGCGGCGGATACACCTGGGGAGCAGGAAAAAGAAATGCCGAAAGCAGAGGAGAAAAACGGAAATAACCCTTGAAAACCGGAATTTTATCGAGTAGAATACGCCTTGTGGGAAACTTGTTAGAAAAATAACTAACAGGTCTTCCCACAAGGCTTTGTGCTGCTGACAAACAGGCAAAGCCTTGAAAAATTTGTCTGGGCGGAGCATGATCCGTCCAACACTGACCGGAAGCGGCAGTGATGAAAGGAAACACCATGAAAAAGAGAAGCTTGGCACTTCTCCTGGTGGCCTGCCTGGTTGGCACTGTACTCAGCGGATGCGGAGACAGCAGCAAAACCGAGACCCCAAAGGACCGTGCCGCAGCCAACACCATCAATGTTGCGCTGCCCGAGGATCTGGACGACAGCCTGGACCCCCACAAGACCGTTTCCGCACTTACCAGAGAAGAGATGTTCAATGTGTTTGAAGGTCTCGTGAAGCCTACGCCTGACGGCGACCTGGTCTGTGCGGTAGCTGAGAACTACAAGATTTCCGAAGATCGGAAGACCTATACCTTTACCATCCGGGACGGCATCACCTTTCACAACGGCCAGAGTGTCACCGCACAGGACGCTGTCTGGTCCATTGAGCGCTGCCTGCCCCCCGCAGATCCTGACAGTGCCCCCAAAGACCCTGAGATCTTTCCTGTAAAGGCCCTGGGCGTCATCGAAAAGATGGAGGCTGTGGACGACAAGACTTTGGTCATTACCCTGAAGGAGCCCAGCAATGAGTTCCTCTCCTACCTGACCCTGGCCATTCTGCCCCGGGACTATACGGAACAGGATACCGCCCCCGTGGGTACCGGCCCCTTCCAGTATGTCTCCCGCCAGCCGCAGGTGGAAATCGTTCTGGAGAAGAACGAGAACTATTGGGGTACTCCTGCCCAGCTGGACAAGGTGGTCTACAAGGTCATTGAAAACGCGGACACCATGCTCATGAGTCTGCAGAGCGGGGCGATTGACCTGTGCAGCCATCTGACTGGTACGCAGGTGAGCCAGCTGCCCACCGGCTTCCATGTGGAAGAGGGCACGATGAATTTGGTGAACGCGCTGTACCTGAACCACGCCGTTCAGCCGCTGGACGACATCCGTGTCCGTCAGGCGCTGTGCATGGGTGTGGATAAGCAGAGAATCATCGACCTGGCCTTTGATGGCTATGGCAAGGCCATCGGTTCCAGCGTGTACCCCGCATTCACCAAATATTTTGATGACAGCCTTACCAATTACTATACCCGTGACGTGGAGAAGGCCAGGGCCCTCCTGGCTGAGGCTGGCTATCCAGACGGTCTGACCCTCAAGACCACTGTCCCCAGCGACAAGAAGCAGTACACCGAGACCGCAGAGGTTCTGGCAAGCCAGCTTGCCGAGATCGGCGTGACGCTGGAGATCCAGCCGGTGGAGTGGGAGACCTGGCTGGAAGAGACCTACTACGGCCGTAATTTTGAAACCACTGTGGTGGGCGTGGACGCATCCAACATGACGGCCCGTGCTCTGCTGGAGCGGTTTGTCTCTAACTTCCGCAAGAACTTTATCAACTACAATAACGCGGAGTACGACGAGCTGTTTCGTCTGGTACAGGCGACTTCAGACGATGCGGAGCAGACTCGCCTCTACAAGGAAATGGCCCGCAATCTGACGGAAAATGCCGCCAACGTGTATATTCAGGACCTGGCGGACCTGATGGCAGTGCGGGACGGCCTCACCGGTGTGCGGTTCTATCCTATTTTCGTGATGGATCTTGCCGGCGTGCACTACGAGAAATAAAAAGATGATGACGGCAGAAATTTGCCGCATCTCTCTGGAAGGGAGATGATGACCATGAAATACGCAGTGAAGCGAATCGCCATGCTGTTGTGCACTATGGTCGTCGTCTCCTTTCTGACGTTTGCGGCCTTTCATATGATTTCCGGCAGTGCAGCTACCGCCAAGCTGGGCACGGAAGCCACCGCGGAGGCGGTGGAGGCGCTGGAGGAAGCCATGGGTCTCCATCGCCCGTTCCTGGTGCGGTACGGCGAGTGGCTGCTGGGCTTTTTCACCGGCAGCCTGGGTGAGTCGTACCAGTATTCCATGCCTGTGGCCCAGTTGGTGGCCCCCAAGCTGCAGGTGACGCTATGTCTGAGCATTATGAGCTTTGTACTGATCGCGGTTCTCTCCATTCCTATGGGGGTAATGTCCGCCCGCTACGCAGGCGGACGGCTGGACGCTGTCTGGACTGCCTGTAATCAGGTAGGCATGGCAGTGCCCTCCTTCTTTATCGGCATCCTGATCAGCTGGCTCTGCTCGGTTGTCCTACACTGGTTCGTCCACGGGCAGTTTCCCGGGTTTGAACAGAACCTGTGGGGCTCTCTCTACTATCTGATTTTTCCGGCAATCACCATCTCCATCCCCCGCATTGCCACCACATCCCGAATGCTTCGCAGCACCATTATGAGTGAGATGCAGAAGGACTATGTCCGCACCGCCATTGCCCGGGGCAACGACCGCAGTGCCGTGCTGTGGCGTCATGTGCTGAAAAACTCTCTGGTGCCCATTGTCACCTTCCTGGCCCAGGGTATGGCAGAAATTCTGGCTGGCAGCATTGTGGTGGAGCAGGTTTTCGGCGTGCCTGGCCTGGGCCGCCTGATGGTGGCCTCCATCAATAACCGGGATCTGGCCGTGGTTCAGGCCCTGGTGGTCATTATGGCCTTCTGGGTGGTCCTTTCCGGCACTGTGGCTGATATCATCAACCAGCGTATTGATCCGCGTCTGAGTTTGGGGGAGGGCAAATGAAAAAGAAAAAAATCAATGGTTTCCTCCTGACCGGCCTGCTTATCGCAGGCTTTGTGGTGGGCTGCATTGTGCTGGGCTTTTTCTGGACGCCCTATCCTCCCGACGCTATGGAGGCAGGTGCGCCCCATACTGCCCCCTGTTTTGCGCATCTGATGGGAACCGACAAGTTTGGCAGGGACATCTTCAGCCGGGTCCTCCGGGGTGCCGGAACGACACTGACCATCGGCGTCAGTACTGTGGCCCTGGGTACTGTGGGCGGCTTGCTGATTGGCAGTCTTACCGGCTACTTCGGCGGTACGGTGGATGCCTTTTTGATGCGAGTGGGCGATGTACTCACCGCTTTCCCCAGTGTCCTGTTGGCCATGGTGATCCTCTCCGTACTGGGTCCCGGCAGTAAATATAATGTAGTGCTTGCGCTGGGACTGGTGTTCATCCCGACCTTTGCCCGTGTTACCCGGACGGCCTTTGCCGGACTCCGGGATGTGAACTATGTGAAAAGTGCCCGCCTGATGGGCGCCTCCAGCCCACGGATTCTGGTGCGGCATATCCTGCCCAATATCATGCCGGTGCTGCTGCCCGCCATCACCATTGGCTTCAACAATGCAGTGCTCTCTGAGGCATCCATGAGCTATTTGGGCATCGGCATCACCCCACCAGAGGCATCCCTGGGCTATATGCTCTCTGAGGCGCAGGGAATGTTTGCCCGGGACCCCTGGTATGCTCTATGTACCGGCTTTACGCTGGTTCTGCTGGTGTTTGGCGTTGGCCTCATCGGTGAGGGTCTGCAGCGCCGCGGACGGGAGGTGTTCTGATGCTGGAAATCAAAGACCTGCATGTGCGTTTCCACACCCGGGATCGGGACGCCGTGTCCGGGGTATCCTTCTCCATTGCGGACGGAGAGATCCTGGGGCTGGTAGGTGAATCAGGCTCCGGCAAGTCCGTCACCGCCATGAGCGTAGCTGGGCTGCTGCCCCGGCGGCAGTGTGAGTACAGCGGTGAGATCCGTCTGGACAGCGCGGAGCTGCTCCACGCGGCCCGCTCTGAGCTGCGCAGAATTCAGGGACGGGACATCGGTGTGGTGTTCCAGCAGCCCATGAGCTGCATGGACCCCCTGATGCGGGTAGGTCTCCAGGTGGAGGAACCCCTGCTGCTCCACACCAGAATTCCAAAGGAGGAACGCAGAAAGCTGGCCCTGGAGGCTCTGGCGGCTGTGGAGCTGCCGAGTCCGGAGGCCGTCTATCAGAAGTACCCTCACGAGCTCTCCGGCGGCATGATCCAGCGGGTCATGATTGCTGCAGCCATGATCTCCCACCCCAAGCTGCTGATTCTGGATGAGCCTACCACGGCGCTGGATGTGACCATCCAGGCCCAGATCCTGGAGCTTTTGAAGAAGCTGAATCGGGAGCACGGCATGAGTATGCTCTTCATCTCCCACAACCTGAATGTGGTGCGCAAGCTCTGCACCCGGGTGGTGGTGATGCAGAAGGGGAGGCTGGTGGAGCAGGGCAGCACGGACCAGGTGTTCTATTCTCCCCAGCACCCCTATACCCGGCAGCTGATTGCCGCCATCCCCACCCGGAAGCGGAAGGAGGCTCCGAACGATGAATAAAGAACTGGTATTGAGCCTGGATCATGTGACCAGCGGCTATCGGACGGGGGGAATTTTTAAGCGTGGCACCTATCAGGAGGTGCTCCATGATCTATCCTTCGATGTCCGCCACGGCGAAATTCTGGGGCTGGTGGGCGAATCCGGCAGCGGAAAATCTACCCTGGCCCGGACCATCCTGGGCATGGTGACGCCGGATGCCGGGGAGGTGATCCACTACACGAAGCGCCCTCAGATGATCTTTCAGGACCCCTACAGCTCCCTGAATCCGGCCTACAACGTGGAATGGATTTTACAGGAGCCCCTGCGGATTTACGGCAAGTACGATGCCGCCGAGCGCAAACGTCGCTGCCAGGAGATGGTGGAGAGGGTAGGCCTGCCGTTGGAGTGCCTCGAGGCCAGGCCCAATGAACTCTCCGGCGGCCAGTGTCAGCGGGTGAGTATCGCCCAGGCCCTGATCCAGCGCCCTCGGTTCCTGATTGCAGATGAGCCGGTCTCTGCACTGGATGTGACCATCCAGGCGCAGATTCTGGACCTGCTGCGTCAGCTGCGTGACGAGCTTGATCTGAGCTATCTCTTTATCTCCCACGATCTCAACGTGGTCTATCAGCTCTGTGACCGGGTCCTGGTGATGAAGAAGGGCTGCATTGTGGAGCAAGGCACCGTGGATGAGATTTTCGATCATCCCAAGGAAGACTATACCAAGCAGCTGCTGGCTGCTGCGGAGTGAATCATATATGATCAAACGATTATGGAACAAAAATCAAGCACTCTCCCTCTGGCTGCTGGCAGACCTTGTCCTGTTGGCAACTTTTTGGCTTTGCAGAGGGCAAAGAGCGTGGATGAACGCCCTGGCCGATCATGTGACTACGCCCCTGCGTCTGGCTGTGGGACGGCTGTGTTATCGAGTGGACTTCTCCGTCATGGAGGCGCTGTGCATTTTGCTGGCCTTTTTTGTGATCGGGTACCTGGGCAGTGCCGTTATCGCCCTGGTGCGGGCTGGAGGCCATCGGTGGCGGTGTCTGTACCGCTGGACCCTGGGGGCGGTGTGCACCGGCCTGACGATCTATCTGGGCTTCTGCTTTCTCTGGGGTGTGAACTACTATACCGACAGCTTTCAGGACCGCTCCGGCATCCGAGCCCGGCCCATGGCGCTGGAGGATCTCACCACAGTGACGGCTTACTTTGCCCGGCAGGTCAATGAGACGGCAAACACGGTGCCTCGGAATGAGTATGGCGTCTTTGCCGTACCCCGGACGGAGATTCTGGAGAGCAGCAAGACGGTTTACGATGCAGTGGAGCGGCAGTTTCCCTTCCTGGCGCTGGAGGACCCGGGTGTCAAGGGGGTACACTTCTCACACGTGATGAGCGCCCTGGACTTTACCGGTATCTATTGCCCCTTCACCGGAGAGTCCAACGTGAATATGGAGTCTCCGGCCTGTATGCTCCCAGCCACGGCCGCCCACGAGCTGGCCCATCAGCGTGGGGTGGCCTCGGAGCAGGAGTGCAACTTCCTGGCAATCCTCGCCGCCACTACCAGCGCAGACCCGGCCTACCAGTACTCTGGCTGGCTCATGGGCTACCTCTATCTGAACAATGCTCTTTACAGGGCGGATCAGGATGCCTGCCGTACCATCCGGGAATCTCTCGTCCCTGGTGCCGAGGCTGATCTCCGCGATCATGCCGCCTACTGGAACCAGTTCCAGGAGTCCGTGCCGCAGAAAGTGTCCAACACAGTGTACGACAGCTTTCTGAAAAGCTACGGACAGGACAAGGGCATTCGCACCTACGGCACGGTAGTCGATCTGCTGTTGGTCTGGTATGGCCCCGGCGGCGGAGGAGAGGCGCTCAATTTCAATGAGCTTCGTTAAGATGCGGCAATAAACAGCTGTCTATTGTGCAGAAACAACAAATTTTCAACAAAAAGGAACGTATCTATAGATCGCATCTATAGATTGGAAAAGATACTTGTGATTTTCTGAATGAACATATACAATGTACTTAACTAAGTGAGGATACACTTTGTGTGATTTGTGAATAGTGTTGGATGACGTTTTCGGGAGACCCGCCTGAGCGGGGCCGAAGGAATAAGGAGCGGACGGCCGATCCACTCCGAAGATCTCAGGCAAACGAACCGGGAACAGACAACTCTCTGGAGAGCGCAAGCACCGTAGGAGCAACCCGGCTGGCGGGGAATCTCTCAGGTCTAGAAACAGAGCAAGGCAGATGTGGAAGAGACATATTGCCTTGCTCTTTTTTTAATAAAGGGCGTATTTTATTCACAAAGCAGGGCAGGGAAGGAGCGAGTCCATTGGCCATCCGGAACATGAGGGACTACCTCATTTTGACCAACAATCCCCTGGTGCCCGCCTGTATGGAGGGCCACGGCGATTTCACCATCCAACTGTACCCCGACAAGAGCTACCGGGATATCCTGGTACTTGCGCGGGATATGGTCTACGAGGGACACACCCTTTATACCCACCCCCTGGCGGGCAGCGTGAAGCCCAACGAGACACCCTATAAATCCCTGATCGTCTCCAAAGCGGTCCACGGGTTTGACATGGAGCAGAGCACGCTGATTGCGAACGCCATCGGTGTGGTGGATAAGTTTCCGGAGGTTCACAAGGACTTTCCGGAGCAGGTCCTGAAGGACTTCCAGCTCATTGACTATAGCCTGCTGGCAGGAGCCATTGACTTCGATGCTGTTGCAGGTCTTAGTAATAAAAAATAGGAGTCAGGAAAGGAGGAATTCATTTTGAAATTGGAACTCGGATATATCCACATTAAGGATATCCAATTCTCAAAGGAAAACAAGGTAGAAAACAGCACCCTGTATGTCGATCCAGAAACCGTCAAGGCATTTATGTACGAGGACGATGACGTCAAGGCGTGGGTCAAGGACTTTACATTCGACGTGGCACGCCCCGGCGAGTCTGTCCGCATCACCCCTGTCAAGGATGTCATCGAGCCCCGCGTGAAAGTCGAGGGCCCCGGCGGCATGTTCCCCGGCGTGATCTCCAAGGTCGACACGGTGGGCAGCGGCAAGACCCATGTCCTGCGGGGTATGGCCGTGGTCACTGCCGGTAAGATCGTGGGCTTCCAGGAGGGCATCATTGATATGACCGGTCCAGGAGCCCAATACACCCCCTTCAGCAAGCTCAATAATTTTGTGGTGGTGGCCGAGCCTGTGGAGGGCTATCAGGACCACAAGCATGAGTACGAACACGCCGTTCGGATTGCAGGTCTCCGCGCCGCCGTCTGCATCGGTGAGCTGGGCCGCAATGTGACTCCCGATGAGACGGAAAGCTTTGAGACACTTGGCATCAAGGAGGGTATTGAGAAGTACCCCGATCTGCCCCGCGTGGGCTATGTCCATATGCTGCAGTCCCAGGGCCTGCTGCATGACACCTACGTCTACGGCGTGGACGCCAAGCGCACCCTGACCACCATCATCAACCCCACTGAGACCATGGACGGTGCCATCATCAGCGGCAACTGCGTGTCTGCCTGCGACAAGAACACCACCTATCACCACCAGAATAACCCCGTTGTAAAGGCACTGTTTGAGGCCCACGGCAAGACACTCAACTATGTCTGCAACATCATCACCAATGAGAATGTGTATCTGGCAGATAAGCAGCGGTCCTCTGACTGGGCCTCCAAGCTGTGCCGTCTGCTGGACCTGGATGGCGCCATGGTCAGCCAGGAGGGCTTCGGCAACCCGGATACCGATCTCATTATGAACTGCAAGAAGATTGAACAGCAAGGCGTCAAGACCGTCATCATCACTGACGAGTACGCCGGTCAGGACGGCAAGTCCCAGTCTCTGGCGGATGCCGATCCTCTGGCCGATGCTGTGGTCACCGGCGGCAACGCCAATGAAGTGATTGTCCTGCCAAAGCTGGATAAGGTCATCGGTATGCTGGACTATGTGGATGTCATTGCCGGCGGTCACGCCGGATCTCTGCGGCCTGACGGGTCCATCGAGGTGGAACTCCAGGTCATCACCGGCGCTACCAACGAGATGGGCTTTAATACCCTCAGCGCCAGATAACGCGGGAAGGGAGGAAATTGATACATGTCTTTTAAAGTTGTACATTACATCAACCAGTTCTTTGCCCAGATCGGCGGCGAGGAAATGGCCCATGTGGCCCCCGAGCTGCGGGACGGCTTTGTCGGCCCCGGTATGGCACTCAATGCTGCATGGAAGGGCGAGGCTGTGATCGTCAAGACTGTGGTCTGCGGTGACTCCTACTTCGCAGAACACGAGGCCGAGGCCAAGGCGCAGATCCTGGAGTGGGTCAAGGCTGAAAAGCCAGACCTCTTCATTGCCGGCCCTGCCTTCAACGCCGGTCGTTACGGCTACGCCTGCGCCACGATCTGCAGTGCTGTGCAGACAGAGCTGGGCATTACCGTGCTCACCGGTATGTATGAAGAGAACCCCGGTGCCGACCTGAAGGATAAGGTGCTGATGGTTGCCACCACCAACAGCGCGGCCGGTATGCGCAAGGCCGCTCCTACCATGGCCGCACTTGCCATGAAGCTGATGAAGGGTGAAAAGCTGGGTGCTTCCTGTGAGGATGGCTATATGCCAAACGGCATCCGCCGCAATTTCTTTGAAAAGGAAGTGGGCGCCAAGCGCGCTGTGGATATGCTGGTCAGGAAGCTGAGTGATCAGCCCTTCACTACCGAGTATCCCATGCCCTCCTTCGACCGTGTGCCCCCCAATCCGGCCATCAAGGATCTGAGCAAGGCCACCATTGCCCTGTGCACCTCCGGCGGCATCGTGCCCAAGGGGAACCCCGACCACATCGAGTCCTCCTCCGCCTCTCACTATGGCGAGTATGACATCACCGGTGTGGATGACCTGACGGCTGAGACCTACGAGACCGCCCACGGCGGCTACGACCCCGTCTATGCCAACGCCGATGCAGACCGCGTCCTGCCGGTGGATGTGCTTCGGGACATGGAGCGTGAGGGCAAGATCGGCAAGCTTCACAATCTGTATTACGCCACTGTTGGCAACGGCACCTCTGTTGCCAATGCCAAGAGATTTGCTGAAGAGTACGCCCAGAAGCTGCTCCAGGCCGGTGTTCATGCCGTAATCATGACCAGCACGTGAGGTACCTGTACGCGTTGCGGTGCAACGATGGTAAAAGAGATTGAGCGTGCTGGCATTCCCGTGGTGCATATGTGCACAGTCACTCCTATTTCGATGACGGTTGGAGCCAACAGAATTGTGCCCACCATTGCCATTCCTCATCCCCTGGGCAACCCTGAGCTGACCCATGAAGAGGAGAAGGCCATCCGCCGCAAGCTGGTGGAGCGGGCCCTGGAGGCCCTGACCACCGAGGTGGAGGATCAGACAATCTTCGAGGTTTGATAAGCTATTCTGAGGGTCGGTATGGTGTCTTGTACCGGCCACTGAGTGAACAGGAGTATCAATCAATGAGCAAAATATACGACGTCATTATTCTGGGCGGCGGCCCTGCCGGACTGGCTGCAGGCCTCTATTGCGGCCGTTATCGCTTGGATACCCTCATCATTGAAAAGGGCAAGGACGGCGGCCAGATCGCCATTACCAATGAGATCGAGAACTATCCCGGTCAGATGGTGGAGGGTGAGAGCGGCCCCAGTCTGATTGCACGTATGAGCGAGCAGGTGAAAAAGTTCGGCGCCGAGCGGATCACGGATGTCATCAAGTCCGTGGAACTGGAAGGCGATGTGAAGAAGCTGGTGGGCGGCCAGGGTGAATACCTGGCCAAGTGCGTCATCGTGGCTACTGGTGCCTTCCCCCGTCCCATCGGCTGCGAAAATGAGGGCAGATTCGTGGGCAAGGGCATTTCCTTCTGCGCCACCTGCGATGCCAACTTCTTTGAGGACTTTGAAGTCTACGTGGTGGGCGGCGGCGACTCCGCTGTGGAGGAGGCCATGTACCTGACCAAGTTCGCCCGGAAGGTGACCATCATTCACCGCCGAGACGAGCTGCGTGCCGCCAAGTCCATTCAGGAGAAGGCATTCCAGAATCCCAAGCTGAACTTCCTGTGGGATACCGTGGTGGAGTCTGTGGATTCGACCGACGGCGAGGACGGCCTGCTGAACACCATGGTGGTGAAGAACACCAAGACCGGCGAGCTGACCACCATCAACGCCGATGAGGACGACGGCCTGTTCGGCCTGTTTGGCTTCATCGGACTGCTGCCCAAGAGCGAGCTGTTTAGAGGCGTTCTGGACATGGATGAGCGTGGCTACCTGCTGACCGATGCCAATATGCACACCAACATTCCCGGCGTCTTTGCCGCTGGCGATGTCCGTGACAAGGCATTCCGCCAGGTGGTCACCGCTGCCGCTGACGGCGCTATTGCTGCCAATCAGGCGGAGCACTATATCAGCAACCTTCATTGAGGGCGGCTGCAATGATCTAAAGGAGGCTTTTTCCGATGCTTGAGTTGGATAAGACCACATTTGAAGAGGAAGTTTTGAAGGCAGAGGGCAAAGTCGTTGTGGACTTCTATGGAGACGGCTGTGTGCCCTGCGCCGCACTGATGCCCCACGTTCACGGCTTTGCAGAGAAGTACGGCGCATCCATGAAGTTCTGTGCACTGAACACTACCAAGGCCCGCCGCCTGGCCATCAGCCAGAAGATCCTGGGCCTGCCTGTCATCGCTGTCTACGAAAACGGCGTGATGATCGATTCCTGTGTCAAGGACGATGCAACACCCGAAAATGTGGAGGCCATGATTCAGAAGTACGTCTGATTCCTGAGACAGCAGACGGCACTTCCACACGTATCCTGTTTATTACCCGCACTGCGGTGATAAAAGATCTTTTAGAAAAGGAGGAAAGAGTGATATGAGCATCCTGGCTGGTAAGAAAGTCATCATCATCGGTGACCGTGACGGCATTCCCGGCATGGCAATCGAAGCCTGTGCCAAGTCTGCCGGTGCCGAAGTCGTGTTCTCCTCTACGGAGTGCTTCGTTTGAACGGCCGCTGGTGCAATGGATCTGGAAAATCAGAAGCGGGTTAAGGAACTCACTGAGCAGTATGGCGCAGAGAACGTTGTTGTTCTTCTGGGCGCTGCAGAGGGTGAGGCTTCCGGCCTGGCCGCCGAGACGGTGACCAATGGCGACCCCACTTTTGCCGGTCCGTTGACAGGAGTCTCGTTGGGACTCAAGGTTTATCATGTTTGCGAGCCCGAAGTGAAGGCAGAGTTCGATGAAGCCATCTATGAGGAGCAGGTCTCCATGATGGAAATGGTTCTGGACGTCGATGATATTATCAACGAAATGTCCGCCATTCGCGAGCAATACTGCAAGTTCTAAGGCTGAGCTGAAACATGCCTCAAGGGCGGCGGCGGGTGCCGCTGCCCTTGATTTTTTAAGAGAACACGCTCTCCCAAACCTTTGGGAGAGTCCAAGATAGAATGAAAGTTAGAAAGGCTGTGGACCTTATGAAGAGCGTTGTGAAAGGCACCGGCTATGTCCTGGTGCATACCCCGGATATGGTTCTACACAATGGCACAACTCAGACTACTGAGCGGATTGTCAATCCAGACAGCGAGTATCTCAAGGAGCTGCCCACTCATCTGCGCAGCTTTGAGCAGGCTGTGAGCTACTGGCCCAACCAGGTCTATATCGGCAACAAGACTCCCGATGAGCTGGGCGCGGTGCCCCAGCCCTGGCACGACAAGGTCTGTGAGAGCACCGACCGCTACGGCCGTTTCGGACAGATCATGCCCCAGGAGGAATTCTTGCTGCTGATACAGGCCTGTGACGTGTTTGGCCTTGTGAAGCTGGAACAGGGCTTTGTGGATGGCAATCGTGCTGCCCTGGCTGCCAACCCCATGATGACCGAGGAGATCCTGGCCCGCATCCCTGCCCAGCAGACCTCTGCCGAGGAAATCGCCCGCCTGGTCAGGGAGGAGCACTCCGAGGGACTCTATCACCATGACGAACTGGTTGGCTGCGTCAACCGTGCCCACGATATCGACCAGAACCTCTCCGCCCACGTCATGCACGAGAATTTGGTATCTAAGGCCAGCTCCGTCATGGCACTGCTTTCCGGTATTGCCAATGCCGGCATCAACAAGAACGAGATTGAGTACGTCATTGACTGCGCCGAGGAGGCCTGCGGCGACATGAACCAGCGTGGCGGCGGCAACTTCGCCAAGAGCGCCGCTGAGATCGCTGGCCTGGCAAATGCCTCTGGCTCAGACGTCCGGGGCTTCTGCGCCGCTCCCGCCCATGCCGTGATCGAGGCTGCCTCCCTGGTGGCCTCCGGGGCCTATCAGACTGTGGCTGTCACCTCTGGCGGCTGCACCGCCAAGCTGGGTATGAACGGCAAGGATCATGTGAAAAAGGGCCTGCCCATCCTGGAGGATATGATCGGTGGATTCTGCGTGATTGTCAGCCGGGACGACGGCGTCAGCCCGGAGATCAATCTGAATATGCTGGGCCGCCACACGGTGGGTACCAGCTCTGGTCCTCAGGATGTGACCACCGCACTGGTTTTCAAGTCTCTGGAGAGAAACGGCATGACCGTCACGGATATTGATAAGTATGCCGGTGAGCTCCACAACTCCGAGATTCTAAAGCCCGCCGGCGGCGGCGATCCCGCAGTTCAGTTCTTCAAGGTGGTTGGTGCCACCGCCGTCATGCGGGGCGAGATGGACAAGGGCGACCTGAAGGACTTCATTGTAAAGCATGGCATGACCGGCTGGGCACCCACTCAGGGCCACATCCCATCCGGCGTCCCCTGCATCGGCTTCGTCCGGGACGACATCATGAGCGGCAAGATCAAAAATGCCATGGTAGTGGGTAAGGGTTCTTTGTTCCTGGGCCGCCTGACAAACCTGTTTGACGGCGTCTCCTTTGTAATCCAGGCCAACAGCGGCGCTGAGGAAGCGGGTGTCAGTGAGGAGCAGGTCCGGGGTATGATTGCCAAGGCCATGCGTGACTTCGCCGCCACGCTGATGGCCCAGGCCGAGTGATCGGAGGACAGTCATGGCTAATTTGGAAAAAACCATCGCCAAGACCTTCCTGGAGATGGCCCGGGGACTGGAAACAGGCTCCTTCGGCCCCCGTCCCCGGATTGCCTTGACAGGCATGGGCAGTGAGCATGGTGAGGAAAACGCCATGAGGGCCGCTATGATGGCGGTGGCCCAAGGCATCGATGTGGTTTACATTGGTTCCCTGGAAGCCGAGGGTGTCACCACTGTTCATGTGGCGGACGATGAAGAGGGCCACAAGAAGATGGAGGAGCTGTTGGACAAGGGCGAGGTGGACGGTGCCGTCAC
Source organism: Oscillibacter sp. (assembly GCA_020025475.1). Classification (GTDB taxonomy): domain Bacteria; phylum Bacillota; class Clostridia; order Oscillospirales; family Oscillospiraceae; genus Oscillibacter. The sequence goes on from JAHHSA010000009.1 coordinate 29,119, forward strand.
CATGCACTTCCCGTTCCCCATCGGCGTCTCCACCGTGGGGCGGGTATCCACGCCCGCTTTCGGCAGGGAAATGTTTATTGCCAACACCACAGGGACTTCTTCCACCGATCGCATCGAGGGCATGATCAAGAATACGATCTGCGGCATCATCGCCGCCAAGGCCTGCGGTGTGCAAAACCCCACCGTCGGGATTCTGAATGTGGACGGGGCCCGACAGACGGAAACGGCCCTGAAACAGCTGGTCGAAGGCGGTTATGATCTGCACTGGGCAGAATCCGCCAGAGCGGACGGCGGCGGTGTGATGCGGGGCAATGATGTGCTTCAGGGGACCCCCGACATTCTGGTCACCGATTCCCTCACTGGCAACGTACTGGTGAAGCTCCTGTCCTCCTTTACCACCGGCGGCTCCTTTGAGGCCAGCGGCTATGGCTATGGCCCCGGCATCGGCAAGGACTATCACAAACTGGTCATGATCGTCTCCAGAGCTTCTGGCGCCCCTGTGATTGCCAATGCCATTGTCTACGCGGCACAGCTGGTCCGCAGCAAGATCTTTGACATTGCCAGGGAGGAGTTCCGCAAGGCAGAGGCAGCCGGGCTGAACGAGATTTTAAAAGCCAGGAAGACTGCTGCCAAGCCAGCTGCTGAGGAGATCCAGGCACCACCCAAGGAAGTCGTCACCGCATCCATTGCCGGAATCGAGGTATTGGACCTGGAAGATGCTGCCAAGACACTGTGGAAGGCGGGCATTTATGCCGAGACCGGCATGGGCTGCACCGGCCCGCTTGTGATGGTGAGTGAGGCCAACTGTGAAAAGGCCGTGACCCTGCTGAAAGAAGCAGGCTATGTGGGCTGAGGGGGCAGAGCATGAACGTCACTGATATTGTCAAGAAGGAAACTCTGGAAATGACCCGTGAGCAGATTTTGGATCTGGTGGCAAACCATAACCGTCAGGTGGATTTGGTGTTTGCGGAGAAGCAGTCCGACGAGGACGGCTACCTGACCTGGGACCGGGAGAACTGGACCTGCGTTGACGGGCGGCGGTTTGTCCGCAGTTATTTTCTGGAGGGACGTGCTCTCAGCGATTACTCCGGTTATAACAAATATGACCTTCAGGCTGCCTTCCTGCCGGAAGAGGCCAAGGAGGTTCTCCTGGGCTGATGCCCATAAAAAACTGACGGACAGGCGGTTCCAACCGGGACTGCCGCATGGCAAAAGCGGAGCGGTTCCATCCAGGAACCGCTCCGCTTTTTGCCTGCGTTTCCTGTGGAATATGATCTTCAGGCTTAGTGTGCCAGCTGGTAGGACGGTGTGGGGGGCAGCGCTTCTTGATTCTCATTCAGCAGGGGACTGTGGGTGATGGAACAGGTGTGAATCATGCTGCTATTTTGCCGGTAGTTGTGCAAAAAAACACTGCGGCTTCTTACGAAACCGCAGTGTTCAGGAGTATTTGTGGAAAATCAGGCCCGATACTGATCCACAATGGCGTTCAGCTCATCCCAGTGGGCCTCCATGTCGGTGACCAGCTTGAACTGGGTCCGGCAGCGGTCCAGGTTTTGACCCTCCCGATGGGTGGCAAAGTAGTGGTCGCCCTCCAGGTAGTCGGTGAGAAAGCGCATACCGCACTCAAAGGTCATCAGCTTGGCGCCCCAGGGCAGATAGTCCAGCTCCGCTGACGTGAGGGCACCGCCGCAGCCTTCCAGGAAGGCCTGCGTGTAGGCGTCAAACAGGCTCAGGTCCAAATTGACCTTGCTCAGATCCTGCTCATCCTCGGCAGAATGGTTGGCGCCGAAGCGAATGGAGTCGCCGAAGTCGTTGACGGACAGGCCGGGCATAGTGGTATCCAGGTCGATAATACAGATACCCTCGCCGGTGGTTTTGTCCATCAGCACGTTGTTGAGCTTGGTGTCATTGTGGGTAACCCGCAGGGGGAGCTTGCCCTCCCGCAGGGCGGACAGGCACACGGAGCAGTCGGCCTCTCTGTCCAGAACAAACTGAATCTCAGCTGCGCAGTTCTTCGCGCGGTCCAGCGCGTCGGAACTGAGAGCAGCCTTGAACTTCTTGAGCCGGTCTTCGGTGTCGTGAAAGTGAGGGATGGTCTCAAACAGAGTGTCAGCGGGGTAGTCCCGGAGCATCTGCTGAAAGCGGCCAAAGGCCCGGCCGGAGGCAGCAAACAGCTCCGGCGTGTCAGCGGACTGTAGGCAGCGGGTGCCCTCCACATAGGGGTAGACACGCCACGCACCGCCCTTGCTGTCGGTGAAGAAGTCCTCACCGCTGCTGGGACGGAGCACCTCCATGGCCTCCCGGCTGCGGTCGCCGCCGTTGTTGCGGATCTGGTCGCCCAGATATTCGGTGACGCCGATAATGTTCTTCATCAGCTGGTCGGGGTGCTGGAAGGCGGCAGCACTCATGCGCTGAAGGATGAAGCGGCGGCAAATCTCGTCCTCGGGCTGGGTGTGGACGCAGAACGTGTCGTTGATATGGCCGCAGCCATAGCGGATGGCACCCACCACAGGGGCACCGAAATCAAAGGCTTCCAGAGCCTCCTGGAGAGTCAGTTCAGCCTTTTCAGCCATCACCGCACCTCCCACAGATTGTCAGGATAGAGACCGGAGGCGGTCTTTTCGGCGATGGCGGCCACCACCACGGGCTTGTCGTCCTGGTAGGTGACGCCGTACCACTTATCAGCGCTGCGGAGCACCTTGACGCGGGCACGGTTTTCGTCCAGCAGCTGGCTGACGACGGAGGGCAGGAAATACTCGCCCTTCATAGGATTCTCCACCAGGGCCTTGTCCAGGAAGGCGGCAAAACGGGCCTTGGCCTCTGCGATAAAGCCGGCAGAGAAGCCCCACATATTCATGGAGACAATGGTAGAGCCGGGAACCTCGGTCCAGGTGGCTCCGTCGTCCTCAGTGAATCGGGCGTCTGCGCCCATCTTTTCAATGTGGGTGTGCTCCACAACCTCTTTCAGGAAGTGGTTTTCATCCTCGGTGCAGATGCCGCGGGCCACATGACCGTTCTCAGTGACGGTGTTGCCCAGCTGGTAGCCAACCATGGCGAACTCATAGCAGTCGGGCTGGTCGTCATGGGTGGAGAGATAATCGTAAATGGTCTGGAAGGCCTCGGGGCCATAGTAGTCGTCGGAATTGATGACGGCAAAGGGACCGTCCACAACGCTGCGCGCTGCCAGCACGGCGTGGCAGGTGCCCCAGGGCTTCACCCGTCCTTCGGGGACGGAGTAGCCTTCGGGCAGATCGTCCAGCTGCTGGTATGCGTATTTCACATGGATGATCTTGGACAGCCGATCGCCGATAGCAGACTTGAACGTTTCTTCGATCTCATGCTTGATGACAAAGACCACGGTCTCAAAACCGGCCCGACGGGCATCGTAGATGGAATAATCAATGATCAGCTGGCCGTGGTTGCCCACGGGGTCGATCTGCTTGAGCCCGCCGTAACGGCTGCCCATGCCGGCGGCCATGACCACCAAAACAGGTTTTTTCATAGATTTTGTACTCCTTCATATCCTCCGGCACGGACCGGGGACGCTGCTTGAATTAGCTGCGATAGCCGTTAGGGTTCTGAGACTGCCACTTCCAGCTGGAGGCGCACATCTCCTCAATGCCATACTTGGCCTCCCAGCCCAGCACTTCCTTGGCCATCCTGGGATCGGCGTAGCACTCAGCGATGTCGCCCTCCCGGCGGGGGTCGATGACATAAGGCAGGGTCTTGCCGCAGGCCTTCTCATAGGCGTGCAGGACATCCAGCACACTGTAGCCCTTGCCGGTGCCCAGATTGACCACCAGCAGACCGCAGTTCTGCTCTAACTTCTTCAAAGCGGCCACATGGCCCTGGGCCAGGTCTACCACATGGATGTAATCCCGGACACCGGTGCCGTCAGGAGTGGGATAGTCGTTGCCGAAGACGTGCAGCTCCTTCAGCTTGCCCACGGCCACCTGGGCAATGTAGGGCACCAGGTTGTTGGGGATGCCGTTGGGATCTTCACCAATCAGGCCGGACTCGTGGGCACCGATGGGATTGAAATAGCGCAGCAGGGCTACGTTCATAGTGGGATCGGCGGCACAGTAATCCATCAGGATCTGCTCCTGAAACAGTTTGCTGGTACCGTAGGGATTGGTGGTACCGCCGGTGGGGAAGTCCTCCCGGATGGGCACGGAGGCGGGATCTCCATACACGGTGGCGGAGGAGGAGAAGACGAAGTTCTTCACGCCGTGCTTGCGCATGGCATTGAGCAGCACCAGGGTGCTGACCAGGTTGTTGGTGTAATATTCCAGGGGTTTGCGGACGGACTCACCCACAGCCTTCAGACCGGCAAAGTGCAAAACGGCCGTGATGTCGGGGTACTTCTCAAACAGAGCCTCGGTCTGCTCGGGCACGCACATATCGGCGTTGACGAAGGGAACAGTCTTGCCGGTGATCTGCTCCACACGGCGAATGGACTCCTCACAGGAATTGACCAGATTGTCGACAACGATAATATCGTAACCTGCGTTGAGAAGCTCCACGCAGGTGTGGCTGCCGATATAGCCGGCGCCGCCGCTGACCAGAATGGACATACGAAACACTCCTTATTATTTTCTAAAATCAGGCGGAAGGGACTTGTAAAACCCGGAAGCTCAAAGGGCTTGCCGGTGCGTTTCCAATAGGAATTCTAATGAAGCGCCGGGGGAAAGGGAATACACGAATCTACACATTGTTTGCACGATCATCCACAGGTGTTCCGGGCAGACCGGAGAGCATCTTGACACTCTTGGCGTACTGGCTGGGGGACATTCCAGTGTGCTGTTTGAAGTGGCGGGAAAAGTAGTGGACGGACTGGTAGCCCAGGCGCGTGGCGATCTGGGTTACGTTCAGATTCCCCTCTCGAATAAGCCGCCGGGCCATCTGAATTTTCAACTTGGCGAAGTAGGACATCACACCGCCGCCGGTCTGGTCATGGAATCGCTTTTGCAGCTGACTGCGTCCAATCAGATTATCATGGCAGATCTGCTCGATGGTCAGGGGCCTGTCCAGACGGGCGCAGAGATACTCGGTTATGGAGGCCAGCCACTGATCCTCGGAGGTGACAGAGGCGGACTCCGGCGCACCCAGCTGCTGACGAACCAGCCGGATCAGCAGCTCTTCCAGAGCGGCCGTGATGCGCTGTTCTGCACCGAAGGGGGCATTTTCCCGGCGGATCAGGGCGGCGGTGGTGGGATCGTTCAGCGGGGACGAGAAGGCCGCACTGCTCTCCTCCACGATACGGCCCATAAGGGCCCGCTCCTCGGAGCCCACGGTGGCAATCTGACTCCAGAGGGTGTTCATGGCATCGCCCAGAGCAGAGAAGCCCACCACCACAAGGTCCGGCGCGGTACCGCAGCTGGCGGCCAGAGCGTGAAACTCCCCTGGCGGATGAAAAATCATCTGTCCCGCGGTCAATTCAATCTGATGATCTCCGGCGGTAACGTGGACGCTGCCCTTGTCCACGTAGAGAATCTCCCAGAAGGGGTGAGACTCTCCGGCAAAGGAAAAGCCGCTGGCGTATTCAAAGTAGTGAACGGAGTACAGGGCGTCTACGGTGATAACCTGTTGAGGCACAAGAGACTGATAACTCATGGCGTCCCTCCCTGGCTGGAGCCACCGCGGCACTGCCGCCGGTATTCCATGGGGCTGATGCCCTCCAACCGGCGGAAACTCTGAGAGAAGTAGCTCAGGGACGAGAAGCCCAGAATGTGGGCAATCTGGGAGAGGGTGTGATCCGTGTCACTGAGCAGGTAGCGGCTCTCCTGAATCCTCCGGGAGATCAGATAGCTGATGGGGGAGATGCCAAATTCCCGCTGAAAGGTGTGGGAGAGATAATATTTGTTGATGTGCGCCAGGGCTGCAAGATCATCCAGCCGCAGATTCTCCTTGAAGTGGTTGTCAATGTACCGGCGCACCAGCTCGCACTCCCGGTTGGACTTACTGGCCGACGAGGGTGTTGCAAGGGAGAGATCTTTCCGGCGCACCAGACGACGCAGGAAGATCTCCAGCAGGTTCTGGCACACATCCTCCCAGCCCTCGGCCTGCTCCCGGGCTTCCTGCAAAAGAAGATCCAGACAGACCAGCAACTGAGGCTGCTGACCTGTGAGATGGATCATGGTGCAGCCGCTGAATTCCTCCATGGTCTCCATGTGGTCTACGCCCAGAACAATGTAGGACAGAGGGCTGGACTCCTGGCTTAGCTCGGTGTGGGGCACGTTGGCGTTGACTACCACCACATCGTTGACTGCAATGGGAAAGGATTTTCCCTCCACATGAAACATCCCATGTCCGCCGGTGATGAAAAACAACTCTGTACAGGAGTGGGTGTGCGGGGTGCTGTTCCACTCCTGGCTGTACTGGGCCGACGTGATATAGCGCAGCTGAGGCAATTCGCCCGGCGGCTTGGCACTGGTGCGAGGCGGCAGGTGATAGATCTGCGAGCTCATGTGAACCCCTCCTTCAAAGCTGAAAATGGGAACTGAAAGGCAACGGCAGCATGCTGTTGCTTTTATTATATACGAGCCGCAAAAAGACTGCAACAACTAACGCTGCCCGCCTGAAAAAACTGTAAGGGAAACGCAAGGTCCTGGTTTTTCCAGACTTGGATTGTGCAAAATGCAATAATGGCGGCGGTGGACAAGCAACGTTCCTGGCGCCTGCTACAAGCAATAAATATAAAATAGAGTGGATGTGATTGAGGCGACGGGAGCGGAACCAATCATGGCAGTCCCCACCTCCAAACGGCAGAAAAAATCCGCGCCGCCTGACCAGGCGGCGCGGATTTGGAGTAGGAGGCAGAACCGGGATACAGGCAATCAGGCGTTGTGACGCTGCTTGCTCTTCTGCTGCCAGCGGGTGACGCACAGGGAGCAGGAGATGTCGCCGGTGATGTTCATGCAGGTACGGCCCATGTCGAAAAGACGATCCACAGCGAAGATGAGGCCGATGTAATCCACAGGGATGTTCAAAGTGGAGAGGACCATAGTCAGCATGATGAGGCCGGAGCCGGGAGTACCGGCGGTGCCGATGGAGGCCAGGGTGGCTGTGATGACGATGGTCACCATCTGGCTCAGAGTCAGATTCATGCCCACGCAGGTGGCCAGGAAGATGGCGGTGACGCACTGATAGATGGCGGTACCATCCATGTTGATGGTGGCGCCCAAGGGCAGAACGAAGGCGGAGACCTCCTTGTCAGCACCCAGCTTCTCTGCGCACTCCTTGGACACAGGCAGAGTCGCAGCAGAGGAGGCGGATGTGAAGCCGAACATCATGGCGGCGGCCACTCCCTTGAAGAAGGTCACGGGGCTGATGCCTGCGAACACCCGAACGGTGGAGGAGTAGATGATGATGGCGTGGACAAAGTAGCCGATGTAGGCGCACAGCAGCACCAGAGCCAGAGAACCCAGGATTTCTGCGCCCTGGGTGGCAACCACCCATGCCATGTAGGTAAAGACACCAATGGGGCTCAGGCGGATGATAAAGCCCATCAGCTGATCCACCACAGCGTACAGGGAGGAGACCACCTCACGGCAGGCCTTGCTCTTCTCACCGGCAGCCAGCATGGCACCGCCGAAGAACAGGGCAATGACGATGACCTGGAGCATGTTGGCGTCAAAGAATGCTTTCCACAGGTTGGAGGGGAACATTCCTACCAGAACTTCCATAAAGCCGGAGAACTCCTTGACCTCGAAGGCCTCGGTAGGAGGAGCCAGTACGGGGAAGAGACCGGCGTTGTTGAAGAGAGAACCCAAAACCAAGCCGATGACGCAGGCCACGGCAGTGGTACAGGTAAAGTAGGCCATGGTCTTCCAGCCGATGGAACCCACCTGCCGCAGATCTCCCATGGACAGGATGCCTTCGATCATGGACAGCAGTACCACAGGCACCACAATAAACTTCAGCAGATTCACAAAGATATCGCCGAAAGGCTTGAGGTAGTTAGCGGTTAGATCAGCCACGCCTGCCTTGTAGCAGATGAAGCCTACAATCACGCCTGCAATCAACGCAATCAGAATCTGCATGGGGAGGGATAGGGACTTTTTCTTCTTCATACAAATACACCTCGTTCGCGGAGCCAAGTGAAGACGACTGGCTCTGGACAAATTTTTTCTATTATAGCAGTGAGATGACGTGCTGTAAATCTTTTTGGGCAAAAGAAATAAATCCTGTCTAATACCACAAAAAAACACGTCGCCTATCTGCTAAAAAGAATACAATATAACGAAAAACAGAACGAAGAGAACGAAATCAGCTCCAGAAGTTGGGGAAGAGCAGCTCAGAGCCGATCTTAGCCGTCAGCAGGATGAGAACGGTGATAACAGCAGGGCGGATGATCTTGCTGCCGTTCTTAATGGCCAGACCGGCTCCCAGATAGTGACCGGCCATGGAGGCCACGGAGGCACACAGGCCAACACCCAGAAGCACATAGCCGGAGCAGAAGGCGGCAATGAGGCTGCTGACGTTGGAGCAGAGGTTGATGATCTTGACACCGCCTGCGGCATGCCGGGTGTCCAGCTTGGCCATCCGGATAAAGACAATCATCAGGAAGGTACCGGTGCCGGGACCGTAGTAGCCGTCATAGCAGCCAATGATGAGGGAGGAGATCCAGATGATGGCTCTCTGGACGGTGGGGGCAATGTCCCCGGCCTCATCGGGCCAGCCGTGGGAGCGCAGAGTAAAAAAGGCCACCACTGGCAGCACCAACAGCAGCAAGTATTTCAAAATGAAATCGGGCGTGCGGTGCTGCAGCCAGGTACCGCCCAGAGAGCCCACCACGGAAAACACCATAGCTGGGGCAAAGAGCGGCCAGTCTACCAAGCCGCTGCGGATGAATCGGGCAGTGGAGAGGGCAGTTCCCAGACACGAGGACAGCTTGTTGGTGCCCAGGGTGTAGTAGGTTGGCAGGCGGTGGAATGCAATCAGGTAGATAGGCACAGAGATGATGCCGCCGCCTCCGGCAATGGCGTCCATAAATCCGGCGAAGAACACACCCAGGCACACCAGCAGCACGGCCCATAGGGCTACGCCGTCAAAGGATATTTCGGTAAGCAATTGATAAATTGACATAAAGAGGCCTCTCCAAATACACAATAGATGCCTCGGAGTATACAAGACCGAAGCATAGTTATTCTATCAGCGGAGAATTGGAAAATCAAGCCGAAGCAAAGCAGAATCTGGAGAAGATTCCGCTGTTGAGCCATCAGGGATGGACACTGTGGCGTAGGCTACAGGAAACCTATACAAAGCATCAGGACATAAAGCGACATATATCGGCAAAATTCACCAAATATATAACGCCATTTCGACGGGACTGTCCTTGACGCTATATGTGTGAAGAAGTATAATGAAGATACTGGCGAACCTGCACAGGAGTGAGTACAGGGGCGATTCGGCCTCTGTGCAGAACTGGAAAAAGCTCGCTGCGGCCGCTTGTGGAAGCAGTGGAGAGAGGAGATGTACATGGCTAAAATCGAACAGGATGAGCGCTTTCATGCGGGGACACTGAGCGATGGCTGGCGGTGGTTTGGCGCCCACCCGACAGAGCAAAGAGAGAAGAGAGGCTGGACCTTCCGCGTCTGGGCCCCCCATGCCAAGAGCGTTTCGGTGGTGGGTGATTTCAACGGTTGGGACCCCCTGGCCAACCCGATGAAACGCAGAGGAGAGGTCTGGGAGACATTTATTCCAGGCCTGGCAGAATATACATCTTATAAGTATGCCGTTCACGGGGCAGATGACTGCACCCGCATGAAGGCAGACCCCTACGGCTTTCATACGGAGACCCGTCCGGCCACAGCCAGCAAGCTGTACGACATCAACGGATTCAAGTGGAGCGACGCCGCTTTCCAGGAGAAGAAGCGGAACAAGCCGGTCTATGAGGCCCCGCTCAACATCTACGAGGTACACCTGGGCTCCTGGCGGAGACGGGAAAACGGGGACTTCATCGACTATAAGGATTTGGGCCGTCAGCTGGCTTCCTACGTCAAGGAAATGGGCTACACGGCCATTGAGCTGCTGCCCATCACAGAGCACCCCCTGGATGATTCCTGGGGCTACCAGTGCACGGGCTACTTTGCCCCCACCTCCCGCTTCGGCACTCCCAAGGACTTTATGTGGTTCGTCAACCATATGCATAAAAACGGCATCACCGTCATTCTGGACTGGGTTCCCGCCCACTTCTGTAAGGATGAACAGGGTCTCCTGGAATTTGACGGGACATGCTGCTATGAATACGCAGACCCCAACAAGTGGGAGCACTGCGGCTGGGGCACCCGGGTCTTTGACTACGGACGGCCTGAGGTGAAGAGCTTTCTCTATTCCTCCGCCCGGTTCTGGCTGGAGGAGTATCACATCGACGGCCTTCGCGTGGACGCCGTGGCATCCATGCTGTATCTGGACTACGGCCGCCAGGACGGGGCATGGACCCCAAACCAGAACGGGGGACGGGAGAATCTGGAGGCTATCGATTTCCTGCGGGGCCTCAACACCATGGCCTTTTCTGTGGACCCTGACGTGCTGATGATTGCCGAGGAGTCTACCGCATGGCCCATGGTCTCGCGACCGGCCGATGTGGGCGGCCTGGGCTTTAATCTCAAGTGGAACATGGGCTGGATGAACGACATGTGCCACTATTTGAAGATGGACCCCTGGTTCCGCCAGGACCATCACAAGGATATTACCTTCTCTTTTATGTATGCTTTTTCGGAGAACTTTGTGCTTCCCATCTCCCATGACGAGGTGGTCCACATGAAAGGTTCTGTGGTGGGCAAGATGCCCGGAGACTATGAAAATCAGCTGCGCTGCCTGCGGGGCTTTTACGCGTACCTGCTTGCCCATCCCGGCAAAAAGCTCATGTTCATGGGTGCTGAACTGGGCCAGTGGCACGAGTGGAACTCCAATCAGCAGCTGGACTGGTACCTGCTGGAGCAGGAGTCCAATCAGAAGATCCACCGGTTTTTCAAGGAGGCCAACGCCTTCTATAAGAAGGAAGCAGCCCTCTGGGAGATCGACTTCGATTGGTCCGGCTTTGAGTGGCTGGTGCCGGACGACAACCACAACAACGTGGTGGTATTCCTGCGCAAGGACCGCAAGGGCAGGGATCTGCTCTGCGCCATTAACTTCTCACCCAATACATATGTCGGGTATCGGATGGGCGTTCATGACCACCGGAAATACGTCCCCGTGTTTAATACGGATGCTGTGGAATATGGCGGCGACGGCTTCGGCGACACCGAGGCAGTCAAGGTGGAGCGAATCCCCTCTCATGGGAAGGACTGCTCCGCTGCCATCCGCATTCCCGCCTTTGGCGCGGTGTTCTACCGCGGTGAGGGAAAGTTGCCCAAGCCCAGAGCGAAAAAACAGGCAAAGGAGTCTGCTGTAAAATGAAAAAAGAGTGTATCGCCATGCTGTTGGCAGGCGGCCAGGGAAGCCGTCTGTATGTCCTGACCGGGGATATGGCCAAGCCTGCCGTCCCCTTTGGCGGCAAGTACCGCATCATCGATTTCCCGCTCTCCAACTGCTCCAACTCTGGTATCGACACAGTTGGTGTCCTGACCCAGTACCGCCCCCTGGAACTCAACAGCTACATCGGCAGCGGCCAGCCCTGGGATCTGGACGTCACCACCGGCGGCGTGCACATTCTGCCCCCCTATATGGGCAGCAAGGGCGGCACCTGGTACAAGGGCACCGCCAACGCAATTTATCAGAACATCGGCTTCATCGATATGTATGATCCTGAGTATGTGGTGATCCTCTCCGGCGACCATATCTATAAAATGGATTACTCACAGATGATCACCCGCCACAAGGAGGCCAATGCCGCCTGCACCATCTCCGTCATGGAGGTACCTTGGGACGAGGCACCCCGCTTTGGCATTATGAGCGTCAACGACGAGGACATGATTACCGAGTTTGCCGAAAAGCCTAAGGAGCCAAAGAGCAACCTGGCTTCCATGGGTATCTACGTCTTCTCCTGGAAGGTGCTGCGCCAGTACCTGACCGACGATGAAGCCGATCCCACTTCTGAGAACGACTTTGGCAAGAACATCATCCCCGGCATGCTCAGGGACGGTCAGCGCATGGCTGCCTATCGTTTTGAGGGCTACTGGAAGGATGTGGGCACGCTGGAATCCCTGTGGGACGCCAACATGGATATGCTTTCTATCGAGTCCGGTCTGGATGTGGCTGATGAGTCCTGGCCCATCTATGCGCGCTCTCTCAGCGCACCGCCGGCATTCCTGGGCCGCACCGCCGTGGTGAAGCACTCTGCTTTCAACCGTGGCAGTTACATTAACGGCACTGTGGAGAATTCTGTTCTCTCCCCCGATGTCACTGTGGGTGAGGGTGCCCGCGTCAGCTACTCGGTGGTGCTGCCCGGCACGGTCATTGAGCCTGGAGCCGTGGTGGAGTACGCCATTCTTGGCGAGGGCTGCCGTGTGGGCAAAAACTGCCGCGTAGGCGCGGCACCTGAGACCACCGCTCCGGAGAGCTGGGGCCTGACGGTGCTGGCTCCCCATTGTGAGCTGGCTGACGAGAGAGTGGTGCGGCCCGGCGTCATGCTGGACCGTGCTGGCGAGGAGGTGTCCAAGTGATGAAAGGACTGCACGGAATTATCTTTTCTTATGAGACCCGCAATGATCTGCGGGAACTGGGTGAACTGCGCTCTGCATCCTCTGTCCCCTTCGGCGGACGGTATCGGGCGGTGGACTTTGCCCTTTCCAACCTGGTCAATGCCGGGGTGACCGACGTGGGCGTGGTGCTGCATGGCCGTTACCAGAGTATGATCGACCATCTGGGCACCGGCAAGGAGTGGGACCTGTCCCGCAAGCGGGGTGGTCTCAAGATTCTGCCTCCCTTCAACTACCGCCAGAACTGGGGCGTACTGCCTTTCCGCGGCAAGATCGAGGCACTGGCCGAGGTCCGCACCTACCTGGATACCATCCGCCAGGACTATGTGGCCCTGATGGACGGTGATCTGGTGGTGAACCTGCCTTTGCAGGAGATTTTTACACAGCACCTCCAGTCCGGCGCTGACATCACAGCCGTCTGTGGAAACGACAGCTTCGAGACCGATAACGGCACCTATTTTGAGATGGACCACAGCGGCCGTATTACCGATGTCCTGTTTAACATGAACCACCCCCGGGGCTACCGTGGGCTGGAGGTCTACATCATTTCTACCCAGCTTTTGAAAGATGTGGTGGACGAGTGCAGCGGCCGTGATATGTTCAGCTGGCGCCGTGATGTCCTGCTGGCAGGCAAGGACCGTCTGAACATCAGCAGCTATGTCTGGAATGGCTTTGCCGCCCAGATCCGTTCTGTCAAGGAATACTATGACCGCAGCATGCAGCTGCTGGATCCCGAGATCCGCAGCGAGCTGTTCTGCCCTGAGCGACCCATCATTGCAAAGGGTGCCGATAAGTCCTCTGCCTATGTGGGGCCTGACGGTGTCTGCATCAACTCCCTGGTCGCCGAGGGCTGCCGCATCGAGGGCGCTGTGGAGAACTCCATTCTCTTCCCCGGCGTTGTGGTGGAGAAGGGCTGCGTGATTCGCAACTGCGTCCTCTTCAAGGAGACTGCGGTCCGGGAAAATGCACAGCTCTCCTATGTCATTACTGATAAGAACGTGGAGATCCTGCGGGATCGCACCCTGATGGGCCATGCCAGCTACCCTCTGGTCATTTCCAAGGGCAGCAAAATCTGATTGCGCACGCAAGGGGGAGCCCACGCTCCCCCTTGTGGACTTTGCTATGGAAGTAGGAAAACCGGCGGAACGGACAAACATTCCGGCCGGACTAACAAAAAGGAGCTTGTTCTATGAAGATTCTGTATGCAACCAGCGAGGCTGTCCCGTTTTGTAAAACCGGCGGTCTGGCCGACGTAGCCGGCTCTCTCCCCGCGGCGCTGGCCCAGGAAGGTGCGGAAGTGGCGGTCATCCTGCCCCTGTACCGCAAGGTCAAGGAGCGCTACGCCAATCAGCTGAAATTTGAGTGCTACGATTACATCAACCTGGCCTGGCGCCACTGCTACTGCGGACTCTTCTCCCTGGAGATGAACGGCGTCACCTGGTACTTCCTGGACAACGAGCAGTATTTTGACCGACCCGATCTCTATGGCTACATTGATGACGGTGAACGCTTCGGCTATTTCTCCCGCGCCATCGTGGAGATGCTGCCGCACCTGAAGTTCTGGCCCGAGGTCATTCACTGCAACGACTGGCAGACCGCCCTGGTGCCCATCTATCTGAAAGACGACGGCGTTCGGTATGAGCCATACCGCGGCATCAAAACGGCCCTGACGATCCATAATATTGAGTACCAGGGCCGTTACGGAATGCAGACTCTGGGCGATCTGTTCGGACTGAATCAGGGCTGGGCAGACGATGGCACCATCGTCATGGACGGCGACGTCAATCTGCTCAAGGGTGCGATCCTTTGCGCAGATGCAGTCAACGCCGTCTCTCCCACCTATGCCGACGAACTGAAAATGGCATATTTTGCGCACCGCCTGGAAAATATTATGCGGCGCTGCTCCTATAAGCTCTCTGGCGTGCTCAACGGCATCGACCTCAAGCGTTACGACCCCTCCACCGATCCCAGCATCCCGGTAAACTTCTCACGGGAAAATATGGCGGGCAAGCAGGCCGACAAGGCGGAGCTGCAGAAACTGATGGGATTGCGGCAGGAGCCCTTTGTCCCAATTGTGGCCATTGTCAGCCGCCTGGTGTCCCACAAGGGCCTGGACTTGATTTGCGAGGTGCTGCATGATATGATGGAGCTCCCCCTGCAGCTGGTCATTCTGGGAAAAGGCGACCGGAAATACGAGGAATTTTTCCACTGGGCTGCCCAGCAGTATCCAGGACGGATGGCTGTACGTCTGGACTATAACGAGGACCTCTCCATGGCGATTTACGCCGGTGCAGACCTGTTCCTGATGCCCTCCAAGAGTGAGCCATGCGGCCTGAGCCAGATGATTGCCATGCGCTACGGCACTGTGCCCATTGTCCGGGAGACCGGTGGCTTGAAGGATACCGTCCAGCCCTATGAAGCCTGGCGCGATGGCGGCAATGGATTTACTTTTGCAAACTATTCCAGCAGCGACATGCTCCATGTAATCCGGGAGGCCGTCTACCTTTACAAGGATTACCCCGACGCTTTCGGACATCTGCGTGACCGTGCCATGGCATCCGACTTCAGCTGGGCTCGCAGCGCCGGTCAGTATCTGCGGATCTACGCGGGGATCACCGGACAAACTTGGCCTGTGGCAGGGGAGAGCGTTTCTGCTGAGGAGCTCCTCACAGCAATGCCTGCCCAGGAGAAGGAGACTCCTGTGAAGAAGTCCACTGCCAAGAAGTCTACTGGCCGAACGTGCAAAACGGAGGAAGAAAAGGCGGCCGACAAGGCAAAAAAAGAAGCGGAGAGGGCTGCCAAGGCTGCTGAGATCAGGGCAAAGAAGGAAGCAGAGAAGGCTGCCAAGGCTGCTGAGGCCAGGGCAAAGAGGGAAGCGGAGAAGGCTG